>NC_014836.1:1790000-2090000 GCF_000177635.2 Desulfurispirillum indicum S5
GATGCGATTCAGCAGGGAAAACTCGCCGAAATTGAGGCCGAGATGGGTGATGTCCTTTTCAGCGTCGTCAATTGCGCCCGCAAGCTGGGAGTTGAGCCGGAAACGGCCCTCAATCGCACGAATCAGAAATTTGCGCGCCGCTTTCGCCAGGTTGAAGAGCGCCTGGCGCAGGCCGGTGGCAAAGCCGATATTGAAGAGCTGGATCGTTTCTGGAACGAAATCAAGGAGCAGGAGAGGTCATTATGAGAGAGATCATGAGTGCCCGGGATGTAGATCACGCTCTGACCCGCGTCGCCAGTCAGATTATCGAAAAACACAAGGATATCAGCGCCACCATGGTCGTCGGCCTGCGCACGCGGGGCGAACACCTTGGACGCCGGCTGGTGGAAAAACTGAAACAAATGACCGGCCATGAAGTTCCCTTTGGCGTCATGGACAGTACCCTCTACCGCGATGACCTCTCCATGGCACAATCAGCGCCTGTGCTGAAAGGCCCCCTCGCCGCCTTTGACTTTGACGGGAAAAAAGTGATTATCGTCGATGACGTCCTTTACACCGCCCGAACCATTCGCAGCGCACTGTACTGCGTCATGGACCAGGGACGTCCAGCCCTGGTGGAAATTTTTGTCCTCATTGATCGTGGCCACAATGAGCTGCCTCTGTACGCCGAGTATGTAGGCATGAAGGTGCCCACCTTCCGCGACGAGCGCGTCAAGGTGTGTCTGCAGGAAATAGATGATGAGGACCGCGTATATATACTGCAAAGCAAAGACGGAGAGTAAAGCATGGAGTTCAAACAGAATCATATCCTGGGCCTCTACCATCTCAGCGCTGAAGAAATTACCCTCCTGCTGGATACGGCCAGGGAGTTCAAGGGGATCAATACCAGAGCCGTGAAGAAGGTCCCCCCTCTCAAGGGCAAAACACAGATCAACATGTTCTTTGAAAACTCCACCCGTACCCGCACGTCCTTTGAAATCGCCGGAAAGCGGCTGAGTGCGGATACCATCAACTTTTCTTCTTCCACATCATCCACCACCAAAGGGGAAACTCTCCTGGATACGGCCAGGAATATCATGGCCATGCATCCTGACGTCATCGTCATTCGCCACAGCGTCTCCGGCTCTCCCAAGCTGCTGGCGGATAACATCGAAGCCAGCGTCATCAATGCCGGTGATGGCGCCCATGAACACCCATCTCAGGCTCTTTTGGACATATTCACCATTCAGGAACATATCGGAAAGCTGGCAGGCGTGAACGTCCTGATCGTGGGCGACGTGGCCCACAGCCGCGTGGTGCGGTCCAATATCATCGGCTTGCATAAACTGGGAGCCAATGTCCGACTATGCGCCCCCCGAACCATGATGCCGCGCAATTTTCACATCGACAATGTTCCCATCACCTCCAACTTTGAAGAAGTGCTCCCCTGGGCAGATGTGGTTATTATGCTGCGCATCCAGATGGAACGTCAGCACGGCCCCGCCCTCTTTCCCAATACCGCAGAGTACTCCCGCATCTGGGGGCTGAATAAGCGACGTCAGCAGATGATGCGCAAAGATGCCGTTATCCTTCACCCTGGACCGGTCAACCGTGGTCTGGAACTTTCGCCGGAAGTGGCCGACGGAGAGCGCAGCCTGATCCTGCAACAGGTGGAAAACGGCGTGGCCGTACGCATGAGCATGCTCTTCCACGTTCTGCACGTAGGCTGACCATGGCCTGCTCCCTGCGCCCAAAAGACGTCAGAAAGCTGATAGACCTGCTGGAAGAGCAGTACCCCGATGCCGCCCCCGAGCTTGACTTCGACAACGCCTTCGAGCTGCTGGTGGCGGTCGTGCTTTCAGCACAGTGCACCGATGTCCGGGTCAACCAGGTGACAAAGGTACTCTTTATGCACTACCCGGACGCCAAAGCACTGGCAGCCGCCAATCAGGCCGAGCTGGAAGGTATCATCAAGTCCTGCGGACTTTTCCGCAGTAAAGCCAGAAACCTGATTGCCGCCGCAAAAATGCTGGTGGAAACGTTTGGAGGAGAGGTACCGTCAACGCGTCAGGAGCTGATGTCATTGCCCGGCGTGGGCCGCAAGAGTGCCAACGTCATCACCAGTTGCGCCATGGGCAGCGACGCCATTGCCGTTGACACCCACGTGTTTCGTGTCAGCCGGCGCATCGGTCTGTCCGACGGAGAAACGGTCCTGGCTGTGGAGCAGGATCTGATGGCCTATACCCCGCAGCCAAAATGGTCGCAGCTGCACCACCTGCTGATCTTTCACGGCAGGCGCTGCTGCAAAGCAAGAAAGCCACAATGCGACGAGTGCACTGTGGCTTCATTCTGTTTGTATGAACGCAAAAAGAAAAAGAACTGATCAGCTCTCTACCAGAACCTTTTTGGCGGCCTGAGCCAGGCGGGAAACTTTTCTGCTGGCGGTGTTCTTGTGAATCACGCCTTTGGCAGCTGCCTGGGAAAACTTTTTCTGGCACTGACGGAACAGGGTCTGAACCTGCTCTTTATCGCCAGCTTCAACGGCCTTGTTGAATTTTTTATTGAAAGTTCGCAGCGTGGTCTTCACGTAACTGTTGCGAGCATGCTTCTTTTGTGACTGTCTGATGCGCTTGCGCGCGGAGCTTGTATGAGCCAAAATAGCCTCCTGTGTGAATTGTACAGCCGGGGAATGTATCACGTCCCAGCTGGCATGGTCAAGCACTAAAAGCCCGCAGCATGAACAGCTTGCTGAAACAGCCCGAACCGGCAGGCGCCAAAAACACCAGGATGCAGGCTGTCAACGCGCGGATAAGAATCTCGGCAGCCCGCTAACTCCCGTCAGCGGGGCAGCACTGCTCACAGTAACCGTATATCTCCAGCTTATGCCCGGTAATCTGAAAATTTCCCGGCAGGGCCATCGCCTTCACCGGACAGTTGCCGGGCAACACCAGGGAACTGCCGCAGCCAAGGCAGATCACGTAGTGCTGATGATCATCGTGAGCCTGCCCGCAGCTTCTGCCGAGGCGGAAGCGTCGCTCTCCCTCAAGGTTTGTGGTTTCCAGGATGCCTGCTTTCACGAACATCCCCATATTGCGGTAAATGGTATCAAAACTTATGGAAGGGTACTCAGGCGCCAGGGCCTCGTAAAGCTCCTTGGCAGACAGAAAACGGTAATCGGCACCAAGGACCTCCAGCAAGGCACGCCTTTTCCCTGTGGTTTTGATGCCCTGCTTGCGCAGCGACTCAAGGGCACGCTCAATCTGCATGACTACTCCCTCACCCGGATGCGTTTATATCCCATGCACAGCAGGAGGATGGCCACGGCCACCAGCACAATGGTACCCCCCGAAGCCCAGTCCAGGTAGAAGGCCGCGATGAGCCCACTGATTATGGCAAGCTGTGCAAAGAAAACGGCATAGAGAAACGTCTGAAAAAAACTGCGGGCCACATGCAGACTGGCGGCAACGGGAAGCGTGATCATGGAAGAGATCAGCAGTATCCCCACCACCCGCATGCCAACGGCAATCACCAGCGCTACCATCAGAATAAAGCAGAAGTTCAGCGCCCGCTGGGGAATACCCGCCACCCGCGCCCCTTCTTCGTCAAAGGAGAGGGCAAACATGGGACGATAGGTGAACAGGGTAAAGCCGAAGACCAGACCGGTCGTCATGACGATAAGCCACAGGTCGGTGACTGAAACCGCCACGACACTGCCAAAGAGGTAGCCGAAAAGCTCAGCGTTAAAGCCATCGGCCATACTGATCAACACCACCCCCAGCCCGACGCCGGCGGCGAGGATAATGGGAATGGACAGCTCCTGATAGTGACGATACGCCCTGCGCAACTGTTCAATACAAAGCGCTCCGACTGTGGACGCCCCCATGCCGCTTAGTACAGGATTGACGGGAAAAAACGGAAAGAGCTTATTCCACAGCATTCCCGCCGCTATGCCTGTCAGAGTCACATGGGAAAGGGCGTCGGCAATCAACGAAAGGCGCCGCATTACCAGATAGACGCCAATCAGCGGAGCAATAACGCCAACCAGGAGACCCGCAGCGAAAGCCCGCTGCATAAAACTGTAGTGGATCAGTGCATCAATCACGCCGTTGCCCTCATCGTTCAGTGTCCATGGCTGATCACCTGGACAGAATGACGGTATGCGCGATCCAGAATGCTCTCCTGCTGCGCGATAAAGTCCAGGTTGTCGCCGTGAAAATACAGCTCCCGGTTCAGGCAGGCCACCTTGTTGACCCGGGTGGTGATGACTCCTATATCATGGCTGACCAGGATCATGGTCTTTCCGTGGTGGCAATGCAGATCCTCGAGCAGCTGATAAAAACGCTCCATGGATTCGCCGTCCACGCCCGCCGTGGGTTCGTCAAAGATCATCAGTTCGGGCTCACTCACCAGCGCCCGCGCAATAAAGACACGCTGCTGCTGACCACCGGAGAGCTTCCCGAGCATCTGGTCGCTGTGGGGAGCAAGCCCGACCATCCTGATGGCAGCCTGGATGCTTTCCTTATGAACCGGCTTCAGGCGCCCCAGAAAATGCTGGCGCGAAAGCAGACCTGATGCCACGATCTCGCTGACCGTGGCCGGAAAGCCAAGGTTGACACTGCTGGCACGCTGGGCGATATAGCCGATGCGGTGACGCTGGGTAAACGAGAGGGAGTCCTCACCAAAAAGGGTGATGGAGCCTTCTCCGGGACGCAGAAGCCCCAGGATAAGCTTCAGCAGCGTTGACTTTCCCGAACCATTGGGACCAACAATACCCAGAAAGTCGCCCTCGTGTACCTGCAGATTAATGTCGTGGAGAACCTGGCGCTCTTCATAGGTAAAACTGAGATTGCGTATGTCGATGGCGATGGTCACGATCCTGCCTGTCTGAAAATGAATGACGGCATGGTAATCATTTCCGCTGGATGTGTAAATCGAAATCAGCACGATTCCGAAAAGCCCCCCTTCACGGCCCTGGACACTCGACCCATGTGTCGAATCCAGCAACCGTGGTCGTATGACAGGCCCGCTCACCCAGGGAACCTTCCCATGGAGAAGGGGGAGAAAAGTTCAGTTTCCTGTTGTTCCAGGGGCAGAGGTGTTGTAGATATACACTTTTAGTGAACCCTATTCAAAGCCATCCACCAGGAGCCCACAGCATGGAAATTACCTCCAAAGAGGCTTTTACACAGTATCACGCCCAGTATGGCCGCTACCTTCTGCGGTGTGATATTCCCGGCGACTTCTTTACACCCGTTTTCATAGGCCGCGTGCTGAGCGCTCCTTTTATATTTGAGTCAGTGGAAACCCGCGGTAAGTGGAGCCGCTATACTTTTATCGGCGTGGAGAAAGGGGACGAAATCCTGGTGAACCACCAGGGGCTGTTTGTCAATGGTCAGCCCCTTGACACGGAACCCCTGGAATATCTGGACGGGCTGCTGCGGGATCGGGGCTACCGCAAGGATCCCGCTCTCCCCGACTTCTCCGGAGGCTATGTGGGCCATATCGGATACGATGCCGCGCGACTCTTCGAAAAGCTGCCCTCCCATAAGCACGACCGGCTCAACCTCCCCCTCATTCACCTGTATGAGTTTCGCAAGCTGCTGATCATTGACAACTGGAACAATACCGTGACCCTGCTCTTTAACCTTGAGCAGGCTGACGACTATGATGAAGGCGTCCGGCAGATGACCGATGTGGTGCGCACGCTGCAGCATGCGGGAATCCGCTATGACAGACCGGCAGGCGGATCACTGCAGGTGGAGTACCTCTTTCCCGCCGAAGCGTATATGGAGAGCGTCCGACAGATCAAGGAGGATATTTTCCAGGGAGAAATCATCCAGGCCGTGCTCAGTCAGCGCATGCAGGTCTGTGCCGAGGTGGCGCCATTTACAGTTTACCGGGCCCTGCGCCGGGTAAACCCCTCTCCCTACACTTTCTTCCTGGATTTTGGAGACTATCGCCTCATCGGTTCATCACCGGAGATGCACCTGAAGATCAAAGACGACAAGGCGTTCCTGCGCCCCATCGCCGGAACCCGTCGCATTGCGGCCGACCCCTTGGAGAACCTGCGCCTGGAGCAGGAGCTGAAGGCGGACTCCAAGGAGATTTCCGAACACATAATGCTGGTGGATCTGGCACGCAACGATCTGGGACGCTTCTGTAAAACCGGCTCCGTGGAAGTGACCGAGCTGATGGTGGTGGAACACTACTCCCACGTCATGCATATGGTCTCCAATGTCAGCGGCACCATCGACCCGGCCCACAGCAAAGGGCTGCTCAGCATGCTGGGGGACACCTTTCCCGCCGGTACCGTTTCCGGTGCGCCCAAAATACGCGCCATGGAGATTATCGCCCAGCACGAGGAGCTGGCACGGGGGATCTACAGCGGTGTTGTAGGCTACTTTGACTACGCCGGCAACATGGATACCTGCATCGCCATACGCACCCTTGTCAACAAAGGACAGAACCAGTATTCGGTGCAGGCTGGCGCTGGTATTGTCGCCGAAAGCGATCCCCTGAAGGAACATGAAGAGTGTCAGAACAAGGCCGCTGCCCTGATGCGCGCCCTGGAAATGGCCCTGCAAATGGAGGAAGCCCATGCTGCTTATGATCGATAATTACGACTCCTTCACCTATAACATCGTGCAGATTGTGGACAAATATATACCCACAAAGGTCGTTCGCCCCGACGAAGTGACCCTGGAAGAGGTCATGGCGCTGAAACCGGCCAGAATCATCCTCTCACCCGGCCCCTCCAGCCCCGACCCCAATGGGCTGTGCGCCCAGCTGGTGCGCCATGCCAGCGTGCCCCTGCTGGGCGTATGCCTCGGCCACCAGACCATCATCGCAGCCCTGGGCGGCCAGGTGGTTCCATCGGGCAATGTTTTCCACGGCAAGAGCAGCGTCATTACCCATGACAGCAGCCACCTGTTTCGCAATATCCCGCAACATATCCGGGTTGCCCGCTACCACTCCCTGATCGGGCTGCGTCCCCTGCCCGCAGAATTGCGCATCACCGCCCAGACCGAAGATGGCACCATCATGGCCGTGGAACATGTCAGTCGGCCGCTGTATGGCATTCAGTTTCACCCTGAAAGCATTCTCTGTCAGCATGGTGAGGACATCCTCTGCAATTTCCTTGAAGTTCCCAGACAACAGGGGCGCGATCACCATATTTCCGTGGCAGTATGACTGGAGGCCAGGGGTTGGTCCATGAATAGCG
Organism: Desulfurispirillum indicum S5; assembly: GCF_000177635.2. NCBI lineage: Bacteria > Pseudomonadati > Chrysiogenota > Chrysiogenia > Chrysiogenales > Chrysiogenaceae > Desulfurispirillum > Desulfurispirillum indicum. Next base: position 1,797,202 of record NC_014836.1, read on the forward strand.
ATAGAACCTATTTTGCATCACCGGAGCGCTCCTCGCACCAGAATGTACTGGATCAGCAGCAGCTGCTGCTGGACTACCACAGCACGGTGCAGCTGCTTGACAGCATTGCGCAGCCTATCATGATTCTCAACGGGAATCGGCAGATTGCCCTGTGCAACCGGGCACTGATGGCAATGCTGCTGGTAAAGAATCGTGACGATATACTGGGAAAACGACCAGGCGAAGTAGTGGGGTGCGTCAATGCCTTTCTCGAGGCCGGTGGCTGCGGAACCGCCGAGGCCTGCCGCAACTGCGGAGCGGTGCTGGCCATTCTCGAATCCCTGCAGGGCGAGGAGTCCTACCGGGAGTGTCTGCTCAATGTGGAGTCCCAGGGGAAGTCCGATTCTCTGGAGCTGGGTATTAACGCCACGGCACTGCATGTCCAGAACCAGGTCTTCTCTATCCTGACCATCAGCAATCTCAGCCACGAAAAACGGCGGCAGAACCTGGAACGTATCTTCTTCCACGATATCATCAACACCGCCGGCAGCCTGCAAAGCTATGTGGAGTTGCTGGTGGATAACCTCCGCGAAAGTAATACGATCTCATCCGGTGGCCCTTTTTCCACCCGGCAGATGCTCAACTCACTGCAGCAGGCTTCGCGCCAGCTCACCGAAGAGATTCTTGAACAGCGAGATCTGCTTATGGCGGAGACCGACCAGCTGGAGGTACGCCGTGAGTACTGCGCCTCCCTGGAACTGCTCTCCGGCGTGGTGGGACAGTACCTGGGGAACCGCCTGGCAAAGGATATTGCCATCAATATCGACACCAGCTCGGAAAACATCACCTTCAACTCTTCGGGACTGCTGATTCGGCGTGTGCTGGGCAATATGCTGAAAAATGCCCTGGAGGCATCCGCGCCTGGACAGGTGGTGGATGTGGGTTGCCGTCGCAGCAGCGATGGCACTCAGATTGACTTCTGGGTACGCAACCAGACCGTCATGCCCCGCGACATCCAGCTCAAACTCTTTCAACGCTCCTTCTCCACCAAAGGGCGCGATCGCGGGCTGGGCACCTACAGCATGAAGCTGCTCACCGAACGCTACCTGGGTGGCACAGTGCGTTTTGAAGTGTGCCAGCGCGAAGGAACCACCTTTATCGCCAGCTACCCCCTCTGACGTCTGCGCTGAGCATCCTGCAGGCGCAGCAGCCGGTAGATCATCTCAAGTCGCGGCACACTCAGGCCGTGCAGCCGCGCTTTGCGCATTGGATTTCCCGCGATCACCTCCACTTCCATGGGCCGGCGATTCTCATAATCCAGCAACATGCTGGTTTTATAGGGAGTCATCACCCGCGTGTGCTCAATCTGCTCATCAACAATTGAGGGTACCAGGCGGTGCCCCTCAGCAGCGGCCACCAGACATACTTCCTCCATGACCTGGCGTACCAGCTGGCAAGACTCCTCGTCAGCCAGCAACTGAGCGGTATCCACACCTCCACCCAGCACCGACAGGGTGTTAAAAGAGGCATTCCATACCAGCTTGCGCCAGCGCGCTTCCTGAACCCTGTCGGTAACTTCACAGGTGACACCACCAAGGCGCAGCAACTCCACCAGCGCCTCAAGGTATGGGGTTTTCCCCTCAGGATAATTCCCCAGTGCCAGCTTGCCATAGTCCTGGTGGAGTATCTTTCCGGGCGAAAGGCGACTGACGCACACAAAGGCCAGCACACTGATAATCTCGTGTTCAGGATAGGCCTGCCGATAGGGAACTTCAATATCAATACCATTCTGGATGAGTACGATAACCGTCTGTTCCCCCAGGTAGGGACGGATGATGTCGACGCCGCTGATGCCGGGCAGGACCTTGGTGGTGAGCACAATGTAATCCACGGGTTCCGGGCAGGGTTCACCGGCCATGAGAACACGCTGGGGATGGAAGTGGAAGCGCTCTTCGTGGAGCGAATCGATGGTGATTCCCGTTTCACGCAGCATATCCCCGCCAGAGCGGCAGAGAAAACTGACGCGTGCGCCCGCGCGGTGGAGTTTCGATCCATAATAGGAGCCGATGGCCCCTGCTCCGACAATCAGCATATGCGGTACGGCCCTGTGCAAGTCTGTCATCAGCAATCTCCTGAAAAAATTCGGTTCACGGAAGCCTCGGTGCGCCAGGATGTGCCTGGCGTAGCGAAACCCCTGCAATTTCCTGCGTGCAAAGAAGCACACGCGGGAGTGTTCCCTCCCTGAGACACTCGCTTTCGTCCATGGCTCGAGTCTCTGCCGCTCACCATCCGGCTCGCTCCTGGAACACTGGCGCTTCTGCTGAAAAAGTTAACAGTGCCGCCATGCAGAGTTCCAAAAAATCTACGTGCATAAGAAAGGGGAATTTGCTACACCTTACGGGCATAGAATACCATTTATTGAGGCCTTTGCATGTTTAAACCTCATATTCAGGCGATGTCTGCATATACTCCCCCCCTGGAAGGAAGATCCACTTCCGGCTGCCTGCTGCTCGACTTTAACGAATCGACCCAGCCTCCACCAGCATTTGTCATCGACGCGCTGAGCCACTTTCTTGCCAGTGGCAGGCTCCAGGTGTACCCGGAATATGCCGACCTCGCCGAAAAAATCGGTCACTACGTCCAGCTGTCGGCAAAGCACTGCCTCTTTACCAATGGTTCTGATCAGGCCATAGATGTTCTGATGCGCCTGCTGGTGAATCCCGGCGACCAGGTTGTGCTGCTGAGTCCTTCGTTCGCCATGTTTGAACAGGCTGCGGGCCTTGAGCATGCGGATATTGTGGAAATATCCTACTGCCAGGATTTCTCTTTCCCTTACCAGGAGGTCGAAGCGGCCATTGCCACTGGACTCCCCAAGGTGGTGGTACTGGTCAACCCCAACAACCCAACGGGAACCCCCATTGAGCGAAAGTTTCTGGAGCGCCTTATTCAGAGCTGGCCACAAACGTTCTTCATCGTGGACGAGGCATACTACGAGTTCCACGGCGAAACCGTCAAGGACATGGTCCCCGCCCACCGCAATATGGCCGTGCTGCGCACCTTCTCCAAAGCCTTCGCCCTTGCGGCACTGCGCATGGGCTACCTGCTGGCTCACGAGGACGTGGTGGAGCAGCTTCTGAAGGTGCGTGGCCCCTATGATGTCAACATGCTGGGCGCGGTTGCGGCAGCGGCGGCCCTGGACAGTCCAGGGTATATGCATGATTATGTCGCGGAGGTCATGAACCACGCCAAACCCATGCTGACTCAGTACCTCCGTCAACATTCCATCGACGTCTACGAGGGGCGGGCCAACTTTCTGCTGCTCAGGCCCGACGATCCCGACGCCCTTATGGCTTTTCTGAAAACCCGGGGTATCCTGGTTCGCCGAGGTCGCCGCGTGGCTTCCTCCATGGTACGAATGAGCATCGGAACCCGTCAGGATGTCCAGCGCTGTATCGCGGCGCTGGACGAATACCTGTCGCACCACGCGACCCAAGAGGAGTAATTAATGGATCTGACTCTTTGGACGGCATTCATTGCCGGAATCCTTTCCTTCATATCTCCCTGCCTGCTCCCCCTGGTGCCGGCCTATTTCTCCTTTATCACCGGTGGTGCCGCCCAGATGGACATGACCGGCTCCGACCGCCTGCGCCTCTTTATCCGCGCGCTCTGGTTCGTGCTCGGCTTCTCCCTGGTCTTCATCATCATGGGAGCTTCGGCATCGGCCCTGGGTATTCTTCTGATCCAGCAGCAGGTACTGCTGGCCAAAGTGGCAGGTGCCGTCATCTTCCTGTTTGGCCTGCACTACACGGGATTTCTGCCCATTAAATGGCTTTACCACGAAAAACGCCTGCACCTGCAGAAAATCCCCACTGGCGCGCTGGGCTCCTTTATTATGGGATTTGCCTTCGGCTTTGGCTGGACACCGTGTATCGGCCCGATTCTGGCGGCGATTCTCACCATTGCGGCCTCCAAGGAGACCATCGCCGAAGGCATGATTCTACTCAGTGTCTACTCCGCGGGACTCGGCATTCCCTTCCTGGTTTCCACACTGCTGATCAGTCACTTCATGGGCTTTCTGCAGCGCATGAAATCCGGCATGCGCGTTGTGGAAATAGTCAGCGGAATCCTGCTGATGGTTATCGGCATCATGATTTTTTCCGGCTATATGGGATATATCGCCGCCTGGATGAATCAGGCTTTTCCTTTTACGGTAAACCTGTAATACTGATACATTCTTCAGAGTCACAACCCCGAATCACAGCACCGGGAACGCCATGGTCCGGCACCCGACACATGAATGCTCGCCGGAACCTCCATCCCGATGCCGTGAACAGGGCGCAGCCTGCGAACGCGCCTCATACTGCACACACAAGGACATCCCATGGAAGAGCAACAGGAAAACCCCTCTGAGTTCGCCCAGCGCTTTGCCGGCGAAGACTGGAGTGAAGCATCCGTTGAGCTGCTTGAAAGCATGCACACGGCGGATATTGCCGCGGTGCTCTCCAAGGTCAGCCCAGAGGAGTGCCTGCGCATCTTTGGCCTGCTCTCACGCAAGCGCTGGGTGGAGCTCTTTGCCTACCTGAGCATTCCCCGCCAGACAGAGATCCTGGAGCTCCTCAGCGTCAAGGATGGCCGCTATATCCTGACACACCTCTTCCCCGACGACCGCACAGCCTTGCTGGAGCAGCTGCCAGCGGAAAAACTGGCCAACTTCCTGAAACTGCTCAGCCCCGACGACGTCAAGCAGGTTCTCAAGCAGCTTGGCTACCCAGAGGAGAGCGTAGGTCGCCTGATGAACACCCACTTCGTTGCGGTGAAGGCGCACTGGACCATCAAACACGCCCTGGAATACATCCGCGTGCACAGCCTGCAGGGCGAAACCATCAACACCATCTTCGTCATCGACCGCGAACGCAGACTCAAAGACGCCATTGAGCTGAAGCACTTCCTCCTGGGGCACCTCAATGACCGGGTGGAGACCATCATGCCCGGCAATGTCATCAGCATCGAAGCTGATCAGGATCGCGAAGAAGCCGCCAGGGTCATCAAACACTATGACATCGAAGTTCTGCCCGTCATCGACCATCAAGGGGTACTGCTGGGAATCATGACCGTTGACGACATCATGGACGTCGTGGAACAGGAAGCTACGGAAGACTTCCACAAGATGGGGAGTGTGGGTGTCGTTGACCTGAGCCTGCGTGACGCCACGCCCGCACTGCTGTACCGCAAGCGGGTCGGCTGGCTCGTGCTGCTCACCTTTGTCAACATCTTCAGTGGAGCGGGTATTGCCCACTTTGAGGCCACCATCGAGGCGGTCATCGTCCTGGTCTTCTTTTTGCCTCTGATTGTTGCCAGCAGCGGTAATGCCGGAGCCCAGTCCGCTACCCTGATGGTGCGTGCCCTGGCCACCGGTGATATCCAAAGGCGCGACTGGCTGCGCATGTGGGGCAAGGAACTGCTTGTTTCTTTAGGTCTGGGCGTTACCATGGCCCTGGCCATTGTCATGATTGGTGTCTGGCGGGGAGGCGTTGATGTTGGCATGGTAGTGGCCCTCTCCATGTTCCTGGTCGTCATCGTAGGCAGCATGGTTGGCATGCTGCTGCCCTTTGCCCTCAGTCGCTTCAACTTCGATCCGGCTGCGGCCAGTGCTCCACTGATCACCTCCATCGCGGATGTGACCGGCATTCTCATCTACTTTTCCATCGCCACGGCCTTCCTCCTGTAGCCCCTGATGCCGAGCGGGCAATTTGCCCCTGTAAACGGTGTTTTTTTGCCATTGAAAAAGAATGCTTGTTCCTTTGAGTGCTATTTCGTAAAGTACCGTTGCCTGTTTGCCCATACCTGAAATGAACACATAGATAATCAAAGGTGGAACCTATGACAGAAAAAACCAGTATCCCTGAAGGCATCTGGATAAAATGCAAGGAGTGCAAGGACACCATATACAGCAAGGACTTCCAGGAAAATCTCTACGTATGTCCAAAGTGCCAGCACCATGAGCGACTGGGTGCCGCCGAGCGCATTGCCACCCTGCTGGACGCCAACTCCTTTGTGGAGTTCGACGCGGACCTGAGACCTGTGGATGTCCTGGAATTCGTCGACTCCAAATCCTACGCGGCGCGCATTGTGGAGACAGAAAAGAAGCTCGGCACCAAGGATGCCATCGTCTGCGGACGTGGCACCATCCTTGGACACAGCGTGGAAATAAGTATTTTTGACTTCGCCTATATGGGTGGAAGCATGGGCAGTGTGGTCGGCGAGAAAATCACCCGTTCCATTGAGCGCGGCATTGCGGAAAAGCGCCCGGTCATTATCGTTTCCTGCTCGGGTGGAGCCAGAATGCAGGAATCAACCCTCAGTCTGATGCAGATGGCCAAGACCTCTGCGGCTCTCCATGAACTTGGCCGCCATGGCATTCCCTATATCAGCCTGCTGACTGACCCCACCACTGGTGGCGTCACCGCATCATTTGCCATGCTCGGCGATCTGAACATTGCCGAACCCAAAGCGCTGATCGGCTTTGCCGGTCCCCGCGTCATAGAGCAGACCATCCGCCAGAAACTCCCCAACGGCTTCCAGCGTTCGGAGTTTCTGCTGGAGCATGGCATGCTCGACATGGTCGTGCACCGCAAGGATCTGCCCGCGACCATCAGCCACTCCCTGGGTCTGCTGGGTTTCTGAGCCCACCTGCTGGCCGGTCACTCACCTCTGGCCAGCAGCTCCCACAGCCCGGTGACCTTCTCCATCCGATCATAAGCCATTTTGTGCAGTCGCCCCAGTGACAGGCCATGCTCCACAAAAGAGGTTCCCCCCTGGGTCAATTCGGCCATCATCATGCCGGACAGCGTCAGCTCGCTGTTTTCAATACGCTCGCGGGCACGCAGTACACATCGGGTATATTTCGGTTCTTCGCCGTGCTCATCAAGCAGCAGTGCGATCTTCTCCATATCTCCCAGAAACAGACGCGCCGCCTGCCGCATATCGCGTTTCTGGCCACAGAAAGCAATTTCGATACCAGGTTTGCGTCCCTCCAGCGCCACAAGACGCTCATTGCTGTTGATCTCCTCTTCCCGCTCGCGCCGTGAGCAGTGATCACTGTGGCGCAGCAGACAGTAGATGAGCAGCATATGCAGGAAGTACAGGCGATCGCACTCCAGCCCGAAGGGATTATAGGGATTGAGGTCAGAAGCCCTGACTTCAATATAACGCACACCAGATCGCTCCAGGGATTCCAGCTGCGTCTCCCCCGGCTCGGGACTGTTCTTGAGCCGTATGGGCGCATAGTACTCATTTTCGATCTGCAGCACATTGGCATTGAGCTGCACCTGCTGCCCGTCACGGTAAAGACCCAGGGCCTCGTAACGGCTGTCGGGCATGCTCATGGCCCGGCGCAGGTCGCTGATGTAACGCTCAAGGGTATTGTAGCAGACGCGGAAATTGCGCTGCTCTTCATTGGAGTAGCCGAAATGGCTCATGCGCAGTGATGTGGCGTAGGGCAGACCATAGGTATCGGTGCCAACCAGCTGCAGAGCCTCCAGCGCTTTGGTGGTATAAGACGAATCCACCACAGGCGAGGCACCGTACAGGTAGACAAACAGCCAACGCAGGCGCAGGAAATTGCGAACCATGGCGCAGTAGCCTTCGTTGATGAAGTCCTGTAAATCCATATGGGACACTGGCAGCTTCCCGTGGAGAAACTCCCAGAAATCCTGACTGAACGAGAAATTATAGTGTATACCGCAGACCATCTGAATGACCTTGCCATAACGCAGGGCCAGGCCACGTCGGTAAATCTCCTTTGCCATCCCCGCTGCACCTTCGCCGTAGTGGGCAATGGGAATATCGGCTTCCGCGGGCAGACGGCACGGCATGCTCATGGGCCAGAGCAGTTCTCCATTGATATTCTGACTGACAAAGCCGTGTATCTGAGCCAGAAAACGGTAGCACTCCTCCAGGGTGGCAAAGGGCGGCGTTATGAACTCCAGCTGGCTTTCTGAAAAATCCGTGGTAATAGCGGGGTGGGTAAGCTTGTCGCCAATGGCCCGAGGGTGCGGGCGCAGACTCAGGGTTCCATCGCCGAGCACCCGCAGGGCTTCACGCTCCAGGCCATGGTTGCCCTTGCCCAGCAGCGCCTTTCCTGAACCCTGGGAGAAAAGGCGAAGGTTGTCTTCAAAGTTCCAGTGGGCGGATTCTGTCCAGATCATATCAGGGCTGTTCTGTCAGACCAAGCGCTGCCAGGAGCATTCCCTTTGCGTGCAGGGCGCTGATTTCCGAGAATCCACCCAGGCACGTATCGCCGGCAAAAACCTGCGGAACCGTATTCATGCCGGAGCGTTGCTTGATGGTGGCGTAGAGCTGCGGGTCACGGGACACATCGTACTCGGTGTAGGGAACATCCAGATTGTCCAGTAAATCTTTAGCGCGATGGCAGTAGGGGCAGGTGGGCTTGGTGTAGACAGTGACGTTTGACATGGGGGCCTCCGCGGAGCATTGCTTTACGGCGGCTACTGTAGCAGAAAAGCACACATCCCGAAAGGAGACTTTCCTCGCGGGATGTGCGGATATCAGGAATTCCGTCAGCTGACCGGCTTGAGCTGCTTCGACGCTGAGGGGAGCACGGGACAGCTGGCACTGCCACCACGCACATCGTTACCATAACCGCAACGCACCACACCCCAGTGCTTGCCACCGATAAAGACCGGGAAGGATACATCGGTGAGGATTTCTCCCGTATCACGCACATAGGTCTGCTGCAGTATTCCCTGATCATTACGGGCACACTTCTGCTCCATCTCTGTCGTGAAGAAGCGGCGTTTTGAGCGGTTACGCGTCACATCCACATCAGGGTTCCCGGTCATGGGCTGATTGAACTTGTCGTTATGCACCACATTCAGGCCGTCGCGATTCTCAAAAATGAAATAGGCCATCTGCCTTTCATCGAAGAACGTGCGCTGGACGAGGCTGAAAAGATTTTCCAGTTTCCCGGTAAAGGGGGCCTCGTACTTGGGCGGTTCAATGCCCGGGATTTTCTTGTAGTCGGTACTGAAGAGCTCCTGATGGGTCAGGACCCCTTGACTGAGCATGGTTTCCATCTCACGCTCCGCCTCAGCCGCCGCACTGCGCAACTTTTCCCTGATGCGACTGGAGAAGTCACCGGTGTCAAATGAGGTGGTAAACGACGACAGGGCTTCATTGCTCAGGGAAAGTGACTGGGCCTGATTGGAAAACTCAAGGCTGGCGGTCTTCATGTCTTCAACCTTGTGGGCAATCACCTCAAGACGCTCAGTGATATCCTGGACCGTGACGGTCTGCTGCTCAGCTGCCGAGGCAATGGAGAGCGTGTTTTCCGAAATCTGGTTGTTGAATTCCTTTATGCGATGGATAATCTGGGATATTTCCTCTATGGCACCGATTCCTTCATCCATGGAATCACTGGACTTGGCGGTGCTTTCAGCGGCCACGATGGAGTCGCGCCGAATAGTCTTCAGGCTTTCGGAAATACCGCTGGTGGCGTCGGTGGTCTTCTCGGCCAGTTTGCGCACCTCATCGGCGACAACCGCAAAACCACGGCCATGATCACCTGCCCGGGCAGCCTCAATGGCGGCATTGAGTGCCAGCAGATTGGTCTGATCGGCGATATCGTTGATAATGACGATGACATCCTCGATTTTCTCTGCCGACTCGCTGAGTTCGGCCAGCACATGGCTTGATTCCGCGATAATGGAAGAGATGTTGCGCATGATTTTCACGATATTGACGGCATGGGCATCAGCCGTATTGGCAAGCTCGCTGGCGGCACTGGTCTGCTGCTGCAGGTCGCTGATGGAACGACTCACGCTGGCAACGGTGCTGGACATCTCTTCAGTGGCGGCCGCTATGGCTGCGCTCTCGCGCGCGTTCTCCTCATTAGCCGCCACGGCGTCATTGGCACTTTTTGCCAGGCAGGCCGCCGCAATGGCGCTGACCGCGCTGTGCTCATTGATATGGGTCAGAATTTCGCGCAACTTGGAGTACATGGTATTGAGAGAGCCCCAGACATAGGACCAGTAGGGCGATGGAGATTCGGGCCAGGGGCTTTTCATGTCACCATCTTCAATAATGGGCCGCACCGTGTTCTGCAGTATGGAAAAGGGGTAATCCACCCGCAGGAGCCACAGGGAGACCACGCCACCCACCAGGATCAAGGCACCGACCAGAAAGAGTACCACGCCAAGCGTGACATTGCTGGCATAGAAAAAACCAGACAAAGGCAGCAGCACAATACCGCCCATAAGGGAAACGGCAAAGGGAATGACCTGACCTGCGGAACGGGAAGATGTCTTCAGAGTCATCAGGATCTTTGAGACGAGCATGATACTTTTCCCCTTCTGGAACGGATTTACGCCATATATTCAGAGAATTTACAGGCACTTGACATCAGAGTACACAATAGCGCTCGCAAGAATCAAACGTTTTTTTAGTTTGCCAAACGCACCTTTCCCCTGAAAAAACCTCAAATATCCATGTTACATGCTGTTCTTAAACCCGAAACACTTCCATGGAAAGTTTCTCGGCACGATTACGGCTTTCAGAATGTGACACAACGGCGATATGCCCGCGTCCGGGCTGCAGGTAAGCAGCAGCAACCCGCTGCAGGTCGGCCAGAGTGACATTCAACACCCGCTGACGCAGCAGGAGCCTGTGTTCTGGTGTACGCCCGTAAAGCTCGTCAAAGAAGCTTTTATGGGCCTCACCAGCTGGGGAAGCGGGCTTGTCCATGCCGGAAATAACGCCGAGAATGGCCTCCTCCACTTTCTGCCAGGGATGATCCTTTTCCAGCAGCCACTGGACCGACCGGTCAAAGTCCGCCAGGGTCTCTTCCAGACGCGGATCGCGATAGGAAAAGAAGCGAAAGGCCCCCGTCGTGGAGTCCTGGGAGGCACCACCGCCATAGGCTCCGCCCTGCTCCCGAATGGCACGATGCAGATAGCCGTTGCGCAGAAAGCCACCGAGAACCGCCAGCGCAGCCGCGTCGGGGTGGCCGGAGGCCACCGTGGGGTACGCTTTGGCGCAGAAGTGCACCTGCGTATTGGTGATCCACATCTGATGGGCCAACTCCCCCTGCGCGGCGGTAAAGGCCAGGGGCTGGTGGTGGCCCGCCGTCTGGGATTTGCCGAAGGTATCCACAAGCGCCTGAGCGGCTTCAGCGGCAACCTCCGGCCTGCCCACACAGAGAAACTGCAGGGGTGCCTCGGTGAGAATGGCGTGGATACGCGAAAAATCCAGCAGAAGCTTCTGCAGATTTGCCTCATCACCCAGCTGAGTATCCAGCTGCTTCAGTCGGGATATCCCCATCAGGCCACGCAACCGGTGCGAGAGCGCCGATACCGGACTGATTCTGCTGGTGGCGGCTGTCATGGCCAGCTGATGTCCGCTGCCAGTAATACTCTGCTCGCGGGCCGCCCGCTTCTGGGAGACCAGCTCGCGGATGCGACGTTTTTCGTCAAAGCGACTGCGGTGATAGAAGTCCGCTATCAGCTCAACCATCGGCCTGGTATTGCGATCCAGCGCCTTGCCACCCAGACTGAAGAAACCGCGAAAGCGTGCGGGATCATCCACATTGCCGCGCATGGAAGCCGAGGCGCCAATGCCGCCAGTGCTTCTGGACATACGTCTTTGCGTCTCCAGATAGTCGTCGCCTGCGCAGCCAAGTTCCGTGACAAATGAGGTATAGAGCGAAAAGGAATCCAGAAGATCATCGGGCAGCTGCGGAAGCTCTGCCACCGCCTGCAGGTAGACCAGGCCGTTGGTCTCCTGGTGGTAGACGCCCGCCGGCCAGGGCCCAAGCTCGCGTCCAGCCGGTTGCGGCACATGGATATCCGCCGGCACGTCTTCCAGGGTGACACAGGGCAGAATGCTCTCGTCCTGTACCGCCTGCTGGCGAGACTGCAGAAGAGCAGCACGTTCCACCAGCTGCTCCCGCTCAGCTTCGCTCAACGACTCCAGAATCCGCTGCAGCTGCTGCTGCTCCCTGGCTTCGCGCTCCTGACCCAGGTTGGCATCAGGCGCCATGACCAGTCGCACGCGATGGGGATTGTCGAGGAAGAAGCGGCGCACGAGGCCGGGGATAAAGGCAGGATTCTGTATCTGCTCCCTGAGATGGTTCAACACAGGATCAATATCCAGCATGGCCACGGGATCACCATCATGGATAGCGGCCGGCAAAGCCTGCAGGATGATCTGCAGGCCAAAGGGCAGGCTGTCCCCCCCGATCTCACGATACTCAAGCTCCAGCTGGTGCAGCGCCGCTTCAGCGACTTCACGGGGAACACCCTCTGTGGCCACCTGGTTCAGGATCTCCATGATCAGCGCCTCCACCTCATCCGCCCGCTGGGGTTCACTCCCCTCCAGGCCGCAGACAAAGCACATCTCCCGGCTGGACTCTTCCAGCCCGCACAGTGGCGAAGGGGAGCTGCCCAGCGCTGTGGTTTCCAGGGCGTGACGCAGAGGAGACGCGCTGTTGTCCAGCAGGATGCTGGCAAGCAGTTCGGCGTTGAACAGTTCCTGCAGATCCGTATTCTTCCCCAGCAGCCAGCCCATGACAATATGCGTCTTCTCCGTCAGCGACTCCTCATCCAGGGCGTAGACTTCATTGGCCCGCAGCGGAGCATCAAAGCGCTGCTCGTCGCCCACCAGTACCGGTGTCATGCTGTCCGCAAAGCGGTGCAGCGCCTTTTCCTCCAGTTGCTGCTGGATATCCTGCGGATCCATGTCGCCGTAGGTGGTGAAGATGGCATTCCCAGGATGGTAGTGCGTGCGGTAGAAGTCCAGCAGCTGTTCGTAGGTGAGCTGGGGAATGCACTCGGGGTCCCCACCGCTGTTGTAGTGGTAGGTCGTCGTGGGGTAGAGGTGGTGGCTCAGCTTCTGCCACAGCTCACTGACCGGAGAGCTCATGGCGCCTTTCATCTCATTGTACACAATGCCCCGGTACGTCAGACCGGAATGGCAATCTGCGGGCTCCTGAAATTCCAGACGGTGCCCCTCCTGGAGAAAGTCGTACCTATCGAGGCTGGCAAAAAAGACCGCGTCCAGGTAGACCTCAAGCAGGTTCATGAAATCCTTGCGGTTTTTGCTGGCAAAGGGGTACGCCGTCCAGTCGCTGCCCGTAAAGGCGTTCATGAAGGTGTTCAGGGAGCGGCGGGTCATCATGAAAAACGGATCCCGCACGGGAAAACGCTCGCTGCCACACAGCACAGTGTGCTCGAGGATATGGGCAACGCCGGTGGAATCGGCAGGGACGGTGCGAAAGGCGACACTGAAGACATTCTCTTCATTATCGGCAGCTATATGGTAGTGGCGGGCTCCGGTGCGGATATGCACATATTCTTCCACTGTGATTTGCAGAGAGTCGATGAAGCGCGAACCTTTGAGTTGAAATGTGGGATATGGCATAGGGCTGATGTGTTCTCCTTCTCCGGGAAGTCTCTGGGGAATCCTAACCAATTCAGCTCCTCCCGTAAACGGGAAATGGCAGACGGGTCTTATTTGGCCGCAGGTGTCCGGTTTTCCGCAGCTTCAGGGCGAATTTCCTGTTTACCTTTTCCATTTTTGGTATAAAATTTTCACCTCTTACCTGGAGGGCACCCATGGAGCAGCAACTATCCCTTACCATTCTCCCTCAGCCCGATGACACCACCTGTGGACCAACGTGTCTGCACAGCATTTACGAATACTACCACGACCCGCTGCCCCTGTCGCAGATCATTGCCGAAGTTCCCACCCTCGCGGAGGGCGGTACCCTGACGTCACTGCTGGGAGCCCACGCTCTGGGGCGCGGCTACAGCGCGCAAATGTACTCCTACGACCTGAATATGTTCGACCCCACCTGGTACGGCCTGAGCTCTGCCCAGCTGCAGCAGAAGCTGCAAGCGCGCATGGAATTCAAGGCCGACAGCAAGTTCACTGTCGCCACCAGGGCCAATATGGATTTCCTCGACCTGGGGGGAAAGTTTATCTTCGAGGATCTCACGCCGGAGCTTATCCGGCGTTTTCTTTCACGGAATATTCCGATCATCACCGAACTGAGCGCCACCTATCTCTACCGCAGCGCCCGCGAGTTCGGCTACGATATGGTCTTCGACGATGTACGGGGCGAGCCATCGGGACACTTTGTCGTCATGAGCGGCTACAGCCGGCCCGGCAAAACCGTTCATATTTCCGACCCTCTGATTCCCAACTTTTATGCACCGTCAACACCCTACGCGGTCCCCATCAGTCGACTCATCTGCGCCATTCTCCTTGGCGTCCAGACTTACGGGGGAACACTGCTGATCATTCAACCCAAGCCAGAACAAGGAAAAACCCATGCACGCACTCATCGTAGTGAATGATCCCGCTGACTGGGAACTGGACATACCCGGAGTGGAGATGGTCTCCGCCTGGAGCTATCTTACCTGTGACAGCTACAGTAAAATGCGGCGACTGAGGATCTACAACCTCTGCCGTTCCTACAGCTACCAGAGCTTCGGCTACTACGTCTCCCTGCTGGCAGCGGCGCGTGGACACAAGCCATTTCCCACCGTCAAGGCCATCCAGGACATGGAATCCAGCTCCATTGTGCGACTGATGTCCAGCGAAATGGACAAGCTGATTCAGAAGAACCTGGGCTACCTGCAGTCGGACAGTTTCGAGCTGAGCATCTACTTCGGCAGAAACCTGGCAAAACGCTACGATCGCCTCTCTGCGTACCTCTACCGCTTCTTTGAAGCTCCTTTCCTGCGCGCCTACTTCCAGAAGGTGGGCAACCGCTGGCAACTGGAGACCGTTACTCCCATCGCCGCCAACGACATTCCCGACGACCACAAGGAGTTCATCGCCGCAACCGCCAAGGAATTCTTTCCCCGGCAGCGCACCCTGGCTCCGCGCCGTGCGGCCCGGCGCTACGACCTGGCGATACTGGTCAATCGCGATGAAGCCCTGCCGCCATCGGACGAAAAGGCCCTCAATCGCTTTGTGAAAGCGGCCAATGGCCTGGGCCTGGCGGTGGAATTTATCGGACTGGAGGACTTTGCCAGGCTACCCGAATTTGACGCGCTGTTCATCCGCGAAACCACCAATGTGAACCACCACACCTACCGATTTGCCCGCAAGGCCGAAGCCGAAGGCCTGGTGGTGGTGGATGACTCCCTGTCCATTCTGAAGTGCAGCAACAAGGTGTACCTCAACGAACTGCTGGAGAGCAAAAAACTCCCCACACCCCGCACCATCGTCATTCACCGCGACAACCTCGACGTGGTGGTGGAGCAGCTGACCTTCCCCGTCATCATCAAACAGCCGGACAGCTCCTTCTCCCAGGGGGTGCTCAAGGCAGAGAATATCGAGCGCTACCACGAGATCACCTCCCGCATGCTGGAGGATTCGGCGCTGCTGATCGTGCAGGAATTTATCCCCACATCATTTGACTGGCGTGTGGTAGTCTTTGATGGTCACCCGCTGTGTGTGTGCAAATATTACATGGCCGCGCGTCACTGGCAGATACTGCGCAAAGATGCCAAAACCGGCCGTTTCAGCGCCGGCAAGGCGGAGACCTTCGCCGTGGAACACGCTCCGCGCCAGGTGGTGGAGCTGGCCCTCAAGGCCGCCAATCTCATCGGTGACGGTCTTTACGGAGTCGATATCAAGCAGCGTGACAAAGAGCTCTATGTCATTGAAGTCAACGACAATCCCAATATTGACTCGGGAGTCGAAGACCTGGTGCTGAAGGACGAACTCTACGAAAGAATCATGCGGGTATTTCTCAAACGTATTGAAAGACGCAAGGAAGTCGGATACTGACATGACCTCCCAAACCGAACTGCACCTGTTCGAAGGCTACGGCATCGAACTGGAATATATGGTGGTGGATCTCAGGAGGCTGAACGTTCTGCCCATTGTGGATCGCCTTCTGCAGGCTGTCTCGCGTCAGGAGGAGTGCTCCACCGTACAGCGAGGCAAGTTCGCCTGGTCCAATGAACTGGCCCGCCATGTCATCGAGATCAAAACCCATGAACCGACCCGCAAGCTGATGACCGTTCCCGAAGGCTTTCAGAAGGAGATACAGTTCATCAACAAGGTGCTGGAATCCATGGGCGGAGTACTGCTGCCCACCTCCATGCACCCCTGGATGAACCCCGAGCGGGAGATGCAGCTGTGGCCCTATGGCAACCGCGCCATCTATCAGGCCTATGACCGCATATTCAACTGCCACGGGCACGGGTGGGCCAATATCCAGAGCGCCCACATGAACCTCCCCTTCAGTGGCGACCAGGAGTTCCGCGCTCTGCATGCGGCCATCCGCATGGTACTGCCACTCATACCGGCCCTCTCCTCCAGCTCGCCGATCATGGATGGCAAGCTGACGGGAATCAGCAATAACCGCCTGACCATGTACCGCCAGAATCAGCACAAGATTCCCCTGATTGCCGGTGGCATCATTCCGGAAATCGTCAACTCACAGGCAGACTATGAAGAGCGTATCCTCAAGCCGATGTACAATCAGATCGCGCCCCACGATCCCGACGGCATCCTCCAGCACGAATGGCTGAATTCGCGGGGAGCCATCGCCCGCTTTGACCGCAACAGCATTGAGCTGCGCCTGTTGGATATCCAGGAGTGCCCCCTGGCGGATATCAGCATCATGCACTTTATCGCTGAACTCGTCCGCTCCTTCATCGAAGAGCGCTGGTGCCCCGCTGATACCATCACCACCTTTCCCGGAGAAGCGCTTGGCACCATCCTCGACCACACCATCGCCAGGGCCGAGAACGCCATCATCGACTCCCGCGAGTACCTGGAAATATTCGGGCACAAGGGTGCCACCTGCTCAGCCCAGGAGCTTCTGGGCATCATCATGGATGAAATCATCATGCCCACGTCACCCTTTTACGAAACCCTTTCAACCATTATCGGCGAGGGCAGCCTCTCCACACGCATCGCGCGCTCCCTGGGTACGGAGCTGCCAAAAAAGAAGATGCTGACCATCTACGAAGAACTCTTCCACTGTCTGCATAACGGCATCATTTTCCATGGCTAGACCCGTTCGCGTTCTTCTGAGCTGCGAGCATGGCGGCAACCAGATTCCCGACGAATACACCGCGCTCTTCGCACCACACTGCGATATCCTCAACAGCCATCGTGGCTACGACATGGGCGCGCTTGAAATGGCCCGTGCCATAGCCGATGCCACGACAGCTCCCCTCTTCGCCTGCGAAACTTCGCGACTGCTGGTGGATCCCAATCGCAGCCCCTGGCACCATCAGCTCTTTTCCCGCTATACCCGTGCACTTTCCCGTGAACAGCGCCATGCCATCGTGCAGCAGTACTACGCCCCCTATCGCGCTGCCATAGAGCAGTTCATCCGCCGCAGCATCGAGGAGAACAAGGCCGTACTGCACCTGAGCATTCACAGCTTCACCCCGGTGCTGGACAACGAAGAGCGGCAAGCCGATATCGGCGTCCTCTACGACCCACGCCGCAAGCGGGAGGTTCACTTCGCCCAGCGCATCGCAGAGGCATTCCGGGAGTCTCATCCTGAATTGCGCTGCCGAAAAAACTACCCCTATCGTGGCATCAGTGACGGACTCCCCAGCTTCCTGCGAAAAGTTTTTGACTACGAAGTCTACATGGGAATAGAATTGGAGTTCAATCAGGCGCTCTTTGAACACGACCGGCCCCAGTGGGATGAACTCGCGGCCACACTGACGCGAACGCTGTCCACGGACTTTCCCGCCAGGCGCTGAACTCTGGCATTCATGCAACACGGACTTTTACCATATTCAATGAAGGACACCCACCATCATGCCTATCCGCAAGCGATCCCTTCAATTTCCAGTGCTGGCTCTCGCGCTGACACTGCTTCTCACGGCACCAGCATCCAGCTACACCTTTCTCTTTCACACCATAGACCGCGCCAAACCCCTGGAACTCACCTTCATCGCCCGCAAGGATCCGGGAGGGCTGCACAGCCTCAACACGGAGACTGGCGGTATCCTGCGCCAGCGTCACGCCCAGCGCTTCGCGGTAGTTCCAGCTGGCAGCGTTGTCGCCCGCCTGGAAAACACCAGCCTGGAATACGAGCTGGAACAGTCGCGTCTGCTGCACACCCAGCGTGAACGGGAGCTGCAGCGGGCTACCCGCCTGCGTCAGCAGGGACTGATCTCTTCCGAAGCCTTCGACGACATCGAACTCGCCTATCAGACCGAACGGCTGCGCCGCCAGTTTCTGCAGCGCCAGGTGGACAAGACCACGGTGCGCGCACAGAGTGAGTTCTATGTCACCCAGACCTTCGGCAGCATCGGCGAGTATATGGCACCCGGTACCCCACTGGTGGAGGGCTACGATACGGCAAACTTCTCCCTGAGCATCACCCTGCCGCCATTCTACGCCGAGCTCTTCCCACACATGGACTTCTTCAGGCGCAAGCGCGACGGCAGCCTGAGTGTTCTGGAGCAGGCAGGCATATCGCCAGTGCGCGAAAGTTCCGGCGCCCTGCGCATCACCTTCCCCGACACCTTTGACGAAGTGGATCTCAATGAAACCGTGCGCATTGTCGGCAGACTGCACTCCGACTATGCCACCATACCCTTTGCCGCCGTTTTCCTGGACGAAGGGCAGTACGCCGTCTACACCCACCGTGACGGGCATATCGAAAAGGTGATCCTCGATGATGTGGTCATTTTCAGCGACCGCATCAGCTTTCACAACCAGCGGCAGCTGACCAATTACCTGCGCTCGGTCACCGGTGTCACCCGCCACAGTGAGATCGAGGATATTCTCAACCACCAGCCCGACGCCATAGAAATCCAGGTGCGCTAGATGTTCGAGCTTATTCAGCGCAAGCGCCTCGGGGTGCTGTTTATTGCCTTCGCCATTGTCATTTCCGGCATCACCAGCTACATCAAGCTCCCCAAGGAATCCATACCCGACATCACCATCCCCGTGGTCAATATCGTGGTGACCCACACCGGTGTCGACGCCCTGGGCATGGAAAAAAACGTCACCCAGAAGATCGAGAACTCCGTGCGCAGCGTCTCGGGCATCAAGCGCATGACCTCCACCTCATCGGAAGGGCTCAGCTCCATCTCCATCGAATTCATGACCCATGTGAATATCCGCACCGCGCTGCAGGACGTGAAGGACAAGGTCGATCAGATCCAGTCGGAGCTGCCCGCCGATGCCGACACCCCGATCGTCTCGGAGATCAACCTCTCGGAATTCCCCATCATGTTCCTCAACCTCTCGGGCAATGACCAGGGACTTCTCGAATATCTGGCCGATATGCTTGACGACGAACTCTCCGCCATCCCCGGCGTTCTGGGTATCGACATCTACGGCAAGCGCGACCTGGAGATATTCGTTTCCCTTGATCTGGACCGCATTGAAGCCCTGGGAGTAGACCCGATCCAGGTCGGCCAGCAGATTCTGCGCGAAAGCATCACCGTCAACAACGGCAAACTCTACGTGGACGGCAACGTCTTCCATGTCAAGACCGACGGAGAGTTCAACAGCCCCGATCCCATCCTGAATCTGAAAATCCCGACCTCTGCCGGGTTCACCTACCTGCGCGACCTGGGCACCGTGGACTTTGTGGAAAAGGAGGACCGCACCCTCTCACGCCTGGATGGCAAGCCCTCGGTCAGCCTCAGCATCAAGAAGCAGGCCGGCAGCAACCTGCTGGGCATCGCCGCCCAGGTCTACGCCATCGTGGACTACTTTAACGAACACCGCCCCGACGGCGTGGAGGAAATCGCCATCACCGGCGATCAGGCCGTGGAGATCCAGATGATGCTCGAAGACCTGGAAAACAGCGTCCTGACAGCCCTGCTGGCGGTCTTTCTGGTAACCTGCTTCATCCTGGGCGGGCGCAATACGGTGATCGTCTCCCTGGTTATTCCCTTTTCCATGCTCTGCGCCTTTGCCATTCTCAGCGCCATGAATGTCACCCTGAACATGATCGTGCTTTTCAGCCTGATCCTGGCCCTGGGCATGCTGGTAGACAACGCCATTGTCGTGGTGGAAAACATCTATCGCCTCTCCACCACCATGCCCCTGAGCCACGCCGTCATTCGCGGGGTGCGCGAAGTCGCCGTGCCCATCACCACCTCGACCCTGACCACCCTGTGCGCCTTCATCCCCCTGCTCTTCTGGGACGGCGTGATCGGCGACTTCATGAAGTACCTGCCCATCACCCTGATCATTACCCTCAGCGCTTCGCTGGCAACGGCCATCATCCTGACCCCTATTATTTCGCGGATATTTCTGCATCCTCACAAGCGAGTCTTCCGCAAGCCGCCACTGCTCAAAGTGTATGAAAAATCCCTGCTGTGGTCGCTGCACCACCGCAAGACCGTCATCACAACCGCCTTCGGCCTGTTTGTGGCAACCCTCTTCCTCTATGGCACGTTCAATACCGGCATGGAACTCTTCCCCGCCGTTGAAACCCGTAACGCCGTCATAAAACTCGACATGTCCAAGAACACCGACCGCGACACCACCGACCAAGCCGTGCGGACCATTGAAGGCATAGTGGAAGGTTTCGCCGATGTGGAATCCTACGTCTCCACGGTGTTCCAGGGCAGGGCTCAGATAAACATTCAGTTTTATGAGCAGGAGCTGCGCACCCAGAGCAGCTTCAAGACCATCGACGATATCCGTGACGCGCTGCCCGCCTTTGCCATGGGCACCACCGAGGTACTGGCCCGGCAGGACTCCCCCACCTCCGCCTACGACCTCACCATTGAGATAACCGGCGATGACTACGGCCCCATGGAGCAGGTGTTTGAGCAGCTTGTCAGCCGTATGGAGCGCGATGAACGCATTGTGGAAATCCAGGATAACTACGACAAGGAGAACTTCTACCTGCGCGTGCTCCCCGACCGTGACATGCTCTACCACCACGGCTTGACCACCCGCGATGTGTCCAGTGCCATCGACCTCTTTTTCAAGCGCCAGAAGGTCATCACCATCTATGATGACCGCAACGAGGAGTTTGATATCGTCCTGGGAGTGCAACCGGAGTACTCCTCCATTCCCCGCATGCTCGCGCACACCATACCCAATCCCCAGGGACAGCAGGTCGCCCTGGGGGAACTGATTGCCATTGAGTACAGCAACATGCTCTATCAGGTGAACCGCAAGAACAACCAGCGGGCCATCACCATAGAGTCACAGGTACGCGACGGCATCAACGCCTTCACGGTTCAGCAGGATCTCGACGCCTTTATCAGAACGCTGGAGCTGCCTGCCGGTGTTTACGTGAACTTCGCCGGGCAGGCCGAAGACCAGCAGGAAACCATGGAATTTCTCGTCTGGGCCTTCTTCACGGCGCTGTTTCTGATCTTCACTGTGCTGATCTTCCAGTTCCACTCCTTCATGATCCCCCTTATCATCGGCATGACCGTGATATTCAGCATCATGGGCGTGCTGCTGGGCCTGTTGATCATGGGCATGCCTTTTGGCATTGTCATGGTGGGAATCGGAGTGGTGAGTCTGGCGGGCATTGTGGTCAACAACGCCATCGTGCTCTTCGATTATATTCTGCGCCGCTACGAGAAAACCGGCGACATGTACAAAAGTATTGTCAACGCCGGCAAAATCCGCCTGCGTCCCGTACTGCTGACCGCCACGACCACCATGATGGGCCTGATGCCCATGTTCTTCGCCATAAGCATCAATTTCACCGGGCTCAGCATTGCCCACGGCACAGAAAGCTCCCAGTGGTGGCAGTCCATGTCCGTCACCATTGTCTTTGGCCTCATGGTCTCTACCGTGCTGACTCTGATCGTCGTGCCGACGATGTTCTACCACCACCATCTTATGAAGACCGCGGCATTGCAGTGGATTCAGCAGAAGCGTCAGCAAAGGCAATCAGCACTCCCGATGGCAACCCCCACTCCCCGCTCCCTGCGAAAGTGGTATAACCGCAGAAAGTAAAAAAAGCACCCTGCCAGGCAGGGTGCTTTTTTGCTGTAACAACGATGTGAGCTTGTGGTTTCAGGGCAGACCGATAGCCGCCAGGGAAAGGTGAGCCGGCTCGGTCAGGTACTGGGAGACCAGCCCGCGACACAGACGGTTGTTCAGTTCGTGGCCAGACTTCATGGCCACCACCTTCCCGCGCAGTCTCACACCACACAGGGCCAGGTCGCCAACACAGTCCAGAATCTTGTGGCGCACAAACTCATCCTTGTAGCGCAGACCATGGGGATTCATGACCTTGTAGTCGTCTATCACCACCGCATTGTCGAGACTGCCGCCTTTGGCCAGGCCAATGGAGCGCAGGTAATCCACATCCTTCTTGAAGGTGAAGGTTCGCGAGCGGGAGATTTCGCGCTCGAAAATCTCCTGGTTGATGGCGTAGCTGGCGCGCTGAGACGTCAGCAGTTTATGGTCAAACTCAATGGTAAAGTCGATCTCGTACTCCGAAGCGGGAAGGATCTTGATAAAGCGATCGCCATCCACAATGGAAAAAGGGCGATTGATGACGATCTCCCGACGGGAGCTGTCCTGTTTCACAATACCGGCTTCCTTGATCAGCAGGATGAAAGAAGCCGAAGAGCCGTCAAGGACGGGGACTTCGGGGCCGTCAATATCGACACGGGCATTGTCGATGCCCAGTGCGTACAGGGCAGCCATCAGGTGCTCCACCGTGCTGACCGTCACATTGTCACGTCCGAGGGTCGTCGCGAGCTGGGTATTGACAACATACTCACAGGCGGCGGGAATAACCACAGGGGGCGCCATGTCTGTGCGCACAAAATATATGCCGGTATTCTCCTTTTCCGGGTAGATCGTCATACGGACCTGTGCACCGCTGTGCAGGCCTATTCCGTAAATGGATACCGGGCTGAAGAGAGTCTGTTGCTGTGTCTTCATCGCTACTGTTACTCCAGGTATGCTTTGCGCGTTCAGGGTACGGCTTCTCAATCACCCCTAAGACTTTGCAATATTCTTGCCCAAAAGAGAAAACCTGCATAAGCAGCAGGTTACACCCAATAAACACGACAGAGCCAAGGCTTCTGTAGGCATTTGACTACAGGTAATCGTGGTGTAGCCGCAACACAAAGTCACAGCGCGAAGCGCCAGTCACGAAAGTCGAATTTTCACCCAGATGGGGCAATGATCCGACGGTTTTTCCAGAGCGCGAATCTCGTAATCGATGCCACCATCGAGGAGTTTTTCTTCAAGGGGAGTGGTAACCAGCATGTGATCGATGCGCAGCCCCCGCTTGGGTTCGCGCTCAAACCCACGGCTGCGGTAGTCAAACCAGCTGAGCTCCTGCATGTCGGGAAAGAGCAGCCGATGTGCGTCGCGCAATCCCCAGTCGGTTAAGCTCTGGTACCACAGGCGCTCTTCGGGGAGGAAGCAGCACTTCCCGCTGCGCAGCCAGCGGCGCGCGTTGTCTTCGCCAATACCCACATCGGAATCGGTCGGAGCTATGTTCATATCCCCCATCAGCAGCAGCTGCTGCGCTGGCTGATGGCACTGCTGCAGATAAGCAGTAAGGTCCGCATAGAACTTCTCCTTGGCGGGAAACTTCTGGGGGTGGTCGCGACTCTCCCCCTGGGGAAAGTACCCATTGAGCACGGTGATGCGACTGCCATCGGAAAGGGCATAATCAGCGCCGATAAAGCGGCGTTGGACATCGGGGCCATCGCCGGGAAAGGACTTGCGCACACTGTTAGGCTGTGCGCGTGAAAGCAGGGCCACGCCATAGTGCCCTGGCTGCCCGTGAAATTCACTGCAATAGCCAAGTTCCCTGATGGCGTCCACAGGAAAGAGCTCATCGCTGACCTTGGTCTCCTGCAGGCCGATGACATCTGGCTGATACTTCTGGATAATGGCTTCGAGCTGGTGGAAGTGGGCGCGGATTCCATTGATATTGAAACAGATAAAGGTTTGCATGATTCACCATAAAAAAAAATACGCAGGACGGGGCGGGGTGCCTGAGCCAATCGTCCTGCGTTAAGGTAAAAGAATCACGCCAGAATATCAATGTGAAAACCGGAGAAAGCGCCCGCCGGCGCGTCGGTTTCCCTTTCCCTCTCCCGCTCAAGGCGCACAAGCTCCTGACGTGCTTCACGCTCGGCAGCGGAGGCCTGCGCAGCCACCTTCACATCCTGGGGAGATGGTTCCGCCGGGGCCAGAGCAGCCCGTCGCACCACCTCCATCTTGAGGATAGTGGCCTCTGGATCTCCCGCGACCGGCGACGTGTCAATGGACACCTCACCACCCACCGCATAGCGCTGTCCATCGGAGCCAACCACAAAGTCATAGCTGATGCCACTGGTAACATAGGGGCCACCCACGGCCGCGTGAGCCTGCTCGTGGGCCCGGACTTCCTGGTCCCGCTTTCTGAGCTCCTGAACCTGGCGCTCTTCACGGGTATCCAGCTCGTCCGGCTGCTGTTGTCTGCGGCTCTGCGCCTCAACCTGGCCATGGCCTTTGTGAAGCTCTGAGCCCTGGGAACGAGAGAAGGAGGAAGACACCATCCACGGGTCTGTACCGATGCTGGATATTTCCATAATCGCCTCCTCCTGGCAACAGGCACCACAGCCGTCCCCTTTTCCCTTCGGCAGGGTGCCGGGCAAACTTGAGAGGCTCGCCTGACCCCCTGACACACCCGTGGAAACTTCCAACACTTTTCCCTTTTCTTTCCCGTCCGGGAAGGCCAATATGGCAGAAAAATCAGCACCTTTTCCCAGGAGGACACCATGAATCCCGTTGCACTGGTTACCGGGGCCGCCCAGTCCATCGGCCGGGTCATTGTCGAACACCTCTGCCGTGAAGGCTGGCACGTGGCAGCTCTGGACGCAGATTCTCCGGCCATAGAGTCGGCCCGCCACACATGGTCAGCGGGCAATGACAGCATCCACTGGATCTGCGCTGATGTCTCCAGAGAGGCGGAAGTGTCGCAGGCTATTGAGGAGGTGCGTGAACGCTGGCAGCGCCTTGATGGCGTCGTCAATAATGCTGCCATCAGCAGCGCGCACTCCGGGCCACCGGAGACACTGTCCCTGGAACAGTGGCGACGTGTGCTTGAGGTCAACCTCACGGGAACCTTTCTGGTCAGCCGATGTGCGCTGCCCCTGTTGCGAAGTTCCAGGGGAGCCGTAGTCAACATTGCCTCTACACGGGCCCTGCAGTCAGAACCCTTCAGCGAAGCCTATGCCGCCAGTAAAGGCGGTGTCCTGAGCCTTACCCACGCGCTGGCGGCTTCAACGGCAGGAGAAGTTCGCGTCAACGCCATCAGCCCCGGCTGGATAGATACCGGCCCCTGGCTCCCGGCGGAGCGCCGGCAGCCCCTGTGGGAAAACCCGTCCGACCACCAGTGGCACTGGTCGGGGAGAATCGGCTTGCCACAGGATATCGCATCCATGACAGCCTATCTCCTGTCATCCGCAGCCCAGTTCATTACTGGACAGAACTTCACCATAGACGGCGGCGTTTCGCGCAGGATGACCTATCCTCCGAGCCCCTGAAGCACAAACGTGCTTTCTCCATGAGACACGCAGTCACGATTTCCAGAGAAGCACGGATAAAACGGCTGCAGTGGACTTCACCCAGGAGAACCCTTCCGGACTTTCATTCGCTGCTGACAGCCATCAGGGTGAAAGCAGTTTCACGCTCTCACTGTTTTGGCAGGAAAATATGCGCTTCAGGATATTGCGCCACAGGGAGGATGAGGCTACAGTGACCTGCGAAGGCAGAGTCACCATCTGACCTTCCGGTACGAGATCAGCCAAGGAGGCACCATGAAACCTTCACGAGCATACCCCATCGCCATGGTGGTTTTCTTCACTCTTTTTCTGAGCGCCTGCGGAACCAAACTTCCGCTCGGCATGGATGAGGCCGAATGGAATACCCTGTCATCACAGCAGCGCCTGGACGCGCGGGCAAAGCAGGCAGAACTTGACCAGGCCAGGGAGCAGCGGCGCACGGCGGAAGCCCAGCAGCAGGCAGCACAAACCCGGCTGCGGGAACTGGAAGCTGCCCGTCAGCTGGCCGAACTCGAAAAATTCCGCTGCGAAGCCCGCTACGGAGATCGGGTACAGTGTGTCCTCCATGAGGCGCAGATATACCGTTCCCGCCAATGGCAGTCGGTACAGCCCATTGCCCTTGACGTCGTGCGCGGCACTGAGGTTGAAGCAGCGGTCCACCAGCAATCCGAACGCTCCCTTCGCACCATCGACTCCGTCTTCGGCACTTTTGACGGTCAGACATTCACCATCTGCCGCGACAGCGGCTCCCGCTCCCTGTCACAGCACAACTGCATCCGACTCGTCGGTACCTTTGAGGACTTCCGGCGCGGAATCAACCGACCTGTGGAAGCTCCGGAGTTCTTACGGGGAAAACTGCGCTGCTCCCTGGCTCCTGCTGAGGGAATGCCAAGCGAAATCATCATAAGGCGGTGATCCTATGCGTCACAAGATTCTGCGGTTCGTCCCTATACTCATGGCCATTTCCGCGCTTGCCTTCGGCTGCTCGGCACCCCGCGTCATCGAACCCCCCGAAGTACAGGAAGTGCAGCCAGAACCTCCCGTCCATGAGCTGGTTTTCATGCGCTGCGGTACCCTTGACATCCTGATTGAGCCTGTTTCAGCGCACCGGCTGATCCTGAGCACCAGTACCCTCACCCTGGAAATGACAGCGGTGCCAAGCGCCTCCGGCGCGAAATACGAGGCTGCCGATGATGGTTTCTCTTCCTTCTGGAGCAAGGGAGAGACGGCCACGCTGGTGCTGCGCAACCAGGTGTACCCGGAATGCCGCACCACCGAACCCATACACCTGCCCTACCGGGCAACCGGAAACGAACCCGGCTGGCGCCTGGACATAACCGAGCATCAGCTCATCCTCTCATACCACTACGGGGCTGGCCGCCTGAGCGCGCCAAAACCACCCGCCCAGGTGCAGCGTGGCGCCAAAGTGCGTTACGAGGTCACGGAAAAGCCGCATTCCCTGCGCGTTGACATAGAACCACAGATCTGCGTCGACACCATGACGGGCATGCCCTCTCCCCACAGGGTATCGCTGTATCTCGACGGGGAAGAACTGCAGGGATGCGGTGGCGATCCGCACCATCTCCTGCAGGACAGACAGTGGCGTGTTCGGGAAATTGGAGGCGAAAGCGTGCCTGAGAATCTCCAGGTGACCCTTGCCTTCGGACCTGAGCGCAGACTGCAGGGCAGGGCTCCCTGCAACCGCTTTGCCGGCACCTACCATCTCAGTGCCGAGGGCCTGCTGATCCAGCAGGTCGCCGCGACAAAGGTCGCCTGTCCACCAGCCACCATGCAGCTGGAGCAGCTCTTCTTCTCTTTGCTGGAAGGAGTCTCCCGCTTTGAAATGGGCAGGGACGCACGGTTGACACTGCACTCCGCCCAGGGGAGCATCATAGCCGACTAACCGGTACGGTCTCTCACAAACCGTGTTTTCAGGAGCCAGTTCCCCACACCTGCACGTGTTTCAGGGTAAAATGGAAGCAGGCTCCCTGATCGCTGTTCTCAACACCCATATCACCACTGTACCGGTCTTCAACAATCCGCCGGCACAGATACAATCCCATCCCTTTATGGCGGGACTTGAAAGCAGTGGTGACATACGGCTCAAATATGCGGGGCAGCAGTTCGTTGTCTATACCCCCAGCGTTATCAGCCACGCTGACGCTCAGGTTGCCGGAAGCAGGGTCGAGCTCGGCCCGCACCAGCACATGCACCTCACTCAAACCACGCTGCTGCATGGCATCCAGAATATTTCTGAAGAGGACGATGAAGATTTCCACCACATCCTTGCGGTACACATTGACATGCAGGTCGGGATCAATGTGACAACGCAGCTCCGGCAACGGCGCGCGCCCTGAAGAGGCCAGCTTGAATGCCTGCTCACACAGGGAGCGCAGTCCATAGTCCTCCCGTGAGCTTTGCTGCGATCCATAGAAGTCCGTAAACTGGGTAATGGTCTCGGAAAGACGGAATATCTCCGCAAGAGCCTGTTCAATGCGCTCTGACATGACTTCCTTCGTCAGTAAACCCATCTGCTCCAGCTCTTCCAGCTCCTGCATGCACATTGCCGCCACATTCAACGGCTGCCGCCAGTGGTGCGCCAGGTCAACCAGCAGGCGATTCATGGCCTGCTGACGGTTCTGATCGGCAATGACCTGCTCCTGCTGACGAGTCGTCTGGACCGCCTCACTGATGATGCTGGCCTGTCGCTCCAGCGTGTCATGGAGTTTCTCGCGCTGTTCATGGTTGCGCTCAATCCAGCGCACCAGCATCTGAAAGGCAACGAAAAGCCCCACAAGGCCAACCAGAAATATGAGCCCATGGGTCAGGATCAGGTAGGTAATGGTATTGCTTTCCAGCGCATAGTAAGGCGCCAGCGGCACCGAGATACTGACGCCACCGCGCACCTGACCAACAACATAACCCTGATGCGCGTGACACTTCAGGCACCCCTCCACCGTCATCATGGGCCGCATCAGGCGAAAATACGCCTCGCCTTCAATGGTGCTGAATTCAAAAGACTCCCGCGAGCCTGCTTCAAAGCTCAGCAACGCACTGCGCTCCCACTCATCGGGAGTGTTGGAAGGCCGCAGGGGATCAAGACTGGTGATGCGCCCTTTGATGCCATAGAGCTCGCTGAACTCATCGACAACCTGGCGCAGCATATAGGCCGGATTCATCAGGGTAAGGGGCTGACCGGATGGCGTTGCGATGTCCCTCTCGGGAATATGGTACAGATAGGGATTCGGTGGCGTGCGTTCATTGGAGGGAACATAGATACCGCCATGCTCCGTGGCCCAGGCGCGAAACGCCTGATCCTTATTGAAGTTGGCAATGGCGGTATTTTTCACCAGTTTATGGGTAATGGAGCGCATGTGGTGGAGGTTCCAGGCCAGGGAACTGGAGATAAGCACAAGCCACACCAGCAGACCCGACAAGGCGATGCGGCGCACCAGCGCCATATCCTGGGTGAGCGTGCGCCTGTCGTTTTCTGTCCGGGATCCATTGCGCTCACCGCTCATAAACACACCCGCACTCCGTGGGATAGAGCAGGCTGCTGATTGTTTTGCGGCATTTCAGCGGGCTGATAGAGAACATCATGCGCAAACCACACCTCCTCCCTGCCGGCAACTGGGGAAGCGCAGGAAGGGATCAGATCAAACAGTAGAGACCACTTCAAATTTCTTACCACTGCAGCTTAACAGCTCGTGAGCCATACTTCAAATCAACAGTGCATCGCAACCGGGAACAGCCATATGGAAGACCAAACTGACAGGCGTTCATGGCCCGCGAAGAACTCAGTCGGTCTCCCCCTGTCTGACCAGCGCCACCAGTACATTCAGGTTCGTAATATACTGCTTCAGTTTCTCTTCGCTTTCCGGATTGAAGATGTTTCCGATAATTTTGCGATACGACTTCTCCAGCCTGGCATATTCCGTCTGACCCTTCTCCGTGAGGGCAACATACTGGGCCCGTGAGTCTTTCGCGTCCTGGGTACGACTCACCAGTCCCGCCCGCTCCAGCCGATTGACGACACCCGTCAGGGTCCCTTTGGTGATCAGGGTGATCTCACTGACATCCTTGTGCTTCATGGGGCCTTTTTCATCAAGGGCCTTGAGGACCTTGTACTGCGAAGGGGTCACGCCCAGTTTGCTGGTTCTTGAGTCCACGGCGTGCTTGTACGCCTTTTCAAATTCAGTAATCTTCATTATCAGCTTGTTAATGGTATCTCGTTTTGACATGGTACTTCTCCCTGTAAATAGTGCTCACTTCATCCTCGGGGAAAATCCTCCCCATGACTGCCATGCAGCCTGATCATAAGAGAAGTTACCATGCCAATGTCACCCGAAAGTCACAGGAGGAGAATTAATTGTGAATCTTCGCGCTTTGACATTTCAGGGTTCAGTTGCTGTGTTTTCCAGCAGCAACTCCATTTCGTTCAGGTGTCGCACCAGTATGGAGTAGTAGTTGCGAATGCGCTCCACATAGATTACGGGCTCGCTGCCCCTGGCGCGACCAAAGGAGAGGTTTTCGTAGTACTGGGGATGAGAGAGTTTCGGCAGCACGTCCCTGAGCCCGGCCCAGGTGTCAGGATCGTACCCCAGCTCACCGGCCAGGGTTCGGGCATCATAGACATGCCCCATGCCAACATTATACGCCGCCATGGCTATCCAGGTTCGGTCAGGTTCACGGATACTTTCGGGCAGGCGGCTGCGCAGGCTGGCCACATAACGGGCACCGCCGTCAATGCTCTGGGCCGCATTCAGACGGCTGGATATTCCCAGGTCGCTGGCCGTACGCAGGGTCAGCATCATTATTCCCCGCACCCCGGTGGGGCTGCGGGCAGCCGGATTCCAGTGGGATTCCTGATACGCCTGGGCGGCCAGCAGGCGCCAGTCAATGCCATAGGCCTCACCGGCGCGCTCAAACATGGCGCGAAAGCGTGGCAGCCGTTCTTCTATACTGTGAAGGAAACGCCGCGTGTCGACGTAATCAAAATTTTCCACAGGAGCATAGTGCCGCGCAATAATTGCCTGCAGGCGCGAAGAGAGCACCATTTCTCCGTGCCAGGCGGACAGGGCTTCCACCAGATCACCGGAGCCACGGGGCAGCAGCCAGACCCGGTCAAAGGCCAGGGGCAGGGTGAACTCCACAGTCAGCTCCGGAAAAAAGCGGCGATTCATGGCCACCACATGGGACTGGGCAATAGTGCAGTCGGCTTCCTGCTCCCAGATCCGCCGCAAGTGGACTTCTTCGCTGGAAAACGGTTCAATGGTCCAGCGCGGAGTCGGCACATGGGACTTGCGCAGTTCGCCGAGGAGAAACTTATAGGAGGTGTGGCTGCTGAGCAGCAAGGACGTGCCCAGCAAGTCTTCATGAGACATGGCCCTCGTGCCGCCACGGCGGCAGACGACCTGCTTGTGCACTTCATAGAAGGGGGGGCTGAAGTCAAAGCGACCTTCCCAGCGTGGGGTACGGGTAAAACCCGCTGCGGCCAGGTGGGCCTCCCCGGCCTCAAGGGCCGCGACAATCTCGTCCACAGAGCCTCGCTGATCAAAGCGCACCGGTATACCGAGAAAGCTGGCGAACTCACGGGCCAGGTCGTATTCAATGAGATCGGGTTCCTCAAAGGCGTACTGAACCACGGGCTGCAGGGTCAGAATCACCAGCTCGCCCTGTTCCCTGATCAGCTCAAGCTGGCTGGGCCCCTGGCTGAGCCATTCCGTAAAGCGGATGACGCCGCCAGCGAACAGAAGTGTTATCAGAAGGGCAAACAGGAGAAGCTCATTACGGATGGAGCCAGGCGCAGTCATGGGAATCCCTCTTTTGTCACGTTCTGGCCATCTTACATTTCACCGTGACCATCGTCCACCGTGAATACACCCAGATGCCACAGACTCTCTGAAAAGGGCCTACAGCAGTGCTTCATTCGCCTCCTGGATAATTTCGATCTGCCGCCTCGCGATATACTCCTTCAGAGACTCCTGATTCTGACGATCGCACTGAAGCAGCAAGGCCACAATGCTCATGCGCCCAATACCCTCAACCCGCTGCAGGGTTCCCCGGGCCTGGATGGTTTCATATCCGGCCGCCCGGGCTCCGGTCACCAGGGTCACTTCCACTTCCATGCCTTCACGCAGCCAGTCCGCCGCCATGGTATGGAAGGTGGCGGACTGCAGTGACAAGTCAAACAGGCGCTCCTGCAGGACATTCCCTTCCGACGCCACGATAATTTTCACGGTGTCAGGTACCTGCAGTCGGACATAGCGGCGCTGCCGGGTACGATTTTCCTTGAAGGAAAACTCCTTGAGGGTGACCCGCATCTGATCTTTATCGAAATCCCTCAACCGTGCCAGAACAGATTGCCCCAGCAGTTCGCTCTCAAGGTAGACTTTCTTCTCCAGCAGCAACGCGTAAAACTGTTTGCGGGGCAGTATCAGATCCACGCTGTCCACCCCCAGGCCAGCGATGGAAACACTGGCCTGGACGCACATCCCCTTGAGGCAATTACTCAGATGCACCTGCTGCCGACGCTGGTGCACCTCGCGAAAACGCGCGAGGATCGACTCACTTTCGCGGATCGCCTCCAGATCCGAGCTCACCACCTCCATGCTGCGGGCATCGATAATCAGGTTCCGCCCCAGGGTCTGGCCATGGCGTAACGCCTCCAGGGCACTGCGGGCAAACGCCATCTCATCTTCACCCTCCACGGCCTCGGCGATACTGAAACTGCAGGTAATGCTGCCCACAAAGGGGAATTCGTGCTGCGCCACGATGCCACGCAAGCGGTGCACGAGATTCTGAATAACGATGTGGTCACTGTTGGGAGCGATGATCATCAGCTCCTCATCGTCCCAACGCCCCAGAATATCAAAATTGCGGATATTTTCCTTCAGCAGGGTAGCCAGGCACAGCAGCACTTCATCGGAACACTCCTGTCCCAGGGAAACATCAATATCATCACGATAGTCCACCGCCAGCATCACCACCGACAGCGGCGAACGGTAACGCCGGGCATACTGAATCTCGCGGTTGAGCAGAAACGAACACTTGGCGCGGTTGTGCAGGCCCGTCAGCGGGTCGACGGTCGCCAGTTTTTCCAGCTCCTGCTGCTGGTGCTCCAGGTCTGTCATATCGGTCAGCGTGATAATGGAAATATTCTCCCCCATGGGGAACTTTTTGACCCGCATGACAAAGAACCGTTCCTGATGGGTACGGCTGTCCAGCATCTTGATCTTGCACGAACCATGGGCTTCCTGGTGCCAGTTCTCGGTCCGCGGAAAAAAGCACCCGTCCTCATCCAGGAAAAACGGGCGGATGCAGCTGTAATTCTGCGCCATCACCTGCAGGCTGGAGCACTGGAAGTAGTCCAGGGCTGCGCGGTTGGCACCGATAATGCTGCTGCGATCCGCCACAACGATCAGGCTGTCCTGACTGTCGAGAATCTTCTGAATCAGCCGGATCTGCTGATGTTCCTTCTCGCGCAACAGCACATCGCGCATGGTGCGCCCGATACTCTCCAGCAACTTCTCGCGGCTGATGGGCTTCAGGACAAACTGGCTGACGCCGATATCAATCGCCTGAATCATCAGATCCGTCTCACTGTGGGCCGTGGTGAGAATAATATGGGCGTCGGGCTGAAGCCTGCGGATCTCGCGGCTCATCTGCAGGCCATCCATAACCGGCATCCGCACATCGCTGATCACCATGTGCGGCTTGTGTTCCCGGAATAATTTCAGACCTGCCCGCCCATCTTCCGCCACATAGACTTTCTTGAAGCGTCGCTGCAGAAACTTGGCAATATTCTCGCGTACGCCTGGCTCATCCTCCACATAGAGTACCGTCAGCCGGGCAAGCCATTTTTCACTGTTATCCATGGAAAATCCTCCGGTTGATGGGGTGAATCAACCTGCCTCGGTGTACACACCCGAAGCAGAGCACAGGTCCGTGCGACTGTCCTGCGATAGCTGGCGGGCTCATTTGCGCAGGGTGATCATGAACATGGCACCCTCCCGGGTATTCGCCACACTCAGTGTCCCGCCCATATTTTTTTCGATGATTTCCTTGGCCATATAGAGGCCGATTCCGGTGCCATGTCCAGGGCCCTTGGTGCTGAAGTACGGCTCAAAAACCCGGTCGATGGGGTCCGTGGAAATACCGCCCGCATTGTCTTCGATACTCAGCATACACTCGGCATCCCGTCCCTCAATCCTCACGCGGATGGCGGGATGCGCAACGTGCCTTTCAACCAGCACATCCCTGGCATTATTGATGATATTGATCAGCACCTGAGCGTACTCATTGGGATATCCGGAAACCCGGCCATGCTGACAGGGGAGGTGCTCTATGCTGACCGTTATGCCATGAGTTTTCAGGCTGGCATCGATCAAAGCCAGGGAGCGCTTCAGCACCCCTTCCGGGCAGAAGGGCACCTTCTCGCGATCGGGCTTGAAGAAGTTGCGGAAGTCGTCGATGGTGCGTGACATGTAATCGATGGCCTCCATGGACTTACTCACCATGCTGTCAAAATACGCATCGGTGAGTTCGCCGAATTCGCGGGCGTCCTGAATCTCCTCCAGGGTGGTGGACAGCGAGGTGAGGGGCTGGCGCCACTGGTGGGCAATATTGCCGATCATCTCGCCCATGGCAGCCTGACGTGACTGGATCAGCAGCAGCTTGTCCTTTTCCCGCAGCCGTTCCTCGGCGCGGAAGCGCTCGCTGATGTCATAACAGGTGCCGATAAACCCAGCGAAAACATCATCGAGGTCGTAGATGGGCCGTCCAACGTCGAGAATTTCCCGGTATTCGCCGCTGTGGTGGCGCAGCCGGTATTCCAGTTCAAAGTTTTCCCGGGCATGGAAGGCCTTCCAGAAAGCCTCGGTGTAGCGGTCGTAGTCATCGGGGTGAATGAGCTGATTGATGTTGCCCTCAAAGGGAGTACTGACGTCGGTGGGAATAAACGCCAGCCAGGTGCTGTTGAAGTAGTCGTAGTGGCCCGCAGGCCCAGTACGCCAGACCATGGTGGGAAAGTTGTCCAGCAGCGAGAGGAAAAAGCTGTGGGAGCGTCTGATGCCGTCCTCGTTGCGCTTGCGGGCGGTGATATCACGACACACCGCCAGCACCGTATCAAAGCACAGTGCCGTCTCAGAATCGAAGACGATGTCACACTCCAGATCGATTTCCGGCGTAATCTGGCACTCAAAGTACTGCAACTCCACCATGCCCATATAGCTGAACTCAATGACTTTGGGAATGCCACTGGTAAAAACATCCTCGATGGAAAGACGCAGCAGCTTCTCGATATCATCGGCGAAGCTGATCTGCTGCAGGGTCTTTCCGCTGAAATCCTCTCGGGCAAAACCCGTTGTCATTTCAAAGGCGATATTGGCAAAGAGAATGCGCCCGTCGCGGTCAAAGCGGAGAACCAGATCCTGGGTGTTTTCCACCAGCGCGCGGAACTGCTTTTCCTGCAGAGCCAGCAGGTGGCGGGACTGCTCCTGAGTGGTGACATCGCGAACCACCGCCAGATAACCGCAGCTGCCACTGGCACTGCCGCGCATCTGGCTTACCAGCGCCAGGTAGTGGCGTTTCTGACCATGGAGGTCAAGGCTGTAGGAAAACTGACTGGGAAGGCCGGTGGCATTGACCTCATCCAGGGCCTGCTCCAGCTTGCAGGATACTGCCGCTGGGAGAACCGACTGAAAGTGTTTCCCCAGGAACTTTTTCGGCGAGCTGAGCAACGACTCGGGATCGGGAGCATGAAAGCTGCGGATGCGTCCATCCTGGTCAAAGACAAAGAGAATATCCTGCATGGATGCCACCAGCGAGGAGAGTTCCGTCTCCCGCTCCTGCAGGTTGCTCTCCGCCCGCTTCCGCAGCTTGCGAAAGTGCATCAGCAAGTTAATGATGACAAACTGGCCGACGACCAGAACGCCAAGGACGATGATAAACAGCGTCGCCTGGTGCTGCTGACGATCCAGGGTCCGTGTGTGTTCCGTGATATCGTTGATCACGCCGGTGAGCACGTTGGTAAAGGGATCATAACTGGCAAAGATGCGCACGAAAGCGCTTTTGCCATCAGCCCGGGTAATTTGCAGCGTCTGTTCACTGCGCA
The DNA here is from genome assembly GCF_000177635.2 of Desulfurispirillum indicum S5. Classification (NCBI taxonomy): domain Bacteria; kingdom Pseudomonadati; phylum Chrysiogenota; class Chrysiogenia; order Chrysiogenales; family Chrysiogenaceae; genus Desulfurispirillum; species Desulfurispirillum indicum. The sequence goes on from NC_014836.1 coordinate 1,832,809, forward strand.
TACCAAATTCCAGCAGGTTCTGGTGAAAGTGGTCCAGGGTGATGCGATCCTCGGGCACCACCATGGCGTGAAGTTCGTCATAGGAGATCTGCTGGTCCCCAATGCCCAGTATGGCCGCCGCCCCCTCGGTGAGGAAAATCCGCATGGAGTTTCGATCCAGTGTCCAGTGCCCGAATCCCGCAATCTGCTCGGCAAAGCGATCCTGGGTGTAGACTCGATCCAGCAGGTAGATCAGGTCACTGCCAGCGGAGAGATCCCTGACCGTCGAAAGCCGAACCTTTCGGCCCTGTCGCTCAAACAGCCAGGTAAAAACCTCCACCTGCCGGATTTCCCCCGAAGCCAGGCGGTGTTGAAAGTGCGCATACTGCGTAGGTGCCTCACGATGCAGCTGCAGTGCCCGCTGCGCCGAGGCATCGGGCAGAATATTGATCTGTCCCATGTGCATCCGGCGCAGGGTATCAATATCATAACCGTAGAAATCCACAGCCGCCTGATTGGCATCCAGAATAGTGCGCGTCTGTTCATCAATCAGCAGCATGACCGAACCATGCTTGAGGAAAGCACCATAGGTGAAGAGCTCTTCGCCTGAGGCCACAGACAACGACATGCAGAGCACGATACAGATCAAAGGTATACGCATGATCCTCTCACCACTTTCATTTTCAGTGAGCCCGAACCTGTGTTGTACCTGTTCCGAGAAAGTCTCTGCAATATCTTTTTATCAACTTATTCCATGGCAAATTACCCATTCTTTACCCATGCTTCCAGTAGGAATGCAGAATATATTCAGCGTACCGTTTTCCAGGCCATTCAGGCATGCAGCCATTTTTTCATTTTCCCCGTGCCATTCCCCGCCTGGTGTGCGAGAATTTCCGGAACTCCTCACGATGGCAACAGCTTGCTGAAATACTTAAAAAATACGCAGGCAATTGAAAAATGCTCAGGTGCAAGGCGCTCGCGGAGCGTGGAATGAAGCGTACTTCCCGTACGTTGCAATGACGCGCGACGGCGGGCAACACCGCAGATGAGGGTTTTTCAGCAGCCTGCTGAACCTTTTCCCGCCATTCCGGGAGCACACCAAGTGGCCGGGGAAGTTCATGGATACGCTTACGAATGGCATCACACCTCCAACACTCAAGAGTACCGGAAAGCACCATGCGGAAACTGAGCCAAGCCATCTGCCTCAAGCCAGCCGAGGCCCTTATCGGTGAACATCCTCAGACCATCTACACCATCCTTGGCTCCTGCGTCTGCGTGATCATGCACAGCCCACGCCTGAAGATCACCGGCATCACCCATGCCCTGATGCCCTCCATCGGCCAGGCCAGCACCACCACTCCCCTGAAGTACGCCGATGGCTGTGTGCGCTTTCTCCATGACGCCTTCCGCTCCCGTGGCGTCAAACCCCACGAACTCACCGTCAGCGTCTTTGGCGGCAGCCGTATGGCAAACCAGCCAAGGCGTCACGCCTGGATAAGCGTCGGAGAGCTCAATGTGGAAGTTACCCTCACCCTGCTGCGCGAACTTGGCTACCCCATCAGCCACCAGGAAACCGGAGGCATCAATGGCCGTAAAGTCTTCATCAACTGCGCCAGCGGAGAGGTTCTGCTCAAACGCCTGCCCACGCTTCCCGAGTGCCTGTGACAGGAGAGTTGCCGATGCAGACACTTTTCTTCCGCCCCCGCTGAATGGCTTTGACAGTAACGCCCGCTTTCGGTAAAAGAAACAGCAACAGATTCCGGTGTCTGGCACTGCCCGTGTCAGATGAAAAGGGAAGCGGGGTGCAACTCCCCCACGGACCCGCCACTGTGAGCGACGACGACGGATCACTTTGCCACTGGCCTCTCAGGTTGGGAAGGCGATCGGGAGGATGAATCGCAAGTCAGGAGACCTGCCGGAATCACACAGGCCTGCACGGCAGACCTGTGTACTCAACCCTTCCCGGGTATGGAAGGTGGGTGCCGGTTCGGACATTTTCGGGTTTTGCTCGCAACGTGTACCTCCTGTGTTCCCCTGCTTGCCCGGGATACAACGCAGGAGGCTTTTTCATGCCAGCTTTTTTTGCTTGTATCCCGCTGTCAGTCTTACCATGGCAGCGGATGTTTCCCCCGAATTCCCCTGGTGCCGCCCGAACCGTCACGGACACCACGGGAGGCAACCCGTGATGAAGCCCATCATCGACACCATCACCGCCCCCAGCGCCGAAATCCGCGCTGCCGCCCAGGCCCGCATTGACAGCCTGGCCAAACCCCTGGGCAGCCTGGGCAGGCTGGAATCCATCGCCGCCCAGGTGGCCGCCATCAGTGGCACCATCACCCCCGCCCCCCGCAGGAAGTGCACCATCGTCATGTCCGCTGACCACGGCATCGTGGAAGAGGGCATCGCCTGCGCTCCCCAGGAAGTCACCGCCATTCAGACCATCAACATGCTCAAAAACCTGACGGGCATCTGCGTGCTCAGCAACGCCAATGGAGCCGATGTGCGCGTGGTGGATATCGGCATCAAACCCAACATATCCCACCCCGGCCTGATTGCGCGCAAAGTGCGCCCCGGCACCGCCAACTTCGCCAAAGAAGCGGCCATGGAGCGCCACGAGGCCGAACAGGCCGTCCTCACCGGCATCCAGGTGGTTCAGGAGCTGGCACACGAAGGCTATAACCTGATCGGCACCGGCGAAATGGGCATCGGCAACACCAGCTGCAGCAGCGCCATCTTCATGGCCCTGACCGGAGCCAGCGCCGACGAGGCCGTGGGCAAAGGGGGCGGCATCACCGACGAAGCGCTGGCCCGCAAAAAACAGGTCATCAGCGCCGCCCTGGCCCTGCACCAGCCGGACCCCGCCGACCCCCTGGATGTACTGTCCAAAGTGGGCGGACTGGACGTGGCGGGCATGGTGGGCTGCTTTCTGGGCGCTGCCCACAGTAAAGTCCCCGTGGTGATCGACGGCTTTATCTCCGCCGCCGCCGCCCTGGTGGCCTGCCGCCTCAATCCGCTGGTGCGGGAGTACCTGATCCCCTCCCACCGCTCGGCGGAGCCCGGCTACGTCCGCATTATGGCGGAACTGCAGCTGGAACCCCTGCTGCACCTGGATATGCGCCTGGGCGAAGGCACCGGCTGCCCCCTGGCCTTCGGCATTGTGGATGCGGCCCTCAGTATGCTGAGCACCATGGCCACCTTCGATGAAGCCATGATCAACCGCGACTACCTGGTGGATATACGACCATGAAACACCCCGAATCCGTTCCCCAAAGCGCCATTGTACTGGCGGCCTTCGGCACCACCTACCCCGCCACCCTGGAACCCATCCTGGCCATGCTGCGGGACATCGAGCAGCGCTATCCCGGCATCCCCGTCCGCCTGGCCTTCACCTCCAACTTCATCCGCCGCAAGTGGCATGAGCGCGCCGCCGACGCGGCATATCGCCGTGACCACCCGAACATTCCCCAGCAGATCTTTGCCGTCAAAAACGTGCTGGGCGCCATGGCCGATCTGCAGCATGAAGGCTGCCGCAACATCGTGGTGCAGCCCGTGCTGATCGTCGATGGCGAGGAATACCGCGACCTGGTGGCCTGCGTGGAAGCCCTGGGCGCCATCAGGGCCCATAAACCCCACCTGCAGCCCTTCGCCAAAGTCGCCATCGGCAAGCCCCTGCTGGGCTCCTTTCACCACCGTGAGCAGCTTGACGCCCTGGTAGCGGCCCTCAAACCCGATATCGACGCCGCCCGCGCCGCCGGAGCCGCCCTGGTCTACATGGGCCACGGCAACGAACACATGGCCCAGGGCGCCTACTACGAGCTGGAAATTCTGCTGCGCCGCCAGTATGGCATCCCCGTCTGCATTGGCCTGGTGGAAGGCCTGCCCGACTTTGAAACCGTACAGGAAAAGCTGGTCGCCGCCGGAGCGCGCTCCGTGCTCCTGAAACCCCTGATGTACGTGGCCGGAGACCACGCCCGCAACGACATGGCCGGCGACGAAGAGGACTCGTGGCTCACCATGCTTCAGGGCGACGGCTATACCGTGACCACGGTGCTGGAGGGCCTGGGACAGAACCCCGCCGTGCGCCGCATCTTCCTGGATTGCCTGGAGCAGGCCGCGCAGGAAGCCGGAATCGCACTGGAGGGCACCCATGGGTGAACTCATCATCGTGGGCGCCGGTCTGGGCGGCCAGTCCATAACCCTTGCCGGCATCGAAGCCATTCGCAACGCCGAAGTGGTCCTCTACGACCGGCTTATCCATCCCGACATCCAGCAGTACATCGCCTGCGAAGGCCGGGATGTGGGCAAGCGGCCCTACCACGCCCACTGCATGACCCAGGCCCAGATCAACGCCATGATCGTGGATGAACTGCAGCAGGGCAAGCGCGTCGTGCGCCTCAAGGGCGGCGACACCTCCGTCTTCGCCCGCACCATCGAAGAGGTGGAAGCCGCCCGCGCCGTGGGTGCCCGCGTCACCATCATTCCCGGCGTCACCTCGGCCTCATCCCTGGCCGCCAGAGTGCAGAGCGCCCTGACCGACCGGCGCAGCGTGCCGGGAGTGGTCTTCATCACCGGTCACACCAAGGCCGACACTCTGGAAACCAGCTACCGCTGGGACGCCCTGTGCGCCCTGGGCTTTACCATTGTCGTCTACATGGGCGTCAAAAACATACCCACCATCCGCCAGCAGCTGCTGTCACACGGCATGGCCCCCTCCACGCCCATCCTGATCGGCCAGAGCCTGGAAACCGCACAGGAACGCATCTTCACCACCACCCTGGACGACGTGCTCACCTGCATCGACAGCCAGCGCGTCAGCCACCCGGCCACCATCATCATCGGTGATGTGGCCATGTTTTCGGCACTCTAGATGCTCCCCCAGGGGTACGTGCAGATCTATACCGGCAACGGCAAGGGCAAAACCACCGCCGCCCTCGGCCTGGCGCTGCGCTGCGCCGGGGCCGGAGGCAGAGTTTTCTTCTGCCAGTTCCTCAAGAAGGGCGATTCATCGGAGTGGGCCGCCCTGCAGCAGCTGCAGCAGCGCATCACCCACCGCGCCTTTGGCAGCGGGAAGTTCATCCGCGGGGAACCTGCGGAAGAAGATCGCCAGCTGGCACGCGCTGGCCTGGAGGAAGCCCGCCGCGCCCTGCAGTCGGCAACCTATGATCTGGTCGTCCTCGATGAACTCATCGCCGCCCTCAACAGGCAGCTGGTGAGCCGCGCGGAGATACAGGAGCTGCTGGCTCTGCGGCCAGCGCACACCGAACTGGTGCTGACCGGCCGCAATGCCCCGGACTTTCTGCTGCAGCAGGCCGATCTGGTGAGCGAAATGCGCGAAGTGAAGCACTACTTTCAGCAGGGAGTAGCAGCGCGCAGGGGAATGGAAAAGTAAGGACAAAACATGCAGCAAGGCAACCATGGCGGCAATATCTTCCAGGCAGCGGCCTTCATCGGGTGCGACCCCGGAGATATTCGCGACTACAGCTCCAATGTGGCCGACTGGCAGCCCGAAGGCATCGCGGACATTGACCTGCCCGGCCTGTTGGCCCGCCTTCCCGAACCCCACAGCCAGACCCTGAAGGCCGCCTGCGCCGCAGCCTCTGGCCTCAGTTCACAGCAAGTGTGGGTCACCGCCGGAACCACCGAGGCCATAGAACGCATCTGCCAGCTTTACGGCGGCAAGCGCGTCACCATCCTGGGGCCAACCTACAGCGACTACGCCCATGCCGCGCGCCAGTACAACCTCGACATCCACATGCTCCTGGCAGAGCCGCAGCACGGCTTTCGTCACGACTTCGCCACCCTGAACGTGGACGGTGACCTGTGCTTTCTGTGCAACCCCAATAACCCCACCGCCACCACAGCCTCCCGCCAGGAAGTGCTCTCCCTGGTACAGCGCCACCCCCGAACCCTGTTTGTGGTGGATGAGTCCTACCTGCCCTTCCACTGCGACGAAGCCGCGCTGACCCTGGTGCCCCACCTGACACCCAACCTGCTGGTGCTGCGCTCATTCTCCAAAATCCATGGCATTCCCGGCCTGCGCCTGGGCTTTGCCATGGGTGGCAGCGCCGATCTGCTGGAAAAACTTGAAAGCCGGTGCTCCCTGTGGAGTGTCAACAGCATCGCCCAGGAGATGGGAATGCGCCTGCTGAGCGCAGACAGCACCCGCGTCGCCCGAACCATGGCCAAGCGTCGGGACTCCATCTACCGGGAACTTGCCGCCTTCCCCTGGCTCACCCCCCTGCCCTCGGCGGTGAACTTCCTCCTCTGCCAGCTCCACGGACGCGACGCCAGCCACCTCTTCCGGCACTGCCTGCAGCAGCGGGTGCTGATCCGCGACTGCAGCAACTTTGCCGGACTGGACAGCTCCTGCATCCGCTTCAGCATCAAGGAGGATATGCGGCCTCTCTCCCAAGCATTTGCGAGCTTCTGAATCCTGGCAGGCCTTGCACATACCGCCAATCAGGCTGACAATGGAAAACCCCGTGTGACAGGCACCCATATGAAGGAGCGTGTATGAATCTGATGCTTTTTGTAAGCCTGAACCTGTTGAGCCTGGTGCTGGCCTTCATGCTGGACCAGTGGCTGGGCGACCCCCACTCCAGCCTCCACCCCGTCTGCCTGATGGGCCGCCTCAACCGCTGGCTGGAAACATTTCTGCACCCGTGGGGCTTTTTCGGCGGCCTCCTGCTGACCCTCTTCTCCGTCACCATGGCCAGCCTCCTGCCCGCCATAGCGCTGTACCTCAGCTGGCAGTGGCACCTGCTGGCCTATGTGGTCGTCAATACCCTCATCATCGCTATCTGCATCAGCAGCAAATCCATGGAAGAACACGCCCTGGCAGTCCACACACCCCTCGCCGCCGGAGAGCTGGAAAATGCCCGCCACGCCCTCTCCATGATCGTCAGCCGCCATACCAGCGAACTGGACGAAACGGAAGTGGCACGCTCCACCGTGGAATCCGTCGCCGAAAACTTCACCGACGGCGTGCTCTCCCCCGCACTCTACGCCGCCCTGGGGGGAGGAACCGCCGCCATGTTCTTCAAAGCCATCAGCACCCTGGACTCCATGGTCGGCTACCGCAACGAACGCTACCAGCACTTCGGCACATTCGCCGCCCGCTCCGACGACCTGCTGAACTTCCTGCCCGCCCGCCTCAGCATCCTCGTCATCGCCCTGGCCACCCTGTTTACCCCCAGAGCCTCGGCAGCCGGAGCCCTTCGCGCAGCAGCCCGGTACCGCAAAGCCCACCCCAGCCCCAACTCCGCCCACAGCATGGCCGCCTTCGCCGGAGCCCTCGGCGTGCAGCTGGGCGGCCCCGCCACCTACCACGGCCAACGCAAGGAAAAACCCTGGATCGGCGATGGCACAGAACCCCTGAACGCCCAGACCATCCAAAACGCCACGCGCCTGTTCAGCGCCGCCACCATCGTGGTGATGTTTCTCGCCGTCGCCATATTCGGCATCACCTGGCACCCTGCCCACTGCTGTAGGGGGGGAACCGCGAATGGGGGAGATATCACGCAAAGACCGTGGGGAGGGGAAACCGGAAGAGCTTAACCACGGAAGGCACAGAAGTTACCGCGAATGGACGCGAATAAACGCGAATGGAAAGGCAGGATCTCACGCCCGTTCGCTGCGCTCACTCAAGGCGCAGAGCACGCAAAGGAAAGGCAGTAAGAAATTGGCCCCGTAAAGCTGTATAGAAAGTTGGTGTCCAGAAACGTGCAGGTTTTGTCCAATTTATGCGTTATTTATTGCTTACAACGCCACTTATTCAATATTGCGCTGCGCTTCAGAAAATCGTGCTCATACTTAGAGCTTGTCCATAAATAATTATTGACCATTATGATAGTTTGCTATAGAATGATTCAGTGAGAGATCATTCATGGCGGTGATTTATGTCTAAAGTGCAATCATGGGAAGTCTCAGATGCTTTCTGGCAAAGAGTTGAGCCTTTGCTGCCAATCCATCAAAGAGATCTTGACAAGGTCTACAAGCGCAAGCCTGGTGGTGGGCGCAAGCGACTTAACCCCAGGAAGGCGTTTTCCGGCATTGTCTATGTTCTGCGCACCGGTTGTCAGTGGAAAGCGATACCCAAGGAGCAGTTTGGTTGCGCAAGTGCCGTGCACAAGTACTTCATTGAGTGGAGTAAGGCCGGTGTATTCGAAGCTATTTGGCGTCAAGGGCTGGCTGAGTATGACGAGATGGAGGGAATTGCCTGGGAGTGGCAAAGCATAGATGGCGGAATGTACAAAGCACCAATGGCTCTTGAAACCGTAGGGAAGAACCCGACGGATCGGGGAAAAAACGGAGCAAGCGTCATGTCCTGGTGGACGGTCGTGGCGTCCCGTTGTCCATCGTCGTAACCGGAGCGAACCGGCATGATGTGAGCCAGCTTGAAGCTGTTCTTGATGGCGTAGTCTTCGAGAAGCCTGCAGAGCAGGAGCAGCATCTTTGCGCAGATTGTGGCTACAAGGGAAAGCAGGCGCTCAGCAGCATTCTTCAGCGACGGATACATACCCCATGTAAAGCAGCGAAAAGAAGAGATCGAGGACAAGAAGCGTGACCCATCAAAGAAGGCGAGGCGCTGGATAGTGGAAGCATCTATTTCCTGGTTCAACCGTTTCAGGAAGATTCATGTGCGCTTTGAGAAGCTTGAGGTCACTCACTACGGGTTGACGTGTCTTGCGGCAGCCATAATCACATACAGGAAAATCGGCGTAATTTATGGATAAGTTCTTAAGCTCATGGCAGGTTTCGACGTACTCGTGTCTTAGGGCCTCGTATGGTTGACTGTTGTACTCCTTCCTAAACCACTCCCGTTCTTCTGCCGTTGGTTCATCCAAATATTCCTCGACTTCCCAAAGATAATCTTGTTGGTCTCTATTTGATGAGTGCCAAATATCCAGTTCTTCAATTGGTTCTTGAAACAAGAATGGCAGCATATATAAATTGCTAAGCATTGCAATTTGCAGTCGATGCCTGGCTTGTTCTTCGTGACCCGCCCTGAATTCTGCAAGCGCCCAATACAAATCAAATATTGGCTCGCCTATATCATCAGGAAATTCTGATTCAAACCAAGAATAGAAATCTAGGCCTTCCCTCTTTTTCCGTGCCCTCCGTGTTTTCCGTGGTTAATCTCTCCCCGCCTTTCCTTTGTGACTTTGCGAGCTTGGTGTGAGATATGCCTTTATGGTTCTTTGCTTTTATTCGCGTTTATTCGTGCCCATTCGTGGTTAAATCCTCTTTTCTCCCTGCCTTCCCTGGCGAGCTTCGCGGCTTGGCGTGAGGTATGTCTTTCCCTTTTTTTCCGTGCCCTCCGTGCTTTCCGTGGTTAATCTCCCCGCCTTTCCTTTGTGCCTTTGCGAGCTTGGCGTGAGATATGCCTTTATGGTTTTCTGCATTTATTCGCATCCATTCGTGGTGAACCCTCTTGCTGCCAGCTATCCCTCTCCCCTACCGAAACTCCCGGCGCTGCAGTATGGCTGTCGACAGATACCCCGCGTCCTGGGGCGGGGTCTGGGTCAGCAGGTCGTACACCTGTTCTTCGGGCAGGGTGATGCGCTGGAACAGGGAGGCGTAGGCCAGGTCGGCCTGTCGCACAAACTGGCACAGGGCGGGCAGGCGTTTGTGGACTTTCATCAGCACGACGGAACTGAAGCGTTCCAGCAGGGCGGGGAGTTCGTCCAGGGTTTCGGGCATTTCGATGACGCAGAAGGAGCCGTCCTTTTCGCACAGGGGGAGGCTCTGGGAGTTGGCTGCGGCGGAGTAGGCGGAGACGCCGGGCACCATCTCGGTGGCGATTCCCTGGGCCAGCAGTTTGTCGCGCAGGTAATTGAAAGTGCTGTAAACGGGCGTGTCGCCTATGGTAACGTAGCAGACTCGCTTTCCGGTTGCGGCCCAGCGGGCCATTTCGTCTGCCAGTGCGCTGTAACGGGTATCGAGATCGGCTTTGTTGCCGGTCATGGGAAAGTGGTACATGTGAATTTTTTCGGCGGGAATGTAGCGGGAAACGATGTCGGCGGCGATGCTGCGTCCCGTGATGTCTGACTGTGGCACCACGACCATGTCGGCCTGTTCCATGGCGCGCACGGCCTTGATGGTGACCAGCTCCGGGTCGCCTGGCCCCAGGCCGATACCGCATATCTTTGCTGTCATTTTCTACCTCTGTAAATGGAGTACGATATACTGTGCAGGATACCGTAAACCCTCGTAAAGTGCCATCCATCATGTTCCAGGGCACCGGCTCCGGTGTGGGCAAGAGCCTGATCACTGCCGGTTTCTGCCGTCTGCTGCGGCAGCGGGGGCTGCGGGTGGCACCCTTTAAGTCCCAGAATATGGCCCTGAATGCCGGAGTGACGGCCCATGGGCTGGAGATGGGGCGCGCCCAGATTCTGCAGGCGGAGGCGGCGGGCATTGCGCCCGATGTGCGTATGAACCCGATCCTCCTGAAGCCCCAGGGGCAGTCCTGCTCCCAGCTGGTGCGCATGGGAAAGGTGGCGGGAACCTGCAGCGCACGCGAATACTACACCCTCTCCCGTGAGAATCTGGCCATTGCCACGGCGGCCTATGATTCCCTCTGCACCGAGTACGACATTATCGTCCTGGAGGGGGCGGGCAGTCCGGCGGAGATCAACCTGCAGGGCACGGATATTGTCAATATGCGCATGGCGCGTCACGCCGGGGCGCGGGTGTTTGTGGTGGGGGATATCGACCGGGGCGGCGTCTTTGCCTGGCTCAAGGGCACCTACGACCTGGTTCCCGCCGATGCCCGTCCCCTCATCCACGGTTTTCTCATCAACAAGTTCCGGGGCGATGTCAGCCTGCTGCAGCCGGGTATAGAGATGTTCGCCGACCTGGTGCCGGTGCCGGTTCACGGGGTTCTCCCCTGGCTGCGCCTGAGCCTGGAGGAGGAGGACTCCCAGGATCTGGCTTCGGACCGGGGGAAGGCAGGTGCCACAGTGCATGTTGGCGTGGTGCGTCTGCCCCACATCAGCAATTTCTCTGACTTTGCCCCCCTGAAGGCCATGGAGGAAGTGCGCCTGAGCTACCTGGAGCAGCCGTCGCAGCTGGCGGAGTGCGACCTCGTCATTGTGCCCGGCAGCAAACACAGCCTGCACGATCTGGAATTCCTGCGACGCTCCGGTTTTGCTGCCGCCCTGCAGGAGTATGTCGGCACGGTTCCCATCATGGGTATCTGCGGTGGACTGCAGATGCTGGGGCAGCACCTGGAAGACCCCCAGGGCGTGGAAGGGCTGGCGGGTGGAGCCGCCGGGCTGGGGCTGCTGCCCCTGACCACCGTCATGGCACGGGAGAAGACCCTGCGTCGGGGCAGCTGGGCGGGAGCGGGCCGCTGGCAGGGGCAGGCCCTCAGCGGCTACGAAATGCACGTGGGGCAGTCCCGCATCCACAGCGATGTGGAGCAGCTCTGCACCGATGACCTGTGCCTGTGGGATGGCTCCCGGCGCGTCTTCGGCACCTACCTGCACGGGATCTTTGAAAACGCCGCCAATCTGCGCCTGCTGGCCGGTCTGCTGCGTCTGCCCCTGCCCATCGTGGACTATCAGAGCGAAAAGGAACGCCAGCTGGACCTGCTGGCCCATACCATCGCAGAGCACTGCGACATCGACGCCATGCTGGAGGGGCTGCTGTGAAACTCGTCTACTACCCCTTTCTGGTCAATATCAACGCCAAACGCCTGCTCTTTATCGGTGGCGGCACGGTAGCGGCCCGCAAGATCAATGCCCTGCTGCCCATGGAGCCCGCCATCCGGGTCGTCGCCCCGCGCGTCTGCGATGAGCTGCGCGCCCTGGCAGCCGCCCAAACCATTGAAGTTATCGAGCGCGAAGGGCTTGAGACCGATCTGGAGCAGTGCGACTACGCCTTCTTGTGTACCGACAACCGGGAGCGCAACGCCGCCCTGGCCGCCCATGCCAAAGGGTTGCGCGTGCCGGTCAACGTAGCCGACGACCCCTGGCTGTGCGATTTCCACCTGCCTGCGGTGCATATTGACGAGGATGCCTCGCTGGTTGTCTCCGTCTCCACCCAGGGCAAAAGCCCCACCACCGCCCGCAAGCTGCGGGATCGTATCCGTGATCTGTTGAACCGGGGGGAGCTGCCATGAGGGGCGTGCTGATTGCCGCCGAACGCAGCGGCTCCGGCAAAACCACCATCGCCACCGGCATCGCCCGCGCCCTGAGCCGCCGTGGCCTGCGGGTGGCGCCCTTCAAGTGCGGCCCCGACTATATTGACAGCCAGCACCTGGCCCGCGCCGCTGGCAGCACGGTGGAGAATCTGGATGCGGTCATGCTGACGCAACGTGCCCTGGAGCAGGTCTTCGCCCGTGGCTGCCATGGCCGGGACATGGCCCTGGCGGAAGGAGTGATGGGCCTCTTTGACGGCATTGAACCGCGCCGCTTCGGTGGCAGCTCCTATGACGTGGCCGTGCAGCTGGGGCTGCCCGTGGTGGCCGGGCTGAACGCCTCTTCCTGCTCCTACACCATTGCCGCCCTGCTGCGGGGCCTGCAGAGCCTGTGCCAGGCCACGCCCCTGGTGGGCGTCATCGTCAATCAGGTGGCGTCGAGCAACCACGAACGACTGGTCCGCAGCGCCCTGGAACTGCATACGGATATTCCCCTGCTCGGCTGCGTGCCACGGCAGAGCAGCCCCCTGGCCCCCAGCCGCCACCTGGGCATTGCCACCGCGCCGGAAATGGACGAAAACTATTACGAAACCTGCGCCGACCTGGTGGAGCAGCATGTGGACCTGGACGCCCTGAGCGCCATCCACCTGACCACCGCACCCCAGTGGCAGCCGGAAAATACCCCGCATGCCACCCGCCTCTGCGCCGTGGCGCGCGATGAAGCCTTCAGCTTTTACTACCAGGCCAATCTGCGGGAGCTGGAAGAGCGGGGTTTTGCCCTGCGCTTTTTCTCGCCCCTGGCCGGTGAGACGGTGCCCGAAGCCGACTGCATCTATGTGGGTGGCGGCTACCCCGAACTGCACGCCCCGCGCCTGTCAGCCCAGCATGACCTGCACCAGTGGCTGCGCCAGCACAGCGCCGCCGGACGCCCCCTGCTGGCTGAATGCGGCGGCATGATGCTGCTGACCAAAGGAATCTGGGACAGCCAGGGGCATTTCCACCCCATGGCCGGAATCTTCGACGCCTCCTGCCGCATGACCGACCGGCGCCAGGCCCTGGGCTATGTGCGGGTACAGGAACCGGCCGCCCTGGCAGGGCTGGTGGGCCATGAGTTCCACTACTCCGTTCTGGAAGACGTGCAGGAACCCAGTGCCTTTACGCTGGAAAAGGTGACCAATGGAAAACGCAGCCAGGATGGCTTCATCAGGGGCAGAACCGTGGCCGGATATGTGCACTTTCATTTTGGATCAGAGCCCTCGCTGCTGGACTGGCTGCTGGCAGGCGGCTGAACGCAGGAGGCTCTCACACAAAACCCGCAAAACCCCCAGGAAAGACAGAAGAAGTGTATTGTGAAAGGAAAAATAATGGATAAAGGCCTGCAGATAGAGCACGACAGCTTTGCCATCATCGACGCCAACACCGACCTCAGCCGCTTCACCAGCAACGAACAGGTCATCGCCCGCAAGCTCATCCATACCACCGGGGATCTGGAGTTTGCCCAGCTGACCAGCATCCTGCCCGGCGCTGTGGAGGCCGGTGTGGCGGCCCTGCGCCGTGGCGCGCCCATCATCTGCGATGTGGAAATGGTGCGCGTGGGCATCACCACCCGCTACCTGCAGCACTACGGTAATCCCGTGCTCTGCTTCATCAGCGAGCCGGAAGTGCTGGAGCGCGCCCGCGCCGAAAACCTGACCCGGGCCGAAACCGCCATGCTCTACGCCGCCGAACGCTACCCCGATGCCCTCTACGCCATCGGCAACGCCCCCACCGCCCTGCTGAAACTGCTGGAACTGACCGCTGCCGGCACCATGCAGCCCGCCTTTGTGGCGGGTTTGCCGGTGGGCTTTGTCAAGGCCGAGGAGTCAAAAGACCTGCTGCGACAGACCACCATCCCCCACGTCACCAACCTGGGCCCCAAGGGCGGCAGCCCCTGCGCGGCCACGGTTATCAATGGTTTACTGGTGGTGCTGGCGCAGGGGCAGTAGACCTTTCCTTACCCCACCACCACCATTTCAATTCCCAGCTCCAGGCACGCTTCCCGCTTCTCGTCAAATCCACTGCCTGCCCCACTGTTTTTGGTGACCAGGCAGTCGATGCGGTATTCCCGGCACAGGGCCAGGTTAAAGTCAGTGGAGAACGGCCCCTGCAGGGCGATGATGCGGGAGCGTTCAAAGCCGGCGGCGACGCATTTGGCGATGGAGTCCTCAAAGGGCAGGACGCGGGCGTAGCCGCGTGTTGCCAGGGGGGCAAAGTGTGGAATAGTGTTGCTGCCGGTGGTGAAGAGGATGCGCTGATGGGGGGAGCCCAGCAGGTAGGTGGCGGCTTCTGCAGCGCTTTGGCAGGTGATGATTCCCGGTTGAGCCGCCAGTTCGGCCACGGGGCGTATGCGGTCTTCGTAGGGGATGGACTGCTGTGCGGCCACGGTGCGAGCGATGGCGCTGATTTCCCGGGCGTGGGGGTGGGTGGTGTCAATAATGCGGGCGATGTCCTGCCCGGTGATGAAGTGGGCCAGGCTTTCGGCGCTGAAGCGGGTATGCAGGACGCGGCCGGGATAGCGTGCGCTGAATTCGCGCTGGCCGTAATCGGTGGCAACGCTGATGATCAGGGGCTGGTTTCCCAGCTCCGCCACGATCTGGTGGGTGGTGGAGGTTCCACCCAGCACGAGGATCATGGACGTTCCCCGTATTTGGCGGTGTAGCCGCGAGGGGTCACCAGCTTGCCGTTTTTGAGCCGGGTGCGCGTGCTGCCCACCATGACGACGGTGCTCATGTCGATGACTTCCAGGTCAAGTGCACTGAGGTGGCCGGTCCAGGTGCTTTCTCCTTCCCGGTAGCAGTGGCGCACGTATCCGCAGGCCAGGTCGCCCCTTTCTGTCATGAAGCGCTCCACGGTGTGGGCCAGCTGGGTGGTGCGTTTTTTGCTGCGGGGGTTGTAGATGGCGCACACGAAGTCGCCGCTGTTGACGGCTTCGACGCGCTTGCGGATCAGCTCCCAGGGGGTGAGCAGGTCGGACATGGAGATGATGGCCAGGTCGTCGGCCACGGGGGCGCCCAGGCGTGCTGAAGCGGCCAGGGCGGCGGTGATGCCGGGGATGACTTCGATGGCATCGGTGTTGGTGGCCAGTTCATGGACCAGGGAAGCCAGGGAGTAGAGCGAGGCGTCGCCGCCGCAGACGAGGGCGACGCGGTTCCCCTGTTCCATGGCTTCGATGGCCTTTTCCACCCGCTCTTTTTCGCCGGTCATGCCATTGCTGAAAACCTGGGCTCCGGGAGGGATCAGGTGGGAGACCTGTTCAAGGTATGGTTTGTAGCCGCAGATATAGGTGGCGCTGGCGATGGCCGCGCGGGCGGCGGGGGCCATGTAGTCGCTGGTGCCGGGGCCGGTGCCGGCCACAAAAAGTATTCCCTCAGACATGGTCGAACTCCTCCTGGACGATGGCGATGGTAACGGAATCAATGACGGTGCGGGGCAGCAGCAGCCGTGGATTGGCGGCGGCCAGCAGGGCCGAGGGCTCGGCCACACCGGGGATGCCCAGATGGCGCATGGGCCCATCGTGGGCAATAAAGTGAAACAAGGGATTCTGGTAAGCGCTTTGGGGCAGAAAGCGCAAATAGAGCCCCAGGGAACTGGCGGCGGCCAGCAGACCGGCCTCGTCCTTTTTCACCCAGGCAGAGGCCAGCAGGCGCAGCTGGTCCGGGGTTATTCCCGCCTGCTGACAGCCGGTGGTGATGGCATGGAGGATGGTTTCCTGCGGGGTGCCCCGGCGACAGCCAATGCCCAGCACATGGCGGCGGTTGGCTTCGGTGGCGGTGGTAATGACGGGGGTGGCGCCGGTGACGGATGCCACGGCGTGGGCCAGCAGATTGGCTCCCCCTTCGTGGCCGGAAGCGGTGCTGATGGCAAAGCGTCCCACCTCGTCGCAGGTGACCACGGCGGGGTCCGTGTATTTGGAGCGCAGGTGGGGGGCGATCATGCGGGTGACGATGCCCTGGGCCATGACGGCCACGATAGCACGCCGGGTGCCGTCCATGAGCCGCGCAAACTGGTCGCCGAGACTGTCATAGGGTACGGCGTGAAAGTCTGCGGCCAGCGGACGGGGCAGGTGCAGCTCAGCGCCAAGCTCGGTGGCAATCCGCTGCGCCAGCCGTGCTCCTGCTTCGGTCACGGCGATGACGGCCACTTCAGGGGCGGGTGCCATGGCTGAACTCCCGGTCGTAGAGCTTTGAATAGGCGCCAATGGCTCCCAGGGGCTTGCCGATGATGACGACGGCGTGTTTGTTGACGCCGCTGTCGGTTATCTGTGCGGCCATGTCGGTGATGGTTCCGCGTCGGATCAGCTCATCGGGCCAGCTGGCGCGGTAAACCATGGCCACGGGCGTCTGGGGGCTCCAGCCCTGGTCGAGAAACTGGCGGGCGATGTCGCCGAAGCGATCCACCGAGAGGTAGAAGCAGAAGGTGCCGCCGTGGGAAGCCAGCCGCGCCACCGCTTCGTCCTGCGGCACCGGAGTGCGACCGGCAATGCGGCTGATGACCAGTGTCTGGGACTGCTCCGGCGATGTCAGTTCGGTGCGCAGCGCAGCAGCGGCGGCAAATACCGCCGTGACGCCGGGAATGACGTTGTAGGCGATTCCCAGCTTATCCAGCTCGGCCATCTGCTCCTGAATGGCGCCGTAGATGGAAGGGTCGCCCGTGTGCAGCCGTGCCACGCTCTGCCCCTGGCTGGTGGCCGCCGCCATGACGGCGAGAATTTCCTCCAGGTTCATGGAAGCGGAGTTGTGGATATGGGCGCCGGGAAGGCAGTGCTCCAGGATTTCCGGCGCCACCAGGCTGCCGGCGTAAATGACGGTCTGACACTTCTTGATGGCATTGATCCCCTTGAGGGTGATCAGCTCGGGATCGCCGGGACCGGCACCGATGAAGTAAACGTGGGGAGTGGAAGCAGTCGTCATAGTATTCCTTATGGTTGTTTGGTGGATGCGCTTTGCTTATCCACCCTACGTATTGCTTGAGTGATTCTGTAGGGCGGATAAGTGTAGCGCATCCGCCTGTCAGTCGGTATTGTCCGTTTTCCTGATTCCCACCAGGCAGCTGAGGGATTCCTCGGGCAGAGGCGCTTCGGCGGTCACCGGAACGATGATTTCGTTCTCCAGGCTGAGGTTGGCCATCACCCACAGGGCGAAATCGGCCCGCAGCTCTGGAAAGCGTTCCAGAAGCGCGCCTGGCGTGTGAGCCGTATCGCAGAGCAGCAGAAAGCGCTGGCTGGCCATGATTGCGGCCACATCCAGCCCCTGTCGCCCGTGGGCGGAAAAGAAGCGCGCATCCTGCCAGGGTTCGGCAATGGCGGCAAAGGCGGCCTGCACAATGCTGATGCCGGGGATGACTGTAATCGACTCCCGGCCAAAAGCGTTCACCACCGCGCGACTGAGGCTATAGAAACCGGCATCGCCACTGACCAGCACGCCCACGTGCTGGCCCGGATGGTTGCGGATGAATTCGATGGTTCCACTGACCAGGGGCACCGGCTCATGGGTGGGAATCCCCAGCCCCTGGGTCAGGCGCGGTGCGCCAATGGCCAGGTCAATCTCTTTCAGAGCGCGGCGGGCACGCTCCGTCAACAGATCAGGATGGCCGGGGCCCATGGAGATGATGGTTATACGCGGTTGATTCACGGTTATCCTCTTTCAGGCTTCAGGCTTCTGAAAAACCCTCATCTGCGGCGTTGCTCGCGGTCGCTCGTCACTGCAGCGTACTCCATGTACGCCTCATTCCTCGCTCTGCGAGCGCCTTGCACCTGAGCATTTTTCAATTGCCTGCTTAATTTGAGGTGCTTCTGAAAAGGCTCGTGGTGGATGCGCTGCGCTTATCCACCCGTAATCATTCACGGTACATTGGCAATCGCGCCAGCATTCCTCCCAGAGACGCTCACTTTCATCCATGGTTCGAGTCTCTGCCGCTCGCCATCCAGGCTCGCTCTCGGAACGCTGGCGCTCATGCGGAAAATCGCAGGTTAGATGTGAATAGTTACATCCAACCTCTGCTTGAGCACTCATGTAGGGCGGATAAACGGAGTGCATCCGCCAATTGTTTCTGATAACAGTGCACCCGGCATATCAAACAGCAGCACCTCTACTCTCGCAAACCCCCAGTCCTTTTCAACCCGCTCGGCAATCCGCGTTGCCAGAGGATCAAATGCTTCAGGGTGGGCCTGACAGATCTCTTCCACCGTATTATAGGTGCCGGTCAACCCCAGCACGTGGGCCACGAAATCCTGAGCCTGGGGTGAGGCGCTGGAGTGGGTATTATAGAAGCCCATGGCCAGTTTGGCCAGTTTTCCGGGATGTCCGGCAATGGTCAGCTGCCGGACGCCCCGGTGGCGCAGGTACTCCAGGGCTTCGCCAAAGGCGTTGCTGACCAGGATAGTCTGTGCTGCGGGGCGCTGTGCCTGCAGGTGCTTCTCGCCGATCTTGCCGGGAACCAGCGTGATGGGATGGCCTTCGGCCAGCTGTACGTCGATTTCGCAGTGGATGGCTTCCACCAGGGCCTGCAGGCTCATGGGTTCCACGATTCCCGTGGTGCCGATGATGGAAATGCCCCCTTCAATGCCCAGGCGCGGGTTAAAGGTCTGGGCTGCCAGGCGTCTGCCTTCCGGCACCCGGATGGTCACGGTGGCGCCCCGGTCGGTGCCGATTTCAGCGCGCACATTGGCTTCAATCATGGCGCGGGGAACGGGGTTGATGGCCGCTTCCCCCACGGGAACCTGCAGGCCGGGCCGGGTGACCACGCCGACGCCCTCACCTCCGACGATATGGATCACCGAATCATGTTCACACAGCGCAACCTGCGCCCAGAAGGCCGCGCCATGGGTGACGTCGGGATCATCGCCCGCGTCCTTGATGACCATGGCGCCATGGGGGTGGCACTGCACCGGCAGCTCCATGGTGCTTTTGTCCGGGAGGGTGATGGATACGTGGGTGATGGGCCCATGGCCCATCTGGAAACGGGCGTGGGCCCTGGCTGCGGCGGCCGCGGCGGCTCCGCTGGTGAATCCTTTTCGCATGGGATCTGATGTTGTGATGAAGCGGGGCGGGTGTCAAGAAGTTTGACGCTGACAGAACCACAAAATACCTGGCTCCATTTCAGCCCCAATGCGCTGGGAATCCGCACATATGGCAATATCCTGGCTCGGAAAGTTTACTGAAAATTTACAGCAGGTGAAGTTTATTGGTGTTACCTTCCCGGGGTGCGCGGCTATCGCCATCCGGGAATTCTATCTTTCGAGGGGGAGCAATGAGAATAGTCTCAAAGCAGATTCTTCTTGTCCTGTGTTTTCTGATTTTTTTAATCACTGTTGGACTGGTGGGCCTTCACGGTATCAGGCAGACCCAGGATGGGCTGGAGACAATCTATCACGACCGTGTGGTGCCACTGCGCGACCTGAAACACATATCCGATCTGTATGCCTTCAATATTGTCAACGTCACCCACAAGGCCCGCAATGGCAACATCACCATGTTTACGGCCCTGCGCATGGTGCAGGAGGCTGAGCAGCAGATCGAGGAGTTCTGGTCGGAGTATCTCGCCCGCGATTTTACCGAGGCCGAGCGTGAGATCCTTCAGGAAGTCCTCCCCCTGAAGCCCATTGTCGCTGAGAGCGTGCAGAAATTAAAGGGCATCCTGCAGGAAAGCAACCAGCAGGCTTTGACCACTTTTGCCCGGCACGAGCTCTATCAGGTAATTGAACCCCTGACCAATAAGCTCTCGGAGCTGGTGGATGCGCAGCTGGATATTGCCTTTGCGGAGTACCAGAGCGCGCATGACCGCTATGGGATGAATGTTGCGATCACGATGCTGATTCTGGGTCTGGCGATTCTGGTGAGCATGCTGTCCGGGTGGCTTATCACGCGCACCATCACACTGCCCCTGAATCAGGCGGTGCAATTTGCCCACGCCGTTGCCAGCGGAGATCTCACCCGCACCATCTCCAGCCGCAAGCGCGACGAGGTGGGGATGCTGCTCAACTCACTGAACAGGATGGTTACCAGCCTGTGCGCAACCGTGGGGCAGATCAACATGGCCTCGACCGAGGTTGCAACGGCAAGCGAGCAGCTGAGCAGCGCGTCAACGCAAATGAGCACCGGCATGGCGCTGCAGACTGAGCGCACTTCGCAGATTGCGGGCGCTTCGCTGGAAATGTCTCAGACGTCGGCGAGTATTTCCAGCAATATGGCTGATATACAGGGAAAAACACTCGCGGCCTTACGCCTGGCAAAGCAGGGCGAAGAGAAAGTGAAACTGTCGGCCACCGAAATGGTCACCATCGCCAGCCACGTGGATGAAGCTACCACCTGTGCCCGTTCCCTGGAGGAAAAAGCAGGCCGGGTTCAGGAAGTTATTCGCATGATTAACGATATTGCCGATCAAACCAATCTGCTTGCCCTGAACGCGGCCATAGAGGCGGCAAGGGCCGGTGATGCCGGGCGCGGCTTCGCGGTCGTCGCCGATGAAATCCGCAAGCTCTCGGAGCGCAGCACCCTTTCCACCAGTGAAATCAGAACCATCATCATGGGCATGCAACAGGGAGTTCATCAGGTTGTCCAATCCATGACCAAGGTCAATGACAGGGCGCAGAATGGCAATTCCCTCGCCCAGGAGGTGGACAGCGCATTTACGGAAATTATTGGGGGGATGGAGAGCCTGCAGCACCTTATTGATCAAAGTGCTGCCTCTGTGGAAGAGATGGCGGTTACCGCCGAGCAGATTACCGAGGATATCCAGACAATCGCCATAACGTCTGAGCAGACGGCAAAGGGAACAGAGGAAGTTTCGCGCTCCTCAAGTCAACTGGCCGTGCTGGCCTCCGACGTACAGACCAGCGTAGCTTTCTTTGAAATCAGGCAGAATGATGAAGAAACCAGGCAGCTGGCGTTTGTACCGACTCCGCTGTCAACGGACTTCGCGCAACCTGCTGGTGGCTGCACCGAACAGGCGGGCAAACGGGCCGGATAAACGGCGGCCCGATGCAGAGGAAATGGAGTATTTTTTCTGGGATAATGAATATGGTGGAGGGAACGCCGACCTGGCGCAAAACAGTCTCAAAGCCCGCGCTCCTCGTAACTCCTTGATAATAAACGACGAAGTCATCTCACATAACCACTTCCCGACAACCGGACCAGAGAAACGATTTTCTCCCCAGATTTGTGCGCCGCTTCGCGGTCGCATCCCTTCGGGACTCGCCTGCGGCTCGCGCCCCGTTTGCTTCGCAAGCCGTGGTCCCGGCACCGGACGAGGGTAACGGGTTTACAGTCCGGCAGGATACCGAAAATAACGCTCCAACTTTCCAGTCTTATTGCCTCCCAGCGACATCGTTTCGTTGTAATTTCACCCGATCCGTGGCATGGATTGTCGGCCTTTTTTCGACTCGTTTTACCGGAGGGTCGAAACCGGGTCCTTCCTAGGGGTGCGGAAACATATGCACCGCTTAAACACTATTGAAATCATCAGGATGTGCATCCTGTGCGGTACCGTAGGTTGGGCATGAAATTCAATCTTTTGTGCCCTGCTTCGCAGTGGCATCCCTTCGGGACTCGCCTGCGGCTCGCGTTCCGTTTGCTTCGCAAGCCGTAATGTTCGTTCTTTTCACCTTTCTGGCGCATCGGTTCCTGCCGAAATACGACGTCCGGATGCAGCTGCTGATGTTCCAGATCAGGATGCTGCGCGACCGGATCGACGACCAGCGCATTGTCCCCACCCCGGAGGAGCGGGCCGAACTGCTGCGGCTGGGAAACGAGATCAACCACGACGTCGCCGATGTCATGCTGGTGGTCAAGCCGCAAATCTATCGGCGCTGGCTGAGTCCGAGGGCCAAGACCCGCACTCCGAAACCGGCCGGACGTCCCGGCACCGCCGAGGATATCGTGGCGTTGATCCTGCGCATGGCGACCGAGAACATCTCCTGGGGCTACAAACGCATCCTCGGCGAGCTCAAGAAACTTGGCATTTCCGTGGGGCTCACCACCATCCGCGACATCCTGAAGCGCTCCGATTGTCCGCCGCCTCCCGAGAAGACCAAGAGCAAACCCAACCTTCCCTGGTCGAAGTTCGTCAGCGCCCACATGGAATCGCTGGTGGCCTGCGACTTCTTCACCAAGCCGGTCTACACCCTTCGCGGCAGGTTCGACGCCTATGTGCTGGTCTTCCTGCATCTCGGCAGCCGCCGGGTCTACCTGAGCCAGCCGACCTTTCATCCCGACGAGGCCTGGGTGATGCAGCAGGCGCGGAATATGACCATGTGGCTCGATGACCACGGCATCGAGGCCAAATACCTGATTCACGACCGCGACACCAAGTTCACCAAGCAGTTCGACGCCTTCTGGAACCGAGCCGGGGTGCGCTGCATCCGTATCCCGCCGAAAGCGCCGCAGGCCAACGCCTTCTGCGAATCCTTCATCGGCACCTGCAAGCACCAGTGCCTGAACCACTTCGTCTGCTTTGGCCTTGGCCAACTGGCCCACATCAACCGCGTCTGGCTTGACTACTACCACACCCAACGGCCCCACCAGGGCACGGGCAATAACGTCATCTCCGCCGATTTCCGCCGCACATCCGCTGGTCCGGTCAAGCGAGAGGAGCGGCTCGGCGGCATTGTCGCCTGGTATGAGCGGGAAGCGGCGTAAACCACACTTCCTCGATGTAACATCCGCGCCCGTTTTCCGCAAAGTAGTATTGCTTCCGGAAAAGATTTCGGACGGCGGTTCGGTTTCCAAAAACGGAATCGAATGGAATCGCTTCCCGGTTCGACAAACCATTTGCTTTTTCCGGCACGCCAAGCATGAATGACACCGATTGCCAAAACGAACAGGGAGCACCGGGCCATGTCATGATCGAATGCCTGAAACAAATCATCCGCGAATACGAGGAACTTGAGCCGCCGGGCGAACTGCTGCCCCGGCGTATCGCCATTGGCAGTCTGCCGGGCAAGGTCTCGGTGGTCACCAGCGTCAGGGGGAGCGGCAAGACCATCTTGCTGCGCCAGCGTATCCGGCAGCTGATCGAGGGAGGGGTGCCCCGTGAGAACATCCTCTCTCTCGATCTGGCCGACGACCGGCTTTACTGGCTGCGGCATGAAAATCCGGACCTCATCCTGGAGGCGTACTTCGAGCTCCATCCGCAGAAACGCGGCAGCGAGACGGTTCACTGTTTTTTCGACGAAGTGCAGGCGCTCCCGCACTGGCAGCTCTTCATCGAGCGCCTGATGCGCACCGAAAAGTGCGAGGTCACCGTCGCCGGGTCCTTGCTGCCCGCACCGGAGGAGGAAACCGCCAGCCCTCTGACCGGACGGATCGTCTCCTGGGAGATCTTCCCGCTTTCGTTCCGGGAATTCCTCGACGGCAAGGATATCGATAGCGACGGCCCCTTATCCACCAAGCAGCGGCTGACTATCCAGAAGGCATTCGAGGACTATTGGCAGGTCGGCGGCTTCCCCGGCGTGAACCGACGCGACCAGCAGCAGCGCGTTGAAGCCCATCAGGCGAACTGGAAAACCATCCTCGCCAGCATCATCGGGCATCACAACATCTCCCACCCTCGGGCGGTGATCGATCTGGCCCACTGGCTGGTGGACAACACCGGCTTCTTCTATGCCATCAGTCACCTGACCGATTACCTGAAATCCCTCGGCCACCGGGTGCGCAAAAGCTCGGTGGTCGATTGGCTCGTCGCGTTCGAGGATGCCGGGCTGCTGTTCAGCGTGAACATCTTTTCCAACTCGCCGACCCGGATCAGCGTCAATCCCCGCAAGGTCTACTGCATCGACCACGCCCTGGCGGCCTCGGTCAGCTCCGGCATCCTCACCAACCGCAACAGCCTGCTGGAGAATCTGGTGTTCACCGCGCTGCGCCGGGTGACGCCGGAGATCTTCTACCACAGGACCAAGACAGGCCGAGAGGTGGACCTTGTCGCGCTGCTGCCTTCAGTGCCGGGGCAAGAACAAGCCATCATGCTGGTCCAGGTCTGCGCCTCGCTGGCCGATCCCCGCGTCAGGCAGAGCGAAGTGCGTTCCCTCTCCGAAGCCATGGTCGAGCTGGCGGTGGCGGAGGGGACCATCGTCACCTGGCGCACCGATGAGACCATCCCCGTGGGCTTCGGCACCATTCAGGTCGTGCCGGTCTGGCGGTTTCTGTTGGAGACAGAACCACGAATTTAAAATAGCGGCTCGGCTTATTTTAGGTTCGTGCCGTTTCCTAAAACTACGGTCTCCATCGGTTTGATCTCGTACCCCATGGCTCTATAGCCGCGCTGCCGTTTGTCCCACATGCGGTTGAGCTGGGGATGATCGGTCTCGGCATAGTCGTAGATGCGCACATCCTGTTTGTCGGCGTGTTCCCGGTGCAGGCGTCCCGCGTATTGCTGCAAGGTTCCCTTCCAGGATATCGGCATGGCCAGCACCAGGGTGTCGAGCGGCGGATGGTCAAAGCCTTCACCGATCAGGCGGCCGGTGGCGAGTAGCACCCTCGGTGCCGACTCATCCAACGCATCCAGTTCCGCGAACACAGCCGTTCGCTGCTTCTTCGACAAGCGGCCATGCAGAATGAAACAGTTCTCGACCTCATCCCCCAGCGCCTCCCGCAACAGCGACAGATGATCCGTTCGCTCGGTAAGCACCAACACCTTTCGTCCTTCGCGGTAGGCGGCCAGTACATCCCCGGCGATGCGGCGGTTGCGGGTCGCATCGTTGGCAAGGATGCGGAACACATCCTGAATCGGTGAATCCGGCGGGATCTCCGGCGCGGGCAGCACCTTCGGCCATACTTCAAGTTGCGCCGGGGCGGTTTCCGGTCTGGCGGCGCTATGTCGGATAGGCCCGCACTGCATGAAGATGATCGGCTGATGACCGTCGCGGCGTATCGGTGTGGCTGTCAGGCCCACCACGAATTTCGCCTTGGCTTGTTTGAGGATCGCTTCGAAGGAAAAGGCCGACAGGTGGTGGCATTCGTCGATGATGATCTGCCCGTACTGGTCGAGCAGTTCGCCAAGATCCTCCCGACGGGAAAGAGACTGCATGACGGCGATGTCGATCTTGCCGGACGGTTTCTTCTTGCCGCCGCCGATGACGCCCAAGCTTCCTTTCGGGAACTCAAGAAATCCGGTCAATCGTTCCTGCCACTGCCGCAGCAGTTCGGTGCGATGGACCAGCACCAGCGTGCTGACCTTACGCCGGGCGATCAGGGCTGCTGCAGTGACGGTCTTACCGAAGGCCGTCGGGGCACAGAGTACGCCGACCTCGTGTTTGAGCATCTCCCGTACCGCTGCCTTCTGGTCCTTGCGCAAGGTCCCGGTGAACTTGGCCGTCACTTTCCGTCCGGCCAGGCGTTCGTCCTGCAGCTCCGGATGGATGTCATTCTCCTGCAACAGGTCGAGTGCCGCATCGAGGCAGCCACGGGGCAGGCCGATATGCTGGGGGAAATTCTCGGCGCAGCCGATGATGCGCGGTTTGTTCCACACCGGCAGGCGCATGGCCTGGGCCTTGTAGAACTCCGAATTCTGGAAGGCTGCGAGTCGGATCAGGCGGTTGGCCAGCGGCTGGGGCAGATCGGCCTTGGCGATGAAAACCTGGTTGGCCAGCACCAAGATCAGCGATTCCGGTAGTGAACCGGTAATTCTTGCGGGCACAGGTGAAGGACGCTGCCATGGCTTATTGTCTTCTTCCCCGGCAACAAAGGCCACATCCAGGGGATGGCGGCTGCCGCTGGCCCGCAGGATGGCGTCTTCCAGGTCCCGCCGGGACATGGGGCGGATGGATGACAGAAAAGCCCACTGGTCCGAATGGGGTTGCAATTGTTCATTAACGAAGACGCTGCGCCCTGATTCCCTCGGCTGTTTCTGCAGGGGCAGCGCGATCAGATTGCCGAAGCCACCCTTGGGCATGGTGTCCTGGTTGGGAAACAGCCGATCGTAGCTGGCCAGGGATAATTGCCGGGTGCGGTCGCAGGTGTGGCTGATCAGTGCGGTCCCGAGCTGCCGGGCCTCGCGGGCCGGAACCGGCTCGGCAAAAAAGATCCAGGCGTGAGCGCCATTTCCGGAGCGGGAAATCTCCAGCGACGCCGGAATGCCGAGTTCGCGACAGGATTGCATGAAAGCTTTGGCATCCTCCCGCCAGTCGGCCTCATCGAAGTCAACCGCCAAAAAACAGCAGCTGTCGTCGCTCAGGAGTGGATAGACGCCGATGGTCTGTTTCCCTGCCAAATGGTCATAGATCACCTGATCGGTCACCGGCAGCAATTGGCGCTGGTTGCAGTCGCCGCATTTCACCCGAGGCTTGTGGCAGATGCCGGGCTTCCACTCGTTACCACAGGCTGGTGAATAGCCTGACGTGCCCTTGGCCGAGTCCCAGCGCTGCGGATAGACATCCTCCCGCCCCCGAAAAAGCCGGCGGAACAGGGCGATCTTGTCGTCGGTGGTGAACTGGGTTGGGACTGATATGAATTCAGGTGGGTCGGGGACAGGTTCAGGGATGGCAGGTTCTTCCCAGGCGATACCGTGCTGGGTCAGCAGATTTTTGAGGCGGGCGTTCTCCTCGCGCAGACGCCGTAGTTCATCGTGTTCATTCGGGCTCTTGTCACTCTTCGGCAAATCCATACTCCGCCATCAGATCGTCCATGTCATCGCCAACGCCCCAGCCCCAGTTGTGGCCTTCACTCCGGACACGTTCAAGCCGCTCGACAAAGTCTTCCTGCTCGCTTGGCTCAAGCGCCTGCTCGAACATGCGCACCAAGCGTTGCAATAGCCCGCTTCAAATCTCCCAGGGAGGAGCAACCTTAGCAATCCGGCCGGGAGGCATCGGTAAAGAGCCCAACGACACGGTTCTGGGTCAGCCTCTCAGGGCGAGGTTTTTCGGGCATGTCTATTGGCTCCTCTTTCTGAGTCTTCTTTTCACTTCGACATCAAGATCATCGCGAAAAACTTCTCTCATCGCCTGGTAATGTTGGTTAATAGCTACCTCATCCCAAGGATCTTCGTTCATCATCAAGTACTGTTTGATGCTGTCGATGGTGTTGTTCCGGTAGTATTCCTTCTTCGCCTGCGGCATGAAATTGCTCAAACGGGAGTTCTTGCTGTGGCTGATCAGGCAGAGGTTTCCGAAAGAGTTGAGTGTGTCGGCTGGCAATGTGTCATGCCCCGGAAGCGGATTCTGGGGATAGTAATGTTCCACAGAGCTGCGGAATGTGAACTCGTAAGCTTTGATGACAGGGTCAGAATCCTTGTGCTTCAACCAAAGCAAATAGTCGAGATAGTTAAACACCAGGTTGTTCTCTATTTCCCCAAATGACAACCGGCTACTTAGATTGGCCTCGGATAATACGTCTGGTTGCGATTTACATTTACCGTATCGGTCATAAATAATCTGGTAGTAGCCCGAATCGCTATGTCCCCCAAGGAACCGATCAAAAACAAAGGCCCTCGCCGCTCTTTTCAAATAGCCTAGATAGTGACCAGCGGCTAACTCTTCCCCCCTGTACAGGCTTTGATTTTTTTTGCCCTTTCTAAACAAATAGCTCAATGCGGCATTGAGCCAGTGCTTGTAAACAAGCGTCGGAGTCGATACGTGAAATGCGGCCAGGAGCATAAGAATCCGGCGGTTGATATCATCCTGGCCGTTTTCTTCCCCAAAGGTATTAACATAGTAACCTTTCTCGGAGCGCCTCTTCTGCCCGCCATCGGACCACTTGTAGCGTTTCAGGCTCCAGCCATCCGTCCCCCGGATGAACTCCCGCTTGAGAATGTAGTGGTCGTACAGGAATTTACATTTCAGCAGGGCGAACCCAAATTCCTTCACTTCATCTGGATCGTCCTTTTTGAGCAACTCCTCTTCAAATATGGCGATGAGGCGCTTGTCATCGAGAGGAATGTCCCTGCCGGTGGAGACCCGCAAAACATGCAGAAGGAAGTTCGGGAAGTTGATAACGGAATTGAACCGTTCGGAAACCTCGTCATCGCCCCCAGATGACTCCCCATCCGCCTGGCCAACATGAGAAAGAATGTCCGTGAGCGTCATGGCGACCACGTCTCCTCCCCCTACTCGGGAGCCTTTGGCGACAGCCTCCTGAACATCATCAAAATCCTGTGGCAAGAACTGGCCCCAGTCCTGACGCCCGAACAATTCATGCCGCTGCTCCGGAGCAAATCCTGCCTGGACGTACTTCTCCATATTGGCGCAGGCTTCCCAAACGCGATGAAAACAGTCCTTGCTTTTCGTTCGTTCCGTCTCGTCCGGGATTCGATTCAGCACCTCCAGAAGACGCGACTTGAGGACCTCATGCTTTTCAAGTTGCTCTCCTCGGTTATTCATGATCTCGAAGTAGTGATTCAGATCGGTATCGTGGGGTACGGTGACCCGCATGATCTGGACCTTCTCGAAGAGGTAGCCGGAAAAGGCAGCCTCCGAAACGTTATGCTCCGCCAGCTTCTGCGGCAACACTTTCTGGATGATTCGATACCCGTTGAGAATGGCGGAATTGATGTCATCCGACGGCAACGTATCGGTGTGATTAGCAAATATTGCTGAGAAGGTCCGCTGAGAATGCTCCCGGCACTCGAAGTCCAACGCCAGACGGCTATACCAGGAGACGTCGGGTTTCCCCTCATTTTTCAGGAACGATACCAGGAGAGACAGGGTTGTGAGTCGTTGCTGGCCGTCTATGGTCTCATATACGGTAGCGCCATTGGCGGTTGGCCGCTCAAAGACCACCAACGTTCCGATATAGTAATGCTGTTCTCTGTTGCTGTAGTCGATAACATCCTGAATAAGTTGGGTGATCTCCCCCTCATCCCATGCATAGTTCCGCTGGTACATCGGGATTCGGTAGAGCACATCGCCTTCGAGAAGATGTTGGACGGAGAGCTGGTCAATGTGGTTGTTCATAGTACCTCATCTCCTTGAACAGCTTCTCAATCGCCTTGGTTTTGCTGGAACGGTTCTGGGTGACAACCGGCAGGCTGTACCCCAAAAAGTCGCCGGGGTGGGTGGCATCCTTGAGCCGTTTGAAAAGGTTGTTCTCCAGGACGTAGTTGTCCATGCTGGCGAGCTGGAGAACCTGCATCTGCAGACGCAGACTGTAAGCCCAGATGAAAATTTTCTCGATTGCCCGGGAAATCTCGGCAAACCCGAACTTGTCAATGTAATAGATGAGCAGGCAGTCGAACATCACCCGGACATACCGGTCACCGGTGCGATTCCTGCCTTCGTAGGACGTGACTGCCGCAAAGACTCTTTGGGCGAATCCGTTGAGGCCTGCCCTGCCGATGCGCTTCTGCAAAGCCTTGGTATCAACGGCCCAACCGACTTCGCCAAGATAGTGATCCGTCATCTCGAAAAAGCGGCGGCCGTTGATGATGATCTGGTCGAGGTAAAAAGGGAAAGCCATCGTGTGACCATCAATCTTCCGCTCGTAACCCCCGTTGTAGTGGTCAACGAAATGGTGGGCCAGCCGGAGGTGTTCAATATAGGGGTAGTTTGAGATGGTCTCGATGTTGACGCCCTTGAAAAGGTCCGTATCCTCCTTGCCGAAGTACCTGGCGGGCTCCCCTTTGGTCCAGTTGCGGATTCGGTACAGGTATTGGGCGAAAAGTGTCGACAGCTCAGCGGTCTCGCTGTTCTCCCACTTGGCCACCGTGCCCCTCTTCAGATGGTCCTCGTGGCTGCTGAACTCACGCAGGTGGAACGCCTTGAGCAAATCATGGGGCTCAAGATCCTTGCCCCGGGCGTTCTGGGAATCGAAGAACTGGAAGGCTTCGGAGATATCGGTCAGGGTGAAGGTGACGACCTCACAGCGGTTGAGCAGGAAGTTGATCTGCTCTTCATCAAAATCCGCACGGTCGATGATGCGGGCGATCTCAAGGTAGTTAGCGTGAATGTTCACCTTGGAGATATCGCTCTCAAAGCAGGGGACGGGCATTTTGCGTTCAAGCTCATCCAGTTGCTCTTTAAGGTCGTTACGTTCCAGTCTGTCGCGGCGCAATCGGATCAAAGCATGGACCGCCAGCATCAGGGTAATGGTGCGTTGTTGGCCATCCACGATGTTCTTCTGGCGGTCATCGAGATGGAAGACTACGGTACCGAGGCGGTAGGATGTCTTGTCTCTGAAAGCGCCGATATCCGAGAAGAGCTGACCGACGTGGCGGCTGGTCCATTTGTAGGGGCGCTGATATTGGGGGATGGCAAGATTGGGGGCGGCCAGGAGCTGGCGGACAGAGATGATCCCTTTTTGAAGAGGCGTGGCCACTACGTTCATATCACCTTCTCCTTGCCGCGAATATAACCATTATTTTATTCATTATCCTCACAGATCCAGCTATTTGCTCCAGGCTGTCACACCCCTTTGACATAGTTCTGCACCCGTTTGATGTCACAAGCCATGTCACGAGTTTGTCGCAAGTTATTCATTACCATGCTGCGCCAGCCACTGGCGGCCCTTGTCGGTGAGTCTGTATTTCTGCAAGCGGCTGTTGGGCTTGTCGGGAATGGTCATCTCAATCAGGCCGTCGGCCAGGGCCGGTTTGAGGTAGCGCTCGCGGAAGGATTTGCGATCCGAAAGCCCCAGGGCAGATTGCAGTGCCTCGCGGCCCATCTCGCCCCGGATCTCCGCCAGCAGCTCGCCGACTTGGGGGGCGACTTGAGGGCTGACTTGGGGGGCAGAGATGGTCACGGTATCCAGAATCATCCGCAGCATGAAGGCGATAAAAGGAGCGGAATCGGTCTTTTGGGTGCTTTCCTGAATTGCCTGGTAGTACTCGGCCTGGTGCTCGAAGATCAGGCTTTCCACCGGGATGTCGGCGAACAGGGGATTCCAGCGAGCCAAGATCAGGCTCTGCCAAAGCCGCCCCATGCGGCCGTTGCCGTCGGCGAAGGGGTGGATGAATTCGAACTCGTAGTGAAAGACCGAACTGGCGATGAGCGGGTGGGCGTCGGTGGCGGCCAGCCAGCCGAACAGGTCACCCATCAGTTGCGGCACCCGGTCGGCGGGCGGGGCCATGTGGATCACCTGTTGGCCCGCCATCACCCCCACGCCGCCATGCCGATACAGTCCCGCTTCGTCGATCAGGCCGGACATCAAAATCCGGTGCGCCTCCAGCAGGTCCTTTTCCACACCGGGCTTCCAGGTGTCGAAGCGGTCATAGGCGGCCAGGGCGTTTTTCACCTCCTGCACCTCGCGGGGCGGGGCGATGACCCGCTTGCCCTCCAGAATCGCGGTGATCTGCGCCTCGCTCAGGGTGTTGCCTTCAATGGCCAGCGAACCGCGAATGGTGCGAATACGGTTGATACGCCGCAGCCGCAAGGCTCTCGCCTGGTCAGTGAGCACGGTCAGCCGCCCGATGGCCTCGCTGATGGCGGCGACCCGGTTCAGGATCTCGAGGGTGATGGTATAGGGTGGCTGATATTTCATGTCGCCTCCCTGGCTGCTTCTTCGATACAGGTGATCGCCTGGGTCATGCGGTTGGTGATGGTGAATGCGGGGGTAAAGGTCATGGCGCGGCTCCCTCCTTTGCAATAACATCAAACAGACCGGCCCGTTGACAACCTTTGAGGAAGGCCGATTTCAGGAAGCTACTGTCTGCCAGTGGATTCTTATCGGCCTGCCGATTCAATGTAATCAGGAAGTCTGCAGGCGAGCGTTCATCTTCCTGCCACTCATCAAGCACTTGTGTCAGCCAGTATTTTCCGGATGATTCGTCGCAGCATTTCGCCTTGTAACGCTCATCAATTCCGTAAACCTCTTTCCAGGCCTCGATCTCCTCGCGGACGGTGTCTGGGCCAAAGGTGAGTTGGATGTCGGCGGGTGTCAGGCGATCAATATCCGGGGTATTGAGGACGACAGTGATTTCGATTGGGGAGGCATCGGTCGCATAGGGATAGAAAGCCTTGCGGCGTCCGGTGGCATTGCGTGCCGGGTCTTTGCTGAGTTTGTAACTGCTATTGCAGTAATGGCAGGCCGGGGCGAGGTTGCGAAAATTGATCGAATTGAAGGGATAGATCGCCTTGGGTAGATAATGGTCATAGGCCTCGCGACCAGTGTGATAAACACCAAGCATTTCCGTGATCCCGCAAAACGGACATTTGCCGGTGGTGTTCGCCTGCATGAATGCCTGATAGTGCTCATCAATCCGGCCGATCTTTTCCCGCAGCGCCGCAAGATCGAGCAGTTGCTGGGAATAGAGCCCCTTGAAAAATGACTCCAGTTGCCCGCTCAGATCAGGATGGATGGCGGCGATATCGGCATAGCGGGCGATTTGGACTGCCGGGTCATTGGCACAGACCTTCTCGATGTCGTTGTTGGCCTGGTACCACCGATTGAGTCGGTCGATTTGCTTCGGGGTTAATGGGGCAAAGAGCTCATAGATCGCTTTGATGTCTTTGTAAAACTGCTTGCCACGCTCGGGGGCATTCGTCGCAAACCCGAAAGCTGAAAGAACTTCTCTTAGGTCTGGCTCGTTTTCAAACAGATCGAGACTGAAAGCCAATCCGATAGGCGCTTTGCACCACACCTCGAAAAAAATGAAGTCAATGAACGACTGCATCTTCTCCATGGTATGGGGGACGTAGGTATAGGCGAACAGCATCAGCCCTGTCCCTCCCCGCCATTATCCGAGCCAGCGTCGAGAATGGTCTTGATGAGCAGTACCTTTTCCACCGAGTCGCCGAGCTGGCGGTTGATCTCTGTAATGAGCTGCTCCTTGTCTTCGCCCTGTTCAAAACGCTGACGAAGACCCTCCAGCATGGCCTGGGCATGGCCGCCGATGGTCTCGCGCTTGCCGAAGGTGGCCATGGTAATCTTGTTGATGGACGCACCGAGGGTGTTGTAATTCGGATTTCTAACGCTGACCTCGCCTGTCTCCCTATCCTTTTTGAACACCAGCACCTTTTCCGGTCGGCTGTCGGAGATCAGAAACGGCGTGTGGGTGGTGACAAGCATTTCACGTTCATAACGCTTCATTGTCGATTGCTGCTGATTTCCCTCTTTTTCAGTCACTTTGAAACAATCATGCAGGCGGGTGACGAAGTTGGCGCGCCAGTCGGGGTTGAAATGGGTCTCCGGTTCGTCGAGCAGGAACAGGCTCTGGGTATTCTTGAACAGCAGGCAGAGGCCCAGGGTGTGCAGCAGCTGATGTTCGCCGTCGGAGAGGTTCTTGAGCATCACCGGCTCGGCCACGTCGGTCTTGCTGAACTTAACAAATTTAAAGCGCATGATGCGTTCATCCGAGGCAAGGGTCGGCACCGTCTCGCTCACATAGTGGCTGTCGGACTGATACAGATCGGCCTTCAATGAGTCGCTGACGGCAAAAAGGTTAAGCGTCAGCAGCACCTGAAAGGCCTGGAACAGGGCGATGGGCGAGTGGTTGACTTCGAAATCGAAGTTATCGCGGAACGCCTGCCGGGTGGCGTCGTTGACCCGGTAATCGAGATAGAGGGTGTCGCTGGCCTCGTCGAGATACCAGCAGGTGGCGCATCGCATCAGGCGCGGGATGATTTTGTCGGCGGTGTCGCCGCCGTCAAGCAGTTGCACCAGGTTGATCCGATACCGCTTGGCCTGGCTCTCGCCTTCGCTGACGCTCAGGGCCGGGTGATTTTTGACAATATCCTCGGTGGACTCCTGCTTGTTCTGATCCCGACTGCCGAAGGCCGGGATCTGGTTTTCCTCCACCTCGATGCTGCGCCGGATGATGATGCGGAACTCCCTGAGTTCCTCGATTTTCACATCATCGCGAAAGGGTGTGAGCGCATTGGCATCCTGAAACAGCAGGTTGCAGAGCAGGATCGCCTGGCTGAAGCCGCTGTCGAGGTAGACCAGCCGCGATTCCGGGCGGCCGGGATAAGGCAGCTGCTGCTTCAGCGCCTGCCCGTATTCATCGAACTGGACAAAACGCATCTTGAAAAACGGCAGGCTGAGGATTTCGTTCTCGCCGGAGGAGTAGCCCAGAATGTAATCCGGTAGCAGTTGCCGGGCCAGGGTCTGCTCCACCGCGCCTTCCTGCTCCGCATGGTTGAGCAGGAGACACTTGGGCGCTTCGCCGGGCTGTTTGACGATGCGCACATGGGCCTGGCCGTCGTGGCCTTTGGACTTCAAGGCATCCTGCGGGCGGATCAGGTATTCGATCTCGAAGCCGTCCGGGATGGCGGTTTCACTGCGGAAGCCGCCGGGGTTGGTCTCTTCCTCGAACCGGAAGCTGTCCGGCAGGTTCTCCAGATAAATGCACTCCAAGTGGTAGAAGATTGCCGCCAGCGCCTCCAGCAGGTTCGACTTGCCGCTGCCGTTGGGACCGGCGCAGACGAAGGGGGCAAAGCGCTGCTCCTCCTGCAAGTCCCAGTCGCTGCGGAAGCGGTGCTCAAAACCCGCTTGCAGGCTGCGAAAGCCCTTCGGGTTGGTGATTTTGAGGCGTAGGAGTTTCATTTTTTAACCGCGAAATACGCGAAAAGCGCGAAATAGGTGTTGGGGATGAGAGGGCATCATGGGATTGCCTTTTTGAGTTGGACGCGGTTGTGGACATCGTCGTAACCCTGGGTCAGGCGGCCCTGTTCCAGCGCCTCGAACACTTGAGTCTTGAGTTCGTCGTATTCCGCCACGCCCCAGTCCGGCGCATCGTCTTCCGCCAGCTCCCACAACCGTTGCCGGGCGGCATCCATAAAAGCCTGCGCGGCAAAGGGGGCATCGCCCAGTTGCGCCAGCCAGACATTCAGCCACTCACCCAGAAGGGATTTACGGCCTTCGGCGGTTTGCAATAAGGCAAGTTCTTCGGGTGCGGGCAACTCGAACAATGGCTCCATGGGTTGTATTTCCTCTATGACCATCTTTTCTTCCTCGGCAATCTCAGGCCCTTCCGCTGGCAGCGCCACCCGCGACAGATCCAGCTCGCCCTTGAACGCCTTCTGGCTGAGTGCGCCATAGAGGCTTTCCAGATCGGTTAGGCTTTGCTGGTAGTGAGATTTGAGGCCTTCGACCTTTTCGACAATGGTGGCGAATTGGTTTTGGAGGTCAATGGGAGGATAATAAATCGGAATATCCTCGATTTGGTTGGTACTGATATTTGGCTGAAGACCGGGAGGACAAAGTTTATCGACAGTGTTTTTGAAGAAGCTCGTATAGCAGTATTGCAGGAAAAATCTTTTGTTGATTGCAGCTTTATCGAAGACAAAGCGAGCTACCCGTTGATTCAACAGGCAAGGAAGATCGGCCTCTCTAACTGTTGCTGTTTTTACGACATCTAGTGACTTAATGATCGGACGAGTTAGAGCGATAAGCAGATCGCCTTCAGAAAGAGCAAATCGGATATAGTCTTCAATAAAATGGTTAGGAACAAAAGTGACATCATCCCATATGAGATTCTCAAAATGGACGTTGGCTATTTTAACAAGACGGACATTCCCTTTTGTTACAAGATCCTTGCTTTTAAAAGCAAAGCCTCCCTGGACTTTAGTTGACCGTCCAATTCGGTCTTTCTCCCACCCCTTCTCATTCCGTACGGGGTCGCCGAACATCTCCAGAAAGACGCTTTTGAGCAGATCGTCGAGTTGTTGCAGGTGTTGTTTGCGCCGGGCGATCAGCCCTTCCACCTTGCCGAGCAGATGGGCAATGCGCTTTTGGTCGTCGATTTCTTCGGGCACCGGAATTTCGTAGCTCTGAATCTCGCCGAGGCCGATGGCTGGATAGGCAGGGTCTTTGATGAGGCTTGAAGGTGGAAACTGTTTGAGTGCAAGCCGCAGATAGTCCCGATAAACGTTGTCTTTGGGGGTCAGGATCGCCAGGTGGCTGACGACATGGGCAGGATTCTGCAAAACATAAATGCGATCCTTGGTCGCAGACATGCCGCTTTTTGCAAATAGAATCGAGCCCTTGGGGTAAAGTTTCAGCTTTCGCTTTTTGGCTGTTTGGGCAGGCACCAGTTCAAGGTCGGATTCACTTTTACCGGCAAGCAAATCCTCCAGACTGCCAGCGCGAACGAAGGGAATGCCGCTGTCAGAAAATTCATCCGGTTTGGGAGCGCCTTGTCCTGCGGTGACATCCGCAATTGAGCTGATCGGAACCTTTCTCATCCAACCATCTCCCTCAGCTCCAGCAGCTCGCGCACAATGCCGCTTTGTACCTTGGCGAGTTGGGCGTCGTCTGCCTCGCCCACTTCCGCCTCAATAAGCCGCTTCAGAATGTCGGCAGGTTTGTCATAGACAACGTCTTCAAAAACATCCTCCTTGTAGCGCGACAGCGAAAGGTCGTAGTTGTTCTTTTCGTCCGCAATTTCGGATCGAGACACACAAAACCATTTCGCCGTGCGGTCGATATCGGTCTCGGGATTGCGGGCATGGAACTTGGCAACAATATCCTGCAAATCCCCATACCCCTCCTGCTTGCTGCGCTTGTCATCCAGCGAATAGCCGTCGGCCTGCATCTCGTAGAACCAGACATGCTCGGTGGCCGGTTGCGTCACCTTGTCCTTCGGCCCCCAGACCTTGGTGAAGAGCAGGATGGCGGTACTGACCCCGGCGTAGGGCTTGAACACGCCGCTCGGCATTGTGATGACGGCCTTGAGATCGCAACGCTCCACCAGCATCTGGCGCAGGGTCTTGAATGCGCCGCCGGAGCCGAACAGCACCCCTTGCGGCACGATGACGCAGGCGGTGCCGCCTTTTTTCAGCAGGCGGTAGATGTTCTCAACAAACAGCAGCTCGGTCTTGGTGGTGGAGAGGCTCAGGTTTTCGTTGATGTCGCCCTTGTCGATGCTGCCGGTAAAGGGCGGGTTGGCCATGACGATGTCGTATTCGGCCTCTTCCAGATAGCTCTTGGAGAGGGTGTCCTTGTAGTCGATGTTGGGCTCGTCGATGCCGTGCATCATCAGGTTCATCAACCCCAGGCGCACCATGGTGGCGTCGATGTCGTAACCGAAGAGGGAGGCCTGCAGAATGGCCTGGGCCTTCTCGGTCAAGCCCGCCGCCACCGAGGTGCGGACAAAACCGTCTTCGTCGGACTGCAAATCTTTCGCCCCCGCCTTTTTCGCCAATTCCGTAACGATGTACTGGTAGGCCCCGAGCAGAAAGCCGCCGGAACCACAGGCCGGGTCGGCGATGCGGTGGCCCAGTTGCGGCCGCACCAGATCGGCCATCAGCTTGATAATGTGGCGCGGGGTGCGGAACTGGCCGTTCTTGCCCGCCGTGGCAATCTCGGAGAGGAGCATCTCGTAGACATCGCCCTGGATGTCCTGAAAGGCCTGGCCCTTCTCCTGCGAGTCCTTCTCCATGATCTCGAAGATCTCGTCGATGGTCTTCACGGCCTCCACCAGCAGCGCCGGTTTGGGGATAATGAACACGGCGTTCTTCATGTGGTGGGTGAAGTTGCTCTCGGCCCCGTTCATGTCCTTGAGGAAGGGGAAGACCTTGCTCTGTACATGCTGCAGCATCTCTTCGGCCTGCATGCGCTTGAACTCGCTCCAGCGCAGGGTGCGCTTGTCGACGGCGTAGTTGTCGGCCCCCTCCTTGTCACGGTATTCGGGCGGAATCCACTGGCCCGCGAACTTGGAGGTGTAGGGCTCGCCGGTCCATTCGGCATCGGCCTGCTTTTTCTGGTCCAGCTCGTCGAGCCGCTTCATGAACAGCAGGTAGGTGATCTGCTCGATGGCGGTGAGCGGATTGCTGATGCCGCCGGACCAGAATTTGTTCCAGAGCTGGTCGATCTTGCTTTTGAGTTCGGGGTTGTTCTGCAGCATGGCTATTTTCCTTTTTCCAGTCGCCTGATGGCCTTGCTTCCCACTATGGAAGTCATCTGTTCAATGGCCATTTTATTCAGCGCGACGAGTCTTTTATTTTGTGGGATTCCCTGCTTGATCAGCTCCGCATTCATGCTTTCCAGGTTGGATAGCACAATGAGCTGCTGGATGGTCGCTTCATCCCGCATGTTGCCCTTTGCTTCGGGGTTTTGTTCTTTCCATTCCCTGGCCGTCTTGCCGAACAGAGCCACATTGAGCATATCGGCTTCGCTGGCGTAGGCGAACGCCTGCTGCTGTTTGGAAACCAGCTGCGGGATCAGGTTGTCTTTGATGGCGTCGGTGTGGATCTTGTAGTTGATTTTGGAAATGACGCGATTCACGTTCCACTCAAGCGAGATGCGGCTGTTTTCATCGGCCTTGAGGCGTTGATAATCCTTGATGATGTAGAGCTTGAACTCGGCGGAGACCCAGGAAGCAAACTCAAAGGCGATATCCTTGTGGGCAAAGGTGCCGCCGTATCGCCCTGATCTTGAAAGCATCCCCACAGCGTTGGTGGCGGCAATCCACTTCTGGGGTGACAGAGTAAAGGCGTTGGAACCGGCCTCATGGATAAAGGAGTCGAATTCGACCCCTTTAAAATCCGGGTTGTTCAACTGTTCCCAAAGGCCAAGAAACTCGATGGTGCTGCGGCTGCGCATCCAGTTTTTAACCACATCCTTGGGCTCGTCGGGATTTTTGTAACGGGCGATGTCGGTCAGGGAAATGAAATCGTCTTCGTCTCCTTTGGACAAAACGGTGATTTCCGTGCCCTTGGCATTAATGGTCGCTTTCATCTTCCCGCCCTCCTAAAACCACCGAATTCGATGGGTTTAACTTCAGGATCATTTTCGTGACGCCACGAAAATGATCATATTTTCCTTTGCCGTGTCTGTCGCGATTCATATTCATCAAGCCGCCAACCGCTCGGTGAGCTGTAGTATTTCGTTGATCTCGGCCGGACTGAACACGCCGCGAATCCCCTGCGGGTGGATGACCGTGAACGGTGCGTTGATGAGGTCTTTCTTCTCGACCTTCTCGCGCTCGATGATGAAGCCCTTGAGCAGGTTCAGGAACTCCAACTGACGGCTGGAAAGGCTCGTGTGCTGCCCGATGAACTGATCGAAGGCTTCGCTGACCGTTTCCGGGAAGCTCTTCAGGATCTCGATGCCGAGGATGTGGCGGATGAACTGGATGAAGCGCGCCTTGCGGTTCTTGTAGACCTGGCGCAGCAGATCTTCGGTGATGTGGGGGTGCTCGGCATGGAGCAGCTCGGCCAGTTCAAGGGCCTCGTCAGCCGAGACATCCTGACCATTCTTGAGTTTTTGCAGAATGGGGTTGTGCGCGGTCAGCTCCGCGATCATGGCCTCGACCATCTCGCGGTAGCGGCTGATGCTGACCGATTCGTGCTGGGGGCCGAACTCGACCATTTCCTTGCGGTGGATTTCATCTTTCAGGTCAAGGTGTGTTGGTCCGGGGCCGGTCTGTTGCTCGCGGAATTTCATCAGCGGGCCAAGGCGACTGTTTAGCTCGTCGAGGGCGTCCTCCAAGGCAACCGCATCTGTTTTGGCCCAGTAGTGGTTGCTCTGGGCGGCGCGGATCAACAACTCCTCGGCTTTGACGAAACTGACCGACAGCGGCAGTTCGCTGATCTGCTCGACGATACCTTCCTTGAGGGTTTCGGCCTTTTCCTTCTCTTCGCGGAGTCGGGCGAGTGAGTACTCCAACAGGTCGCGCTCGAAGCGCATGGCCTTGAAGTCGGCCTCGGAGACGGTGCGGAACAGCGGCTTGATCTCGCCGCGCAAAAATTCCAACCGCTGGTGATTCAGGGTGATCCAGAAGTTTTCCTCATCGAGTCGGGAAAGCAGCGAGGCAGCCTCCTTGATGATGACGGAGCTATGCGGCAGCTGGCTGATCTGCCGACGCAGTTTGGCGATTTCGCGCTCGGCAACCTGCGCCTGCGCAAGGTCGATGGCCTTTTCGATTTTATCCAGCCGCAAGCCGACCAGCCGCACCGGCAGGGGGAGCTGGGGTTTGAGTTCCTTGCCCTTGGGTTGCAGCTTGAAGTATTCGAAGTTGTCCCAGCAATCGAGGATGAGGAACACATCCTTTTCGGTACACCAGGGCTTGGGCTTGGCGGCTTCAAGCAGCCGAGTGCCGCGCCCGATCATCTGCCAGAACTTGGTGTAGGAATAGACCGGTTTGGCAAAGACGAGATTGACGATCTCCCGCACGTCGATGCCGGTATCGAGCATATCGACGCTGATGGCGACGCGGGGCATGTCGTTGTTGGTGAACTGGTCGAGCAGGCCGCCCTTGCCATAGACACGCGGGTCATCCGAAACCAACACCTTGGCCAGCTCGCCTTTGTATTGGGGGAAGAGCTTGTCGAAGATCTCTTCAATGCGCCGGGCATGGGCCTTGGAGGAGCAGAAGAAGATGGTCTTGCCGGGCAGCACGCCATTCGGGTCCTTGATGCACTCCTCCATGAACTCCTTGACGATGAGGGCGTTGGTCCCCTTGTTGATCACCTGCTTTTCGAGCTGTGAACCCTCGAAGTTGATCTCTTCGATCTCCTTGCCTTCCAGCAGCAGCTTTTTCTGGTCTTCCAGCGAGATGGTGCGTTTGCTGATCCCCTCCATCTGAAAGCGGGTCTGGATTTTCATTACCTGGAAGCTGCACAGGTAGGGCGGCACGTTGTTGACCGCCTCTTCGAAGGTGTAGGCAAAGGTGGGAAGGCCGTCTTCGCAGTGAAAGAGCTGAAAGGTGTTGTGGTCGATAATGTCGGTCGGCGTGGCTGTGAGGCCGAGAGTTATGGTCTTGAAGTAGTTGAGGACCTCGCCATAGGTGTTGTAGATGGAGCGGTGGCTCTCATCGACCACGATGAAATCGAAAAAGTGCGGTGACAGCTGCTGCGACTCGTCCCGGATGATGTTGAGCATGGTGGGATAGGTCGAGACGTAGATGCGGCGGTCCTTGGCGATGAGCTTCTCGCCGACGTTGGGCCAGCGCGGCTCGTGGGGCAGATGCTCCTTGAAGGCGGCCAGTGCCTGTTCGCGCAAGGCGATGCGGTCGACCAGAAACAGGACCTTTTCGGCGTGTCCGGCACGCATCAGGGCATCGACCTTGGCGATACAGGTGCGGGTCTTGCCGGTGCCGGTGGCCATGACCAAAAGAAAGTCACGCTTTTTCTGTTCGATGCCTTCCAACACGGCGCGAATGGCCCGGATCTGATAGTCGCGGCCCGCAATGGATGTGTTGATCAGCTCCTGGGTCAGGGGCTTGCGGTTGCGGCGAATGTATTGAAACCGCTCAAGGTCATCTCGGGTCGGGAAGCCGACGATCTTGCGCGGCGGGTAGTTGTCCAGATCCCAGAAATAGATCTCGTGCCCGTTGGTGTAGAAGCAGAACGGCAGCTCGCCCCCCAGTTGTTTCTGGATGTTGTAGCAGTATTGCTTGGCCTGCTCTCGCCCCAGCGCGGCGTCTTTGCTCGTTTTCTTCGCTTCGACCACGGCCAGGGGCTTGCGATCCTTGCCAAGCAATACATAGTCGCTGAATTGATGACCTTCGTATGGGGTGCGCGGTTCGGCAACACCCAGGGGGAGTGGAGTCAGGATGTCGAACTCCTCGATGACCAGGGTGGGATCTTTAACATTCCAGCCCGACTGGGCGAGCTGGCTGTCAATCAGTTCAGCACGGGTTTGGGCCTCAGTCCTAGTCATGCTTCAACTTCCCCTGTTCTTTCATCCGCACACAAAAGGCTTCGAATTGCCTTCTCGCCAGCTTGAAGGGAACCGTCTTGCTGTTTTCCCAGCGGTTGATCGTGGAAAAGCTCACGCCCAGCTCGTGGGCCAGCTCTTCCTGGCTCAGCCCCAGCTGCTGGCGGACTTCTTTGACCGTCTCCGCAAAATTTTCCGGTGCCTTTGCCATATCGATTTGCCTCAATTCCTGGTGCGCCACCAATTCACCGGCAGCGAGCGAACGCAATGTGCCCAACGTACAATTACGACCCTTAATATAGCAGGTGACAACGCATGTGGAAAGATGAAAGTTGGCGGTTATTTCAGAATTTTCCGACACATCCCGCCGCCGCCCGGTAAGTAACCCCTCAGAAGGCCAACACGAAAAAAAATCAGCCACCGCCCGACACTTTCTCCACCTCTCCGGTAAGTAAGGGCATTAACCACAACGAGGAGCGACCGACCATGGACATCAACGACCTGTTTGACGGAATCATGAAGAGTATCAACCAGTTTGCCGACGAAATCGCCGAGAAGCGGTTGCAGGAAAAAATGCAGGACACCGGACGAGGTCCGGAGAATGGGGGTAAGAATGCGGAGAATTTGGAGCCGAAAGAGAAGCGGGGTATGACGGATTTCCCGAAAAGGGAGTGATTTGGGCGGTAGCGCCGACACCCTGAAGGCGACGTAAGTCGCTGACAATACACAGAAAAATAAAACCCGTCACCCCGGAGAATGACCCCAGAGAGACGGGTTTGTCTTTTCTAAATGGTGGAGGCGAGGGGAGTCGAACCCCTGTCCGAGACCATTTCCACAACCAACCCTACATGCTTGTCCGCTTGTTTGCTTTAGCCTTCCGGAGCCCGAGGCGGCACGGTATCCGAAAGCCGAGTTCTCCTGTTATCCTCGTCTTTGACCGGAGAGCACTGTCAAAGCAACAGCCTGCGATTTTCCACCATGGGGCCCTGCAGGCCGGGTCCCGTGGGGGTTAGTGCTGCTTACGCAGCAGCCAGAACGTTTTCGTCGTTGGCGTTTGTTGTTTTGCTGGTTTTTACAGGGCCACCAGCCCCCTGGCATGCGTCAATTGCTTCTGTGTTCCCGTCGAAACCAGTGCGCCCCCAGATTGATGTGTTGGCAGGCAGCTGAAAAACCCTCATCTGCGGTGTTGCTCGCGGTCGCTCGTCACTGCAGCGTACGGGGAGTACGCTTCAATCCTTGCTTAGCGAGCGCCTTGCACCTGAGTATTTTTCAACTGCCTGCGTGTTAAGAGTTATTGGGAGTAACTAACTGTGGCTTTTCAATGCCTGCTGCGCTTCGCGCTGGGCATCCTTCTGTTTCAGAGATTCACGTTTATCGTGGAGTTTCTTGCCCTTGCCAAGAGCCACTTCCACTTTTACCTTACCGTTCTTAAAGTACATCTTTGTGGGGACAATGGCAAGCCCCCCCTGCTGGGCCTTGGCGGCCAGCTTGTCGATTTCCATCTTATGGGCCAGCAGTTTACGCACCCTGGTGGGATCGGGCGCCATGGGCCCCGCCTCTTCATAGGGGGAGATATGGCACTGAAAGAGAAAGAGCTCTCCTCGGTCGACGCGGCAGTAGGCGTCCTTGAGGTTGACTTTTCCCTGGCGGATGCTCTTGACCTCCGAGCCCTTCAGGACAACTCCGGTTTCCAGTGTCTCCAGGATTTCAAAGTGGTGACGGGCGGATCGGTTATCGGAGATAATCTTGATGCCCATATGCTCCTCCTTCCCGGAAAAACAAAAACCTGCCACTGATTCAGTAACAGGTTAACCGTTTGCTATTGCACCTTGATGAAGTTGAACCCTCAGTT
This sequence comes from Desulfurispirillum indicum S5, assembly GCF_000177635.2. Taxonomy (NCBI): domain Bacteria; kingdom Pseudomonadati; phylum Chrysiogenota; class Chrysiogenia; order Chrysiogenales; family Chrysiogenaceae; genus Desulfurispirillum; species Desulfurispirillum indicum. The sequence continues at coordinate 1,876,280 of NC_014836.1, forward strand.
TTGGCGCTGGCCAATAAAAAATGGTGACCCGTGAAGGATTCGAACCTTCGACCCTCTGATTAAAAGTCAGATGCTCTACCAACTGAGCTAACGGGTCACGCTCAGGCCTTTTTTCTGAAAAAAGACAAAAAAAATGGCGGGAGCGACGGGACTCGAACCCGCGGCCTCCGGCGTGACAGGCCGGCGTTATAACCGACTTAACTACGCCCCCGCACTGAAAAATGGTGGGTGGTACAGGGATCGAACCTGTGACCCTCGGCTTGTAAGGCCGATGCTCTCCCAGCTGAGCTAACCACCCATTGGCATCCCGTAGGGGATTCGAACCCCTGTCGCCGCCGTGAAAGGGCGGTGTCCTAGACCGGGCTAGACGAACGGGACGCAATGTGATGAGGGAGATTCATATTGGCTTGTTACAAGACCTTGAATCGCTCAACGAGGCGGGATACTAACAAGCCGAGGGGCTGGTGTCAACTTTTTTTTACCGTCCCCGACGATTTAATTTCCCTCCTGAATTGGAAAGGGCTTAGCGGGTGGCGGGAAACTTGCAGGTAGAGTGGTCATCTTGCAGTCCAGGAGCGCCCATGCTGATCAGTAATCAGAGTCATATCTCTTCGGCGTTAAGCACTTACCGTTCCGCGGCAACGGCGGCAGACGTCGTGAAAGCTGCCGGCACCAAGGAAAAAATTTCTCAACAGGATAATGTCACCATATCCAAAGAGGCCAAGAGTCTGGCGATATTTGCCGATGGCCAGAGCGGCAGCCGCGAGCTGGCACCTTTGCCACAATCTCTCTCCATCAGCGATATCAGGCAGGAGGCTGCCGAACTTTCCGATACCCTGACCACGAAGATGCGTGGACTTTTCCTGCGTGGCGGCATAGATATGTCGCAGCCCTTTGAGCTCACCACAGATCCGTCGGGCAATGTCCGGGTCTCGGGCGAGCATCCAGACAAGGATGCCATTGAGAAGCTGCTTCGGGAGAACCCAGATCTGTCCAATTCCTTCCGCAAGCTCTCTTCGCTGCAGACTCTGATCGCCAAAGCCAAACAGGCCCAGGAGTTCCAGGACGCCTATCGCAAGAACCCCACGGAAGCCCTGAACCGTTTCGCCTGGCTTTTTGAAGAGGGAGAGGCTCACTATTCCATGGAATTCGATGGCTTTGATGTCACCCAGCGGGTGAACTGGCAGGGGCAGAGCGGCTCCAGCAAGCTGCTGATGGCACAGGTCAGCTCAGCCCTCACCTGATGCTGTTGCCATGTCAAATGGGTGTGGTATCCTGAAGTCGAAATCATTGTATCGGAGGAATCGTGCTGGATATACACTCGTGTTTTCTGACGTGCCGTGGTCTGCTCTCCGCCGTCATGGAGGGGAATGAGTACACCGCCGCCCATGGCTATGAAATCCTGATGGATGCCAATACCATGGACGCCTATTCAGCTTCCTTTATGGCTCAGCGTCTGAAGGCGCTGAAGCGACGGTGCGGATTTCTGACGTTTCATGCTCCATTCTTTGACCTCAGCCCCGGTGGTCTGGATATGCGCATCCGGCAGGTCAGCCACGAGCGTCTGTTGCAGATGGCTGATGTGGCCAATCTGGTGGTGCCTGCCAATATAGTGTTACATACGGGCTATACCCGCGAGATGTATGGCCACGGCAAGATGTACCACCACTGGAAACACCATGTATGCGACATTCTGCACCGCCTGCTGGAACAACTGAACCCCTCGGTGACCATCAGCGTGGAAAACGTCTTTGAAGCGGACCCCGCCCCTCTGGTGGATGTGGTCAGCGCGGTGAATAACCCGCGCCTGGGATACTGCCTTGATGTGGGCCACAGTCGCCTTTTCGGACAGACCAGCCATGGACAGTGGATTGAGGCCTTTGCCGAAAAGCTCTTCGAGGTGCATCTCCATGACAACCACGGCGTCGGGGATGACCATCTGCCCTGCGGCCAGGGAAACATTGATTTCTCCGCGATTCTGGAGGCACTTGATCAACATGACCTGCAGCCGATTCTCACCTTTGAGGTGTTGACTGAGGCAGCGTTCCAGGAGGCGGTACTATATCTGGAGCAGTTGAACAAAGGAGCTGCCAGCAGGGGCTGACCCTCATTGAGGTACTGCTGACCCTGCTGGTGCTTTCAGTTGTGGGTGCCATCACCATGGGGTTTTCCGCCTGGGTGGCGCAGTCCCACCAGGTGGGCAGCCAGACACGGCAGGCACTGGAAGAGATTCGCGTCTCCCTGGACTTTGTGACACGTCAGCTTGAGCGCGCTGTACCGGGCAGTCTTGTCATCAGCCCGGACGGCAGTGAGGTGGAATTCCTTCACAGCGCCTATCAGGGTATACTTGACCGAGTTGACGGATCGCAACTCTCTGATGGCACAGTCACCAGCGAAGGGAAAGCGCGATTTCGCATCTTCCACCTGGACAGCCCTGCCACTCTCGTCGCCCACGACTACGCTTTCACCGGAACGCCGGAATACAGCGCCAGCCTGACGAACCCCGGCCTGCAGTTTGTGGCCCCTGAATTCTGCAATGCTGTCATCAGTAGTGTATGTGCTGCGACGGTGACCGCCATGGAAGCGCTGCACTTCTCCATTGAAGACTCCTCTTTCACCCCTTACGGAGGCATGATCTACTTCCTGGCTGATTATCGGGCACGACTGCAGGTACGCGAGTACGGAGAAGGCCATGGGCTTTTCCTGGATCTCTGCAGAAGTTCGCACATGTTCAGCAACTGCTGGCAAAATGCCAGGGCATTTCTGGTGGTGGCGAACGTGCAGAACCTGCGCTTTCGGGATCACGGCGCAGGACGTGTGGAAGTGCGGCTGACGAGCAGCGCGCTGCCTGCCGCGCCCCAGGCACGACTGGTGGTCTCTCCATGACCGGCAGGCAGACGCACAGGGGATTCATGGTGGTTGTGGCGCTGTGGGTCATGCTGCTGCTGAGCATGGTCGCAGTTGTCGCCTACCAGGGATTACAGGCACACCAGTGGCGTTCGACCCACCATCACCATGGGGAGCAGGCCCGGCTGTCAGCGATTTCCGCATCACTGTCCATGGCAAAGATTGCCCGTGAGCGGATTTTCCCCCTGCACCCTTCGGAGCGCTCAGCGGCCCTGGCCGCCCTCGGCGACAACGATCTTGACGGAATCAGCCGAATTCTCACCATGGATGCTGAACGCAATATCCATGTCCTGGTGCACCTGACGCCCCTGAATACCGACACCAGCCTGATTCGCATTGTGGCCATTGCAGCCATGAGTGATCAGTTGCCCGACACTCCATCCCGCCACGAACTCCTTACACTCTTTCGACAGGAAAACCCGTTTTTCTCCGATCCGCACTATGTCCGCGCTGCCCATGAGGTTCTGGTACGCGACCCTGCCTATTTCCCCTGACGGCGCGCCTCCATCATCTCGCTTCACTCGTTTCACTACGCGCAAACGTTCGTTATATGTTACTGGTTGATTTCCCTTGATATTCAGGATGAATATGGGCATATTCCACATTGCTCATATGTGAAGCCTATCACATTGCACTCCATGCATCGAAACCGGGAACACTACATACACTTGCCAGGAGGCCTGACATGAGTCGAACAGGAAGCAGCACCATGAAATTGCGGACGAGGATTATTCTGCTGACAGCACTTCTCATGGCGGGCATAATTATCGTGGGCATAAGCGGATACCGAGGTATCGACAACCTCTCCATGCGCACCCAGAATATTGGGGAAGTGCGCATACCCGGCATGATCGCCCTGGCCAACCTGAACACTGAGCGCATGGTTATACGCGCGCAAACCCTTGACGTGATGCAGCATGAGCGCAATTTCCAGGCCCAGGGACAATTCCAGGACATCTTCCGGCAAAGGCAGGCATCCTGGAAGAATATTGATGCCAACTGGCAGACGGTCGCCAACCTGCCCCGCCAGTCCGAAGCGGGCCGCCGGGCCTGGACTGAGCTTCAGCAGCAGTATCAGGCCTGGCGAGCGGTGTATGTCGAGCTGGATGCCATTATTGAAAAGCTGATTGCCCAGCGCACTCCAGCGGTGCAGCAGGAGCTCTTTGAGCAGTATCGTGTCACCGTGCAGCGCATGGTACCCCTCTCCGACGCCATGGGCGCCACGATGCAGGCCATGGTGGACAATAACATTGTGGTAACCAACAACGCTGCTCGCGATGCCGTTGAACATGGGCTTTTCCTGGAGCGATTCATTCTGCTGGTCGTCCTGACGGTCATCCTGGTGGCTTTGATCCTGGCGGGCTACATTATTCAGTCATCAAATCGCATAATCGTCAACGCCATTCGCGCCATATCCGATGCCAACAACCAGGTTGTCAGCGCTTCTGATCAGATCGCCTCGGCGTCCAGCTCCCTGGCCGAAGGGGCCTCTGAGCAGGCGAACAGTGTGGAGGAAGTGACTGCGACCACCGAAGAGGCTACATCCATCAACAATCAGAACGCCGAAAACATCCGCGAGGCTGACCAGCTGGCAAACCAGGCTACCGGTGCCGCAAATCTCGGTTATGAAAAGATTCAGATGCTCATGGCATCCATGGAAGAGGTCAGTGCTTCATCGGAGCGCATATCTCACATCATCAAGACCATCGACGAAATCGCCTTCCAGACAAATCTGCTGGCCCTGAATGCTGCTGTCGAAGCTGCCCGTGCAGGCGAGCACGGTCTGGGATTCGCCGTGGTGGCCGAAGAAGTAAAGAGCCTTGCCCAGCGCAGCGCCAATGCCGCCCGTGAAACTGCTGAGATCATCCAGCGCACCATCAGCCAGATACGCCAGGGCAATCACATGGCGGAGGAAACCAACACCGCTTTTGACGAAATACGCCAGCAGATCAAAAAAACCTCTGAGCTCATCAGCGAAATAACCGTATCGGTCAAAGAGCAGTCCGAGGGCATGAACCAGATTGCCACGGCAATGAGCCAGATCGACAAGGTCACCCAACAGAACGCTGCCAGTTCCGAGGAAGCCGCCGCCGGTGCCGAGCAACTGAATGCTCAGGCCGTAGCCATGCTGCAGAGCGTCGCGGAAGTTGCGGCGTTCGTCGGCTACTCCATGGGGAGTGCCTCAGCTCACCGCGCCCAGAGCAGTGGCACCCGGAAAAACCCTGTCCGCCAGCTTGCTCCGGCTTTTGCGCCCTCCGCCGCAAAGCCTGCCGAGCAAAAGGGAAAGGCCATATCCCAGCGCCAGCGCAATAACAGCCGCGATGAAATATATCCGCTGGACGACGAAGACCTCAGGGAGTTCTAACAGGCTGCTGAAAAACCCCCACCACTTTTTTTATCAGCGCAGTGGCTGAAGCCGCTGGCAGCTCCTTTCATTCCGAGGGAATATGGAATTTACGGCCTTTCTCCATGGCACAATATTTCTGATTTTCGCCGCCATCGCCCTCTGCCTGCATTTTTCGCGGGCAGGGCAGTTCTGGGCGTGGATCAGCGTTTTTGCCGCGCTCCATGGCACCGCCATATGGTTGCGGCTCATGGCCGAAGGGTTCGCCTTCACGGCACTTGAGCCCATACCCGTCCTGCTGCACGTCACAGCACTTTTCGCCCTCTTTGAGGCGGCGGTGAAGTGCCGAAACCAATTTCGGCGCTGGTGGCGCGTGGCCATGATCGCGGCGGCGGCTCTTGTGACCCTTGTACTGATGGTAGCCACTTCAGCAACCGCGATGAACTCGCCCATGCTTCTGGCTATGTGAACCAGTTCCTCGATCGCGTCCACGACATTGTGGTCGGCGTGCGCATGTCAGCCCATGGGGTGGCATCCGCCAGCGAGCAGCTCAGCAGCTCCTCCAGCCAGATGAGCGCCGCCATAAATTCCCAGGCGGAAGGCATCTCCCAGATCGCCACCGCGACACTGGAAATGACCCAGACCGTCAATGAGGTTACGCGAAATATCTCTTCCATTCAGGAAAGCTCCCATCAGGCCCTTGATCAGGCCCGCCAGGGAGGGAAGCTTGTCCAGCTCTCCACCCGTGAAATGGAAGCCATCGCCCGCGAGGCAGCCGAGGCCACGCGTTCCGCCCAATCCCTTGAGGAGAAAGCCGCACGGGTTGAGGAGGTCATTCAGGTCATTAACGACATCGCCGACCAGACCAACCTGCTGGCCCTCAATGCCGCCATAGAGGCCGCCCGCGCCGGTGACGCCGGCAGAGGCTTTGCGGTGGTGGCCGATGAAGTTCGCAAACTGGCCGAGCGCAGCACGGAATCCACCCAGGAGATCATCAGCATTGTGCAGAGTATTCAGGGGGGCGTTGACCAGGTCACAGGTGCCATGTCTTCGGTAAACGAGAAGACCCAGAAGGGCAATGAGCTTTCCCAGCAGGCCAACAGTGCCTTCGTGGAAATCCTCGGAGGAATGGAAAGCCTGCAGGAGCTGATTGAGCAGAACGTGGCTGCCATGGAGGAGATGTCAACCACGGCCGACCATATCAGCAGTGATATTCAGACGATTTCAGCTGCCGCCGAAGAATCCGCCCAGGCTTCAGAGGAAGTCGGGCACGCCTCTTCTGATCTGGCACGGCTGGCTGCTGATGTACAGGATCGCCTGAGTGCCTTCCATACGGAAGACGCGGAACTGTCGGCCCAGCTGCCCGGCTTGCCGCCGGCGCGGCGATGAAAGGACGGGAGTGAAGTTGACACGCGAATCAGGGTACCATATAGCCCAGGTCTTTGATGCTGACCACGGCGTCATTGCCGATTTTTCCGCGCAGGCGGTAGACGAGGGTGCGCAGGCTTCCGGGGGCCATGCCCCCTTCATCCTCAAGGTGAATGCAGATATCGGGGGCGTTGATGACCTGGGCGCGACGACGCAGCAGGTAGTCGAGCAGCAGTTTCTCATTGCGGGTCAGGATGCTGGTTCTGCCTTCGAAAAGTGCCTCACCGGTCACACTGTTATAACTGGCACCGCTTTTCAGGGTGGTAACCAGCCGGCCACGTTGATTCATCTCCTCGACACAGCGGCGCAGGGTCTCCTTGAGCTGCGACATGTTGACTGGCTTGACCAGGTACTCCATGAGCCGCAGTCGCACAGCTGCCGAGACATTCTCAAAATCGCTGTAGGCGGTCAGGATGATGATGGGGAGATCGGGATCATCGCGACGGATCTCGGCGGCAACCTCCAGTCCGCTGAACTGAGGCATCATGAGATCCAGGATGGCGACATCAACACAGTGGCGGGCGTACAGATCCAGGGCCTCACGGCCATCAGTGGCAGTGATGGCCTCGCCAAAGAAAAGCTGCAGCGTTTTCTGCAAAGACGCGCGGGCCATGGCATCGTCCTCGGCAATCAGTACCGTCATTTCTTTGAGTGGCGCCAGACTCGCCTGAAACATGCCAAGCTCCTTCGGAAACTGGTGATGGATAATCGTGAGAATACCATTCCCTGCCATGATTTCCAAGTGTCATAATGTGACAATCCCGTGACATGGGCAGGGTATGATCACGGCTGAAGAAAAATCATCATGAAAACGAATTTCACAAGGATGCCTATGTCAGTTCTGGACGACTCTTTCAAAGACAAAACGGTTCTCATAGTTGAAGATGATTCCATGGCACGGCTTGGCCTGCAGCGTTTGCTGCGATTCCGCTTTCAGGATATTCACCTGGCAGTCCATGGCCGCGATGGCCTGGAAAAAGTCGCACAGTTTCATCCCGATGTGGTGCTGACCGATCTGGAGATGCCAGTGATGAGCGGAAGTGATATGCTCAGGCAGCTCAAAAGCAACTCTCCTGAGCTCCCTGTCATCGTCATCACGGCATTTGCCGACGACGCCAGCCACGTACCTGAAGCCGATGCCGTGCTGACCAAGCCGATTCTCAAGGCAGAGCTGCTGCAGGCGCTGCGCAAGTGCCTGCGCTGAGAGCACACATGGGAGTGTACGGTACACGGACTTTTGATTCTCTGTGGGGTGACTGAATATGTTCTTTCTGCGCGCTTTTCTTCTGCCGTCAGCCCGCCGGGCGCTGAGCCTCATCGCGTTGCTGATGTGCACCGCCACCTCGGCGCTCGGCCAGTCATACACCCTGGGAGTACTGTCCTACCGCCCGGTGGAAATTACCCGGGAACGCTTTCAACCCCTGGTTGACTATCTGAATCAGCATATTCCCCATTTCTCCATTGAGCTGCGCGTCCTGAGCTACGCAGACCTGGAGCGCGCGCTCACCAACGGAGAGATCGATTTTGTGCTGACAAATCCGGCGCACTATATTCTGCTGGCCCGCCAGAACAGTCTGTCCTCCCCGTTGGCGACAATCATCCCCATGGAACATGGCATACCGGTGCGGGGATTTGCCGGTGTCATCCTGGTTCCTGCCGAGCGCGATGAACTGCAGACAATAGCCGATCTGAAGGGAAAAACCGTTGCCGTGGTTACCACAAAATCCCTTGGCGGCTACCAGATGCAGGCGTTCGAGCTACTTGGTCACGGCGTGCAGCCACACCGGGATATCCGCATCAAGGAAACGGGAATGCCCCATGATTCTGCCATCCTGACCATGCTCCATGGCCAGACTGACGCCGCTTTTGTGCGCAGCGGTATCATGGAGTCCATGATACGGGAAGGCAGGCTGCAGGCCTCTGCAATACGGGTGCTCAACCCTGTCGAGGCGCGGGGAATCCCCTATGCTGCCTCCACTGCCGTCTACCCGGAGTGGCCTCTGGCCGCTCTTGCCCATACCAATGAACAGGTTGCGCTTCTGCTGGCATCGGCTCTCTACGCGCTGCCCCACGGCAGCAAGCTGGCGCGCCAGGTCGGAATTTACGGGTTTTCCGTTCCCGCTGACTACCACAGTGTTGAAAGACTGATGCGCGAACTGCGCCTGCCACCCTTTGACCTGGCTCCCGAATTCACCCTCAAGGACGCCTGGGAACGCTGGGAACTGCCCATCGCGCTTTTGCTGCTGGTTGTCATTCTGATTCTCCTGCTCAGCGCAGCACTCTTCCTGGCTCGCCGCCAGGCGCTCCGGGAGCAGCAGCATGGCCAGATTCTCCTGCACCGGCTGGAGGAAGCCCAGCGCATAGCCCGCCTGGGCCACTGGGAAGCCAATCTGGTGAGCGGGCAGCTGTGGTGGTCAGATACCATCTACGCCATTTTCGGCTTTGATCAACAGACCTTCTCGCCAAGCATTCAGGCCTTCCATGACCGTGTTCATCCCGAAGACCTGCCCCTGGTACTGGCCAGCGAGGAGCGCGCCCGCCGCGATGGCATCCACGATGTGCAGCATCGCATCATTCGACCCGATGGTGAAGTACGCTGGGTTCACGAACTGGCACGGCTGGAACGTGATGAACAGGGAAACCTGGTTCGCCTCATCGGTACCGTTCAGGACATCAGCGCACAGAAGCGCGTGGAACAGGCGCTGACAGAGAGCGAACTGCGACTGCGCCAGTTTGCCGAAAACAGTGACACCATATTCTGGGTGCGCACCGCTGATATCATGCACTACATCAGCCCCGGCTACGAAAAGGCCTGAGGACGATCCTGCCAAAGCCTCTACGATGACCCGGCGTCTTTTCTCGCGTCTGTGTGGCACGAAGACAGGCGGCGAGTGCAGAAGTATTTTGACCTGGAGATTGCAGAGCACCTGCCCTTTGACCTGGTGTACCGTATCCAGCGGCCCGATGGCTCGCTGCGCTGGATACACGCACGCAGTTTTCCGGTGTACGACCATGATGGCGCATTCTCCTGCTGGACCGGCGTTGCCGAGGATGTCACGACCCAGAAAGAGTATGAAGACACGCTGGAGCGATTCAATGACGAGCTGATCAAGCGGGTGGAGGAAGAAGTCTCGCGACGCATGGCCACTGAGCAAAGCTACCGGACCCTTTTTGAACACTCACCGGAGGGCATTCTCCTGCTGGACCGTACCGGTCGTTTCTGCGAATGCAATCCTGCTGCAGCCAGGATGCTGGGACGTGAACCGGGTCAGATCATCGGCAAGCGGCCGCAAGACCTTTCCAGTCTCTCTGGGAATTTCTCGTCCCAAAACACCTCGGCGCACGTTGACGCCGTGATCAACCGCTCTTTCGCCGGTGATGTCCAGGTATTCGAGTGGAAAGCCACTACCGCCGATGGTGGCGAAATTCTGCTGGAAGTACTGCTCTCACCCCTTGGAGCGCATCGTCCCGATCACCTGCTGGTGATGTGGCGCGACATCGGCGAGATCAGGAAACTGCAGCGGGAGAAACAATTACAGGAGATTGCCCTGATTCAACAGTCAAAAATGGCAGAACTGGGCAGTATGATGGGGGCCATCGCCCACCAGTGGAAGCAGCCCCTCAACAATATTGCCCTCTACACGCAATTTCTGCCCGAACAGCTCAAGTCCGGCGAGCTTGATGCCGCCACCCTCAATGAGGCGGCCTTCAATATCATGAAACTGGTGAACTTCATGGCGCGCACCATTGACGACTTCCGTGACTTCTTCAAGCCGTCAGAAGTCGAGACGACATTCAACCTGCTTGAAAGCATTCAGGGCGTCCTTGAGCTGATTGGCGGCCAACTGCTCCGGGACAGTGTCGACCTGCGCCTGTGCACCACATGCCGCAGCTACCATGTCCGGGGAGTGAAGAACGCATTCCAGCAGGTGATTCTCAATATAGTCAACAACGCCCGTGAAGCCCTTGTGGAACGCAGAACACCGGAACCTTTCATCAGAATCAGCTGCCAGAAGGTCGCAGGGCACATCCATGTCACCATAAGCGACAATGGCGGAGGAATTGCCGAACACCTGCTGCCTGACAAAATCTTTGAGGCCTTTGTCACCAGCAAGGGTGATGGAGGAACCGGCATCGGCCTGTCCCTGAGCCGAAGCATCCTGCACAAAATGAACGGCTCCATTGGAGCTGCCAACACCGCTGAAGGTGCCTGCTTCACCATCCATCTCCCCGACGCGGGAGGTGACGTTTTTCATTGAGAAAATGTCGGGGAATTCCCATTATTCAGATATTACCTGTTCACTTTCGGAAATCACGGAGCACTATGATGCGACATCTCAAGGCCAGGATCTTCCCCTCCATGATTCTGCAGCAAACGACGCCTGCGCGTATCACCGGATACGCGCAGGGAAGTGCTGTAGCGCCTTGGGGTCGGATCGTCCTGGGCAGGCGCAGAGTTGCCGCGTTTCACACAGAGTATTTCACCTGAACAACAGCTATTGCAGACGGTTTCCGAAAAACATCTCCGGAAATACTGTAACGAAACGTAATAAGCATGCCAATTGATGTTGAATGTTCTTTTTGAAAAGGTGTATACTTTAGGAGTTTTTCTTATCTCCTTTCCGGGAGCGGCATACATGCCTGCTGCCCACACCTGTTGCCATCAACATGATGGAGACACGGGCACACAGGATGTGTGCCGAATCCACAACTGAAGGAGCTTCCCATTCGCTACCTTTTCATTACTGCTCTCATAGCCGGCTGTTTTCTGCAGGGTGTCGGGGCGCGTGAGTTGACCTACGCGCCCCTGCCCCTTGAAAATCCCCGTCAGGTCATGACCCAGAGCCAGCCCCTGGTCAAATACCTGGAAATGGGGATGGGCCAGGAGGTGACGGTACGCCTGCTGGCCCATCACGGACAGGTGGTCAGCGAGTTTGCCGAGGGCAACATTGACCTCGCCCTCCTGGGACCCCTGCCCGTAATGGCGCTGTGGCATATGGAGGTGGATGCCGTGCCACTGGTTTTCTTTCACGAAAGCGATGGAACCCCGGCCTACACCTGCGCCATTGCGGTCCCCTTTGACGGCCATGCCACTCTTGCTGAACTCACCGGTGAAACCGAGGGACCTTTCGCTCTGACACACCCCCTCTCCACCTGTGGGTACTTCGCCACGTACTGGCAACTGCAAAGGGCTGGTGCAGAAATATCCGCTCTTCCCCACGCCTTCCTTGGGAACCACGAAGATGTTGCCCTGGCCCTGGCCCGTGGTCACTATGCTGCCGGCGGGTTGAAAGCCACAGTTGCCAGACGCTATGCCCATATCGGAGTGCGCATTCTGGCGGAGTCTCCGCCGTTGCCCGGATTCTCACTGGTAGCCAATGCCCGCACCATGAACGCTGAGCAGATGGAGGCCATACGCCACTTACTGCTCGACATCCCCCCGGACACTCTTCACTCTTTTCTGCTCGGCCGCTTTGGCTTCAGCCCCAGTACAAGGGAGGATTTCCTGACCATGGAGCAGATGCTGCGGGAACTTGGGATGCCCATGGAGTACTACCTGGAGGTATCCCATGAGTAAACTCTCCCTGAAGCGCAGCCTGCGATTCAGTATCGTGATTTTCCTGGGAAGTCTGCTGGTGGTAACACTGTACCTGGACTATCGCCGCGACGAGGGTATTCGACACTATCTGGATATGACCACGGCAGCCCAGGACATAGCCTGGCAGGCGGCCATCAACCTTCACCGCAACAGTGTTGAAACCTATTTCACTGAATATGTCATGCGTGGGGATATTCTCGAAATTCTGCGCGCAGCCCAGGAGAGCGCCACCCGCGACCGGGCGCGCATGGAGCTGTACCGCAGCCTGTTTGCCATCAACGAACACCTGCAGAGCAAAGGCCTGCGTCAGCTGCACTTTCATCTGCCCGATGGCGAGAGCTTCCTGCGCTTTCACAAACTCGATCTCTACGGCGACAAGCTCTGGGATGTGCGCGAAGCAATCCGCATTGCCAATACCGAGCTGCGGCCTGTCTTTGGCTTTGAAACCGGTCGCATTGTTTCGGGTTTTCGCAATGTCTTTCCCATAATCACCCCTGAAGGCCAGCACCTTGGCAGCGTTGAACTCAGCATGCCCTTTGAAGCCGTGCGCCATGAGGTGGCCAGGCTCCTGCCCGAACGGGAATTCGAAATGCTCCTGTGGAGAGAGTATGTCGACTCCATCATCTTTGATGAACAGCAGCTTCTCTATGAGCCCTGGGTGGGACACCCCGAACTCATGGTGGAAGATCCTTACCGCCAGCTGCCCGACGCGCCACCCCCACTTTCAGAGGATGCTCAGCGCGTCGCGGCACTTCTCCCGGACAGCGTCGCTGCCATGAAAGTTCTGGCCAGGGGCCAGAGCAGCGCAGCGGCCATCAAGCTTGACGGACGCTACCATACGGTGACATTTACGGCCATTTACGATACCCGTCAGCGCCAGGTGGGTTATCTGGCCTCCTATGCCCCGGCCCCCCGCCTGTGCTCCTTAACCTATAATTTTTTCATCAGCCTTGGTTTTTCCACCCTGGTGCTGCTGATACTGAGCGGCGCGCTGTACTCTCTCATGAGGAGCAGGGCGATGCTGGCCCATGAAAGACGCCATCTGCAGGTCATCAACGACACCCTGGGCGAAGGACTCTATGTAATGGACTCCAGCGGCGTGATCACCAATGTCAATCAACGGGCCACGGAACTCCTGGGATATACCCGTGATGAACTGCAAGGTGCCATAGCCCATGATCTCTTCCACTGCCATAACGAGAACGGGCGCATCCCCCTTGAGAAATGCCCCATTTTCAATACGGTTCATCAGGGGGAAGAGTACGACAACAGAGAAGCCTTTCGACACTCCAGCGGGACTATTTTCACGGCGCGCGTCATCAGCCGCCCGGTAATGCATGAAGGACAGGTGGTCGGGTCGGTGACGTCCTTTGCCGATATTACGGAAAAGCTGCGCACGGAGCAGGAGCTGCGCGACAACGAGGAGCGGTTGCGGCTCACCATGGAAGCCGTTTCCATCGGCCTGTGGGATTGGAATCTGCTGGACGATCGGGTGCAGTGGGACGATGTGTGCTATGAGATGCTTGGATATGCTCCCGGCGCTTTCCCATTGCGATATGAAGACTGGCGCAGGCTGATCCATCCCGATGACGTGGACGCGGCAACCGACCAGGTACTGGAGCAACTGGAGTGCGGACGCTCCTTCGTCATCGAATTCCGCTATCGCAAAGCAGACGGAGAGTGGCTCTGGGTTCAGGGTCGGGGCAATGTGGTGCAGTGGGACGCCAATGGAGGCATTGTTCGCGTCCTGGGCACTCACACGAATATCCAGCAGCGCAAAGAAGCGGAACTGGCCCTGGCCCATTCGGAAATGCGTCAGAAAACCCTCATGCAGTCAAGCCCCGCTGTTCTGTACGCCATGCCACCTGGAAATTTCACCCAATTTACCTATATCAGCGAAAATGTGCATTCGGTGCTTGGCTATCGCCCTGCCGATATCGTTTCTGAACCTGGCTGGATGGCTGAGGTGGTCCATCCCGACGACATTGAAGGACTTCTGCAGAAAAACAGCCAGTGGCTGCGGGATGGCGCTGTCGGGCACTGCTCCCATGAATTTCGCGTAAAGACGATCGAGCACCACTCACTGTGGGATGGGCAGTGGATATGGATTGAGGACATCATGTCAGCGGTGCGCGATGAGCGAGGGCGAATTATTGAGCTGGTGGGGGCTTTCCTGGACATCAGCGACCGCGTGCAGTTTGAACAGCGCCTGAGCAAAATTGCCGGCCATGTTCCGGGAATGATCTTCCAGTATTGCCAGCTGCCCGACGGCACGTCCTATTTTCCGTACTCCAGCAACGGGATATGGGATATTTACGGCGCCGGACCGGAGGTTGTTTCCAGAAGCGCCGAGCCGGTCTTTGCCACCCTGCATCCCGACGACAGAGAGTATGTTGCCCACACCATCAGAGAGTCGGCACAGCACCTGAGCTCCTGGCAATGCGAGTACCGGGTACAGCACCCCAGCGGCAGGACACTCTGGGTTCGCGGTGAGTCGACGCCCCAGCGCGGCGCCGATGGCAGCACAATCTGGCATGGCTATATCAGTGACATTACCCGTCGCAAGGAAGCGGAACGACTCCTGGCTGATCGCGAAGAGCGCTATCGGTCCATTCTGGCGGCGCTGGCGGAAGGTATTGTGATGCAGAGCGCCAGTGGCGAGATCATCTCCTGCAATGAAGCAGCGCAGCTGCTGCTTGGCCTCTCCACAGAGCAAATGGAGGGACGCCGATCCACAGATCCCCACTGGAAGGCCATACGTGAAGATGGCACCCCCTTTCCCGGAGAAGAACACCCGGCCATGCATACGCTGCGCACAGGAGAGCCACAGCGCAATGTCATCATGGGCGTGCATCGCCCCGATGGCTCGCTGGTGTGGATTCTCATCAACTCGGAACCGCTGTATGCTGGCGGGCAGGAGGCGCCCTACGCCGTGGTGACGTCTTTTGTGGACATCACCGAACGCAAAAAATACGAGGCTATGCTGGAAGGCTTTAACGACGCGCTCTCCCAGCAGGTGGCAAAGGAGCTCAATCGCGCGTTGGAGCAGGAAACCCGTTTCCATCACCTGTTTAACGCCATTCCCGATGCGGTGGTGGCCCATGGATATGAGCCGGACGGCCTCCCCGGGCGTTTCAGTGAAGTGAACGACAATGCCTGTACGCTCTTTGGCTACACCCGTGAGCAGTTCCTGACACTGACCCCGATGAACCTGCACTGCCCCGAAGATCGGGATGGCGTACTGGCCAACGCGACCGCTCTCCATGAGCAGGGCCGCATTGAATTCGAATGCGACCTGCTCACGGCTGATGGGAGCGTCTTTGCGGCTGAAGTCACGGTACACCGCCAGGAACTTTCCGGCCGCATCATGGCGCTGACCGTTATCCGCGATATCACCGAGAAAAAATACCTTGAGCGCGAACGCCAACTGGAACAGCAGACCATGATTCAGCAGGCCAAGATGGCCGAACTCGGCAGCATGATGGGTGCCATCGCCCACCAGTGGAAGCAGCCCCTGAACAACATCGCGCTGTTGCTGCAGTTTCTTCCCGAAATGTACGAAGCCGGTGAGCTCAACCAGGAGAACATAGACGAAACCGTGCGCGATATCATGAACCTGCTCGGATTCATGTCCAATACCATTGACGATTTCCGCCAGTTCTTCAAGCCCTCCACCGAGATCACGGCCTTTGACCTGTGTCGCTGTGTCGGAGATGTTCTGGAGCTCATCAAAGGCCAGCTGAGCAAGGATTCCATAACCGTTCAGCAGGAATCCTGCTCTCCCGTCATGGTATGCGGCTACCACAGCGAATTTAAACAGGTGGTGCTCAATGTCATCAACAACGCGCGGGAAGTCATGCTGGAGAAACATGTTCAGCCGGCAATCATAGAGATTTCCTTTGAAGTGACTGCCCGCAACGCCATACTGCGTATCGCCGATCATGGGGGCGGAATTCCACAGCATCTCCTGCCCGAAAAGCTCTTTGAACCATTTGTGTCAACCAAAGGAGAGCAGGGAACAGGCATTGGCCTCTCCCTGGCGCGCAGAATCATGCTCAGGATGCATGGCTCCATTGAAGCCGGCAATACTGAAAGAGGAGCGGTATTCACCCTGATGCTGCCCTTGTGCGACCAATCTTCCAACCATCAAGGATACTGAACATGAGTGCCCACATTGTCAAAATTACCATTGCCCAACTTGAGCCGGGGATGTATGTGCATGATCTGAGCAGTGAGTGGACCGACGTCCCCTTTGGAAAACGCTTTCTGGTGACCGACCAGGGCATGGTGGAACGGATACGCGACTTTGGTATCCGTGAACTCTATGTGGATACTCTCAAGGGAAATTATCCCCAGGGAGTCTCTCACCCGCTGCCCCAGGTGGAGCAGAGACTTGATCACGAGCTGCAGCAGGTGGTCAGCGAACCGGAACCGGAACCACAGGTCAGCTACATGGAAGAAATTTCCATCGCCCGGCGGGTCCACGAGGAAGCTGCCGTCAAAGTCACCAGCATTCTCCACGATGCCCGCATGGGAAAGCGCATTGAGGCGGAACACCTTGAACCCGTGGTGGCCAACATGGCTCAGTCCATTTTCCGCAACCCCAGCGCCATGATGAGCCTTGGGCGCATCCGACATGTGGATCAGTACACCTTCGAGCACTCCGTCAGCGTAGGGACTTTTCTGATTGCTTTCGCGAAACACCTGAATTTTGACGAAAACATCATCCACCATATCGGCATGGGAGCCCTGCTGCACGACATCGGCAAGACCAGGGTTCCCGATACCATTCTCAACAAACCCGGCAAACTCAGTGATGAAGAGTTTGTGGTCATGAAACGCCACGCCCAGTACAGTGGCGAGATTCTCTCCCAGTCAAAATCCCTCTCTTCAATCGCCGTTGAAGTTGCGGTGCAGCATCACGAACGATTTGATGGCACCGGCTACCCCAAGGGCCTCAAAGGAGCACAGATCAGTCCCTATGGGCAGATGGCGGCCGTAGTGGACGTCTATGACGCCATTACTTCAGATCGCTGCTACCACAAAGGGGAGGCTCCTACGGCGGTGCTGCGCAAACTGCTGGAGTGGAGCAAGTTTCACTTCAACCCCACGGTGGTGCAGCAGTTCATCAAGTGCGTGGGGATCTACCCGTCGGGAACTCTGGTGAAGCTCAAGAACAAGCAGCTGGCCATTGTCCTGGACTCGGGGCCATCCAAAACACTGCAGCCGACCATCCGGGTTATCTTTGATACGGCTCAGCTCAAGTATGTCCGGCCCTTTACCGTGGATCTGCAATCTGATGAAGGCAAGTTCTACGGCGTGACGGGCTTTGAAGATCCTGCTGCCTGGAAAATTCGAGTGGAAGATTTTATTCCGCGCCAGTAGCGGTCATATTGCCACGGAGACGAAAAACGCTTGCCTGACAGCCCCCTCCATGATACTTCCATGGACAATACTGTTCGCGGGGGAATTATGGTTACACTTCTGCCCAGCTGCGCGCTGCATGGAATCGAAGCCCAGGCGGTTGAGATTCAGGTCTCATCATCCCAGGGCATGCTCCCTTCCATCGTCATCACCGGCCTGCCCGACACCAGTGTCAAGGAGAGCAAGGATCGCATTGATGCGGCCATCCGCAGTATCGGTGAACGTATTCCGCCCCGTCGAATCACCATCAACCTCTCTCCCGCCGACAGGAAAAAAAGCGGAACCCACTTTGACTTTGCCATCGCCGTTGCACTGCTTATGCAGACGGGCAAGATTCCCAAACAGCAGGATAACGTGAAAACCACGTTTCTCGGCGAACTGGGCCTTGATGGCAGCCTGCTGCTTGGCAGACAGGTAAACGGGCTGCTCATAGCCTGTCAGGAACTGGGAATTGAGCGGGTCTTTCTCCCCCGCAGCGCCAGCGAACACATCCACTTTGTACCGCAGATAGAGGTGCTGCTCGTGGACACGCTCTTTCACGCCCTTGAAGTACTCCGCGGCCAGGTTGCGCCTGAAGCCCTGGCCAGAGAGGAGTGTCAGGACTCCCTGCATGCTCCGGCAGATACCCGACTCGATTTCTGCCATATCCAGGGTCAGCATCTTGCCGTGCAGAGCGCGCTGATTGCGGCTGCCGGTCATCATAACCTGCTGCTGTGCGGTCCTCCCGGCATTGGCAAGAGCATGATTGCCGAAGCCCTTCCGGGTATCCTGCCGCCACTGACCTATGGGGAGTACCTTGAAGTACTCAAGGTTTATTCTGTAAGCGGCGAACACTACGCCAGCAGTCGTCCGCCCTACCGCAGCCCCCATGCGTCAACCAGTGAAGTGGCACTCATTGGCGGTGGAACCCACGCCACGCCCGGTGAAATATCCCTTGCCCACCGCGGCGTGCTGCTGCTGGATGAAATGCCGGAGTTTCGCCGCAAGAGCCTTGAGGCTCTGCGTCAGCCACTGGAAAGCGGAACCGTCCAGATTTCCCGCGCTGCCCAGAAACAGTCGTATCCAGCGGGATTTCTGCTGATAGGAACCATGAACCTGTGCCCCTGTGGCAAAAGCGGTCACGATGATGACAGCTGCACCTGTTCAGAGTATGACAAGGAGCGCTACCTGGCCAAACTCAGCGCTCCGGTGCTTGATCGCATTGACCTGCACGTTACGATGCAGCGCGAGCATGGAGCCAGGGCACACGCATCCACTGCCATCATGGCTGAACATGTGTTACTATGCCGGCAAAGACAGATGCACAGGCAACAGTGCCTGAATGGCAGACTTCAGGGAGAAGCCCTCTCGGAACACTGCCAGCTGCGCGGAGAACTCGCGCAGACGCTGCAGACCGCGGCACGCACCTATGACCTTTCCCTGCGAGGACAGGATCGGGTGCTGAGAGTGGCGCGAACCATAGCTGACCTGAGCGGCGCTCCCCATATCGACCGCTCTGCACTGTTGCAGGCTCTGCATTATCGACCCAAGGTGAAAATATGAACTCTGCTTATCCGATTCCCGGCGTCGCCGCAGTAATTTTCAACGAACGCAATGAAGTCTGCCTGGTGCAGCGCAATCAGCCTCCTTCAGCTGGGACCTGGACATTTCCCGGTGGAAAACTGGAGCTGGGTGAAGGCATTATTGAGGGACTGCAACGGGAAATACGCGAGGAGTGCAACCTGGAAATTCAGGTGCTCTCGCCTCACCAGCCCCTGTGTGTCGTTGAACGCATGGATCTGGAATGTCCGGAATTCCCCCACCATTACATTATCCTGGACTATCTGTGCGTCTATGCCGGTGGCAAACTGAAGGCTTCCAGTGACGTGTGTGATGCGCGTTGGGTTCCCTATGAGCAGATCCGCTCTTTCACATCCAACACCAAAACCCTGGACGTGGCCCAGATGGCCTGGAGGAAACTGCAGCGCCTCTAACAGCTTTGCCATAAACGGGAACAGCGAACACAAAAAAAGGCACCCTCAGTGAGGGTGCCTTGAAGTATTGCAGGAAATGAGCTCTTATTTTTGAGCGTCGGCGGCCCACTTCTCCAGCATGGCAGTGGTAACAGACTTGGGGCGCTCGATGGGGTAACCGAGGGCGCGGTCCCAGGTGATGTTGGCAAGCACGCCGATGGCGCGGCCGATACCGAAGAGCACGGTGTAGAAGTCATACTCGGTAACACCGTAGTACCACTGAATAACACCGGACTGGGCGTCAACGTTGGGCCAGGGGTTCTTGGCTTTGCCCTGCTTGGTGAGTACGCCAGGCGCTACTTTGTAGATCATGCTGACCAGCTTGAACAGGGGGTAGTCCTTCAGGCCTTCGGTGTTCAGACAGAACTCGCGCTGAGAAGTGTAGCGGGGATCCGTTTTGCGCAGTACGGCGTGTCCATATCCGGGGATAACCTGACCGCTGTTGAGGGTGTCCCACAGAGCTTTTTCGATGAGCTCTTCGGTGGGCTCGGCTCCACCCAGCTTCTCCATGAAGCCCTGGGTCCAGCGCAGTACTTCCTCGTTGGCCAGGCCGTGGAGGGGGCCAGCCAGGCCGTTGATACCGGCAGACAGTGAGTAGTAGGCGTCGGAGAGAGCGGAGGCAACCAGGTGGGTGGTGTGGGCGGATACGTTTCCTGACTCGTGGTCGGAGTGGAGGATGAAGTACATGCGGGCAACATCATCATAGGGAGCATCAACGCCCATCATGTGGGCAAAGTTTCCACCAAAGTCCAGGTCGGGATTTGATGGAATGTGCTGGTCACCCTTGTACTTCATGCGATAGATGTAAGCGCCGATAGCGGGCAGCTTGGCCAGCAGGTCCGTAGACTCTTCATACATGGGTTCCCATGCGTTCATCTTGTTGAATTTGCCGCTCTTGTAGTAGGCGGAGAATTTGGATTCACGCTGCATGGCAACAATGGCAGCCGAGAACATGGCCATGGGGTGAGAGTCGCGGGGCAGGGCGCGCAGTACATCGATAACGTACTGGGGAACCTGGGAGCGGGCCTTGAAGTCAGCAATAACCTCTTCAGCCTGCTGCGCTGTGGGAGCTTCACCGGTGAGGAGGAAATACCAGAAGGCTTCCACGGAAGGGTAACCTTTGCCAGGTACCTTGGGCAGGCAGGCGAAGGTTTCGTCGATGGTCTTTCCGCGGAAACGGATGCCTTCTTCGGGGTCAAGGTAGGAGATATCAGTTACCAGACACTTGACGGAGCGAGCACCACCAATAGCTTGTTCGATGGTAACTTCACCGATCTTTACGTCGCCGTGTTCTTTCATCAGTTTTGCGGTACGTGGACGATGCTCTTCAATTTTCTGCTTGAGCGTTTCTTTCAAACCCATAAAGGCCTCCTTGAAGTAGAATGAAATAAAATGCGGTTTTCACCTTTATAACAGCAGGGCCGCAGCCGACACTGCTTAACGAGCAACTTTACAGTCCTTGTGCTTGTGTATACAATAACGATAGTATACTCATATTCAGATGGGTTGCAAGAGATATTCGAGATTACGTTTTATTTTTTTCACAACCACCGGAAACCGCCGTCAAATAAGCTATCATGGGCATTTCAGAAGTTGCCCGGCCAACTTTACGCAAAGGAAGAACCGATGAGTATTACCAAATGGAATCCTTTACATAACCTGGTTTTTCTTTACGACAGAATGAATCTCTTCTATGAGGAGGTCAAGGAGAAATCCGGCCAGGAGCAGTGGCATTTCGAGGAACAGTGGCAACCAGTGGCGGACGTTGCCTGCACCGACAAAGAGTACGTGGTGGATATCGCCCTGCCAGGTGTGCCCTCCCAGGATATCCACCTGGAAATTGTCGACAATTCCCTCTGTGTTTCGGGAACCCGCCTGTCCCGCAGTCAACGCGACTCGGCCAGTTGTCTGCGCCTGGAGCGTGAGCACGGCGCCTTCTCCCGTGCAATCAAACTTGAGCGGGCAATATGTGAAGAGAGTGTAAGCGCTGATTACCGCGATGGCATACTGCGGGTAACCCTGCCATTTGCCGTACGCAAGAAGGTGAATATTGAAACCGGATAACGCGTTGGCGGATGGTGCATCAACGGCGATACTCATCTTAGTCGCCAGCGAGCTGGAGCTGCAGGGGTTGACCCTGACACTCCCCTCCCGGGTACAGATCGCCTGCACGGGGGTCGGCAAAATTGCCAGTGCCGTGGAAACGACGCTGCAGATCCGGCAATGGCGACCAGAATTGGTTATCTGCGCCGGCATCGGCGGCTACTACGGCAGCGCCCTGGAACTCGGCGACCTGGCCCTGATCACGCGAGAGCTGCTCATTGATGAAGGAGTCGCCACTGCTGGAGGCTTTCTTTCCATGGAGACCCTCGGCTTTCAGCGATGTACCATACACTCGCCGGCGGCAGTGCCACCGGTGTTTGACCAACTTCCCTTTGCGCAGCGCCATATCCCCGGCGCCACCGTCAGTACCGTCAGCGGCACCCAGAAAATGGCCGATGAGCGCTATGGAGCTTTTCTGCCCGCAGGCATATGTGAAAACATGGAGGGAGCCGCCGTTGCCTGGGCCTGCCAGCGGGCCGAAGTGCCATGGATTGGTATCCGCGCTCTCAGCAATTTTGTTGAAGAGCGCGATCTGGAGCGCTGGAACATCCCCCTGGCCCTGGCCAGCCTGAGCGCCTACCTTGAACTGTTTCTGCAGGAGTATTCACCCCAATGACCCCGCTGCGACTGGGCATCAGCCCCTGCCCCAATGACACCTATATCTTCTTCGCCCTCCTGCGGCACTTTCAGGATCAGTTGCCTGTGGAGGTGCATTTCCACGACATCGAGGAGCTCAACCAGCTGGCCCTTGAGGGCGCCTATGACGCGGTCAAGATCTCCTGCGCCCTGCTGGATTCCGTAAGCGCGGAATATGGCCTGCTGCGCAGCGGAGGCGCTCTGGGCCGAGGCTGCGGCCCCCTGCTGGTCAGCGCTGGCGCGAAGGCTCTTTTTCCGGGAGCCCGGGTGCTCTCGCCAGGGAGGCATACCACCGCCCAGCGACTTTTCCAGCGCTACTGCCCCCTCTCAGTCAACCTTGAATACCGGCTCTTCAGTGACATCATGGAAGCCCTTGCCGCCGGCAAAGCGGATTTCGGCATCCTGATTCACGAAAGCCGCTTCACCTATCAGGAGCATGGCCTGAGCCTGGTTCAGGATCTGGGTGTCTGGTGGGAGGAAACCACGGGAGCTCCCATCCCCCTGGGTGGCATTGTGCTGCGCCGCAGCTGTGACCCCGCGCTGGCCAGTCAGCTTGAGACGCTGATCCGCCAGAGCATCGCCTACGCCCGGAACCACCGCGCGGAGGTGCTGGATTTCTGTCGTCAGTACGCCCAGGAGATTGATGACGCGGTCATGGGCAGCCATATCGAACTCTATGTCAACCAGTACTCCCATGACATCGGCCCCGATGGCATCCGGGCCATTGCCTACCTGCTCTTTGGCGACCACACCGCCGAACCGAATTTCCTCTGGAGTCAAACATGAACATCAAGGGCGTGAACAGCGTACGCGAAGCCCTGCGCTGCGGCAGCAACATTGAAAAGATATTTCTCAGCCGTTCCCTGC
This sequence comes from Desulfurispirillum indicum S5, assembly GCF_000177635.2. Classification (NCBI taxonomy): domain Bacteria; kingdom Pseudomonadati; phylum Chrysiogenota; class Chrysiogenia; order Chrysiogenales; family Chrysiogenaceae; genus Desulfurispirillum; species Desulfurispirillum indicum. The sequence continues at coordinate 1,899,600 of NC_014836.1, forward strand.
CCGACATAGAAACGGCAGCCCGTGAGCACGATATCCCGATCAAAATCCTCAACCGCGACAAGATGGACAGCCAGTTCGGTCAGCATAACCAGGGTGTCGGCGCCATCGTCGGCGCTATCGCGACTCAGGACCCCCTGACGTTTCTGGTTGATGCCAGCTGCATTGTCCTGGCGGATCGCGTGCAGGACCCCGGAAACCTGGGGGCCATTATCCGCAGTGCCGCCGCCTTTGGTGCCGATGTGGTAATCACGGAACACCAGAGTGCCCCCATCAGCGATACCGTTATCAAAGCCAGCGCCGGCAATATCTACCATACCCGCGTCGGACGCGTGGTCAACGCCGCCCGCTATGTGGAAAAGGCGAAGGAAAACGGCTTCTGGACTGTCGCCCTGGATGGAGAAGGCGAATCGCTCTTCCGCCTGAAGCTTGATGGCAAAATTCTGCTGATGGTCGGCAACGAAGGCAGTGGCCTCAAGGATATTCTCCTGCGCCACGCCGACTGGCGCGCCAGCATACCCATGCGTCCCGGTGTGGAAAGCCTGAACGCTTCCGCAGCCACCGCTATCGCCCTCTACGAAATTGCCCGCCAGAACCATGGGTAATCAGTATTTGACCGATTCGCTGCTCTTTCCCTTTGTGGAGCGTTTTATGGAAGACCTGGAGCCCTCTGCTGCCAGCACAGCCATGTTCCGTACCGTGGCCAGCAACCATGGTATACCGGCTGTACGCAGCAGTGTGGCACGCCTGCTGAGCTCCCTGACAGCGCTGTCACGGCCCCGTTCCATTCTGGAAATTGGCACAGGCGCCGGATTTTCCACCCATGCCCTCATGGAGGGCGCTGACAGGAAAACCCTTGAGCGCTTTGTCACTCTGGAATTTAATCACAAGCGCCTTGAAGTTGCCCGGCAGATGGCTGAGCGACTCGGTTGGGCCAACCGGGTGCAGATGCTTCACACCAATGCCCTGGAATTCATGGCGTGTAACAGAGATGATTTTGATTTTATCTTTGTAGATGCTATAAAAAGGCACTACCCGATCTATATGGAATATATCCGCCGCCTCAAGTGGAAGGTGGCGGTGTTCGATAATGTGCTGTACCGAGGCCTCGTGTCCATGCCCAGAGCTGAGGTTTCTCCGGCCCTGCGCAGTTCGCTGCAGGGCATGGAGAATTTCCTTCGCCAGATGCTGGAGGATCCCACTGTCCAGGCAACGCTGATCCCGGCCGGCGACGGAATACTGCTGATGCAAAACCGCCACGGGCAGTTGCGGCCGGAGAACACCTAACACGCTACCAGGGGTGCTTTCACTCAACCGGGGAAACAGACTATGACTCAGAACCGACAGGAAGAATTCAGCGAAGATCTCTCCATGCGCGAAGATGTGCTGAAACAGACGGCTACCGAAAACTACATTCCCTCCGGCGACAGTCTGAGGGATTACCTGCGACGCATCAGCCGCATCACCCTGCTGACTGCGGAAGAGGAAAAGGAGCTGGCCCGCAGGATAAGCGCCGGCGACGAACAGGCGTTCCGGGTTCTGGTGGAGTCCAACCTGCGCTTTGTGGTCAAGATTGCCATGAAGTACCGCGATATCGGCATCAACCTGCTGGATCTGATCAACGAAGGCAATATCGGCCTGCTGGAAGCCGCCCGCCGCTTTGATCCCGAACGAGGCAACCGGTTTATCACCTACGCGGTCTGGTGGATCAAGCAGTCCATCATCCAGGCGATTATCTCTTCCAGCAACACCGTGCGACTGCCTGGCAAGCAGGCCCGGTTTGCCAGCAAACTCAACAGCGCGCGGCGCGAATTCGCCCGCGATCACGATGGCCGCGAACCCACCGAACAGGAACTGCGCGACGAGTATGGCCTGGATATCAGCAATATCGAGGATATCCTGCGGGCGACCCGTTCCTACATCAGTCTTGATACGCCCATCGGCGAAGATGACGAGCGCACCCTCAAGGATGTGCTGGAAAGCCCCGAGGAAAGCTCCACCGAAGAGCAGTATGTCCGGCAGAAAATATCGACGGAAATCCGCTCCATCATCGCCGAACTGGAAAGCCGCGACGCCCTGGTGGTGGATCTGCGCTTTGGCATCAGCGAAGGCATTCCCCAGACCCTTGACGAGGTGGGAACGCGCCTGGGACTCTCCAAGGAACGGGTGCGCCAGATCGAGGAACGAGCCCTGAAGCGCCTGCAACGCAAGGCCATGAATCGTAAACTCTCGGAATACCTGCACTGAAGGGTTCTCCGCAAACCGCACCATCAGGGTGCACGTGAACCAGATCCATGCACTTTCTCCTGCTGATCATCATCCTGCTCATCGCCCTCGCCCTGCCCCAGTGGTGGGCCACCAGGGTCATCGGCCGTCACAGCACAACGCGAGACGACATCCCCGGCACAGGCGGTGAACTGGCCCGTCACCTGCTCGATATCCACCGTCTCGAAGGCGTCGCGGTGGAGTCCACGGAGCGCGGCGACCACTACGACCCCGAAGCCAAAGTGGTGCGCCTGCGTGGCGAAGTCATCCATGGGCGCTCCCTCAGCGCCGTGGCCATTGCCGCCCACGAAGTCAGCCACGCCCTCCAGGACGCGTCGGGGCACCACCTGCTGCGCTGGCGCACCACTTTGGTGAAATTCACGGCCAACGCAGGGAAATTTGCCATGGGGGGCCTGCTCCTTTCGCCGGGAGTACTGGTCATGAGCCCCTCCCTTGGACGCCTGCTGATCGTGGCAGCTGTCCTCAGCATGCTTCTGCCAACGCTGGTTCACCTGATTACCCTGCCCCTGGAACTGCACGCCAGCTTTTCCGTTGCCCTGCCCACGCTGGATCGCGGCGGGTACCTGGGCAGCGCCCGCGATTTCGCGGATGTGCGCTCCATCCTGCTGGCCTGCTCACTGACCTATGTGGCGGCCTCGGCGGCCAGCCTGCTGAACGTGTGGCGCTGGTTTGCCCTGCTGCGCCGCTGACCCTTGACTTCACCGGGGTGAGTCCGTAATATTTTGTCAGTTCGGAAGCTGCTGAAGAATTCCCGTCTGTCGTTTTCAGATTTTCCCATATGTACGAAAAACCGGAGGCTCACCATGATCAGCAAGAAGATGCAAAATGCCCTGAACGAGCAGATTAAACACGAAATCTACTCTGCTCACCTCTATCTGGCCATGTCGGCCCACTGTGAATCAAACGGCCTCAAGGGCTTCGCCCACTGGCTGCAGCTGCAGTACGATGAAGAGATGATGCACGCCATGAAGTTCTATCGCTACGTGCTTGATCAGGGAGCCACGATCGCCCTGCAGGAGATTCCCGCTCCGCCTTCGAAGTTTGAGTCGGTGCTGGAGATGTTTGAAGAAGTACTCAAGCACGAGCAGTTTGTCACGGCATCCATTCATAAACTGGTGGATCTGGCCCTGGCCGAGAAGGATCACGCCACCACTATCTTCCTGCAGTGGTTTGTGACTGAGCAGGTTGAGGAGGAGGCCTCCGCCCAGGATATTATCGATCAGCTGAAGCTGGTGGGTAAAGAAAAGAGCGGTCTGTTCATGATCAACCGCGAAATGGGCACCCGCACGGCAGCGACAGCTGACGCCTGATTCCTTCCACAGTCGAGGTTGCAGGCTGTCCTTCTCTGGGGCAGCCTGAATTTTTTCGGAGTACTTCCATGGCCTACACCCACTATGTATTTGATTTCGACGGCACCCTTGTCAACTCCCTGCCCGACCTGACCGCGGCCATCAACCACGTGGCAGCCTCAGCTCAGATCGACCATCAGTACAGTCGCGAGCAGGTTGGAACCATGGTTGGCGATGGCGTGACCGTGCTGCTGCAGCGGGCCTTTCCCGATGAAGCCCACCGCATGAAGCAGCTGCGCTCCATCTTCGATGAGTACTACGCCCGCAACTGTTCCCAAGGCACGCAGATATACGAAGGGGTCGTGGAAACCCTGAGCACGCTGCATGCCCAGGGCAAGACACTGATCCTGATGACCAACAAGCCCCAGCGCTTTACTCTCCCCATGCTGCAGGATCTCGGGCTGAGAGAGTTTTTCCCGGTGGTCTACTGCGGCGATACCCTGGACTGCAAAAAGCCCGATCCAGCCGTGATGCACCACCTGCTGGCCTCACTGCAGCTCAACCCTTCCGCCGTGCTGATGGTGGGCGACAGTGCCAATGATATCCTGTGTGCCGCTGGCGCGACGGTGGACAGCGCCCTGGTAACCTATGGGTACGGCAACCTCTCGCACCTTGAAGAGCTCAGTCCCACCTATACGCTTACCCGTATCCGCGAACTTCTGTTCCTCTGATGTACGCTTCCGTCGCCATTGCCGGTTTCCGGGAGACCTACACCTACGAAATACCCCAGGACATCTCCCCGGGAACCTTCGTCAGCGTTCCCTTCGGGCGTTCAAAACGCAAGGGCGTCATTATCGGCACTTCGACCCAGTGCTCCTTCCAGGGTAGCGTCAAGGCCGTTGCCGAGATCTACCATCACCTGAAGGCCTCGGACCTGCAGATGAAACTGGCCGCCTGGCTCAGCCAGTACTATCTCTATGATGTGGGAAGCTATATCAACCTGATGGTGCCGTTCTTTGAGGATGACTTCAGCCTCTCCCCGCAGCTGCGCCTGCGGGAGGAGGTTCTGCTGCCATCCAATGCCCATCGCATGCGCGAGGTTGTGGCGCGTCTGCAGGCCGGAGAGCAGCTCTTCGCCCACCAGGTACCCGCCGATCTGCTGCGGCGCATGGTGCAGCGCTCAATTATCCGTCTCGATACTCAGTGCGCCCAGACGCCTTATGTTGCGACAGGCTACTCCAGTCGCCTGAGCCCGGAACAGCAGGCTCTCTATGAACATTGCCTGGAGTCCAAAAAGCAGATCCTGCTGCAGGGGGTGACCGGCAGTGGCAAGACGGAGATCTACCTCTCCCTGATGGACCATGTACTGGCCCAGGGGCGGGGGGTCATCTATCTGGTGCCGGAGATCAACCTGACCCCCACTCTGGAAAAGCGATTGAAAGAGCTGTTTGGGCAACGGGTGGCGCTGATTCACTCCCAGGTCAGCTCCCGCGTCAAACTGGAGCAGTACAAGAAGATGCAGCGGGGCGATATCACCATTGTGGTTGGTGCCCGCAGCGCCATCTTCGCCCCGGTGCCCAACCTGGGGCTGATTATCGTGGATGAGGAGCACGATGGCTCCTACTACCAGACCGAGACCCCCGTTTACCACGGCCGTGATGTGGCCATGGTGCGTGGACAACTTGAAGGGGCACGGGTTATTCTCGGCAGCGCCACGCCCTCTTTCGAAAGCTATCACAATGCCCTGAACGGCAAGTATGAGCTGCTGAGGCTGGATGTGCGTTACCAGGGAGTTCTGCCTGAAGTGCACCTGACCCCCAATCCTCCGTCGCCCCACGATCCCCTGTCACAGAAGCTGCACGATGAACTGCAGGCGCATCTGGCGGCGGGCCATCAGGCCATTGTGCTGCTGAACCGCCGTGGCTTTGCTCCCTATGCCGTCTGCACTGGCTGCCAGCAAACCCTGCGCTGCCCCCATTGCGATATCCCCCTGACTTACCATAAAGCCTATGGCAAACTGGTCTGTCACTCCTGCCAGTATGCCTGCGCTTTTCCATTGTCCAGGCCACACTGCACCAATGCCGAGATTCAGCTGAAGGGATTTGGCACCGAGAAACTGGAAGAGGGCCTGGAGCAGGGTTTTGCCAGCTATGGCGTGCTGCGTATGGATCGCGACAGTGCCGGCCGGCGCTCCAGGGCGGAGGCCCTGCTGAACAAATTCAGCGCCGGCAGCCACCGATTACTGGTGGGAACCCAGATGGTGGCTAAAGGACACCACTTTCCCGACGTGGAGCTGGTGGGCATTGTGGGTATTGACAATATGATCAACCTGCCCGACTTTCGCTGCGGTGAGCGGGTTTTCCAGCTGCTGATGCAGGTGGCCGGGCGGGCGGGCCGCAATGAGCGCCAGCGCGGCCACGTGTATATCCAGACTGACTGCCCGGAGTTCCCTGCGATTCAGCATGTGCTGAATCGCGATCAGGATACCTTTTACCGCCAGGAGCTGGAGGAACGCAGCCAGATGGGCTATCCACCCTATACTCGAATGGCGCTGATGGCCATTTCCGGCAGCCAGCGCGAAGTGGTGCAGCAGTCCATCGAGAGCCTGGCCGCCGCTGTCGCTACCCGTGGCGTTCAGACCATGGGGCCGGCGCCCTTTCTGGTGGAAATGACCCGGAAACGCTATCAATGGAAACTGATTCTGAAGAGCCCTTCGTCAAAAACCCTTCACATTGCCCTTTGCAAGGCGCTGGAGCACTCATTACCCTCATCGGTTCATCTCAAACTGTACGTTGATCCGGTGGGAGTGTTATGATGCGCTGCCATAATGAATCAGAAAAGGAGTCCGCTATGTTCATGGAAACTCTGCGCAGTCGCCGCAGCATACGCAAATTCACCCCTGCAGCCGTGGAAAAGGACAAAATCGACCTGATTATGGAAGCCGCCCTGCGCGCTCCCTCTTCCCGCGGAAAACAGCCATGGCAATTCTACTGTGTACAGAACAAAGCCATTATCGACAAACTCTCCCGTTCCAAAGAGCACGGGGCTGCCTTTCTCGCCGGTGCCCCTCTGGCGGTGGTGATCTGCGCTGACCCATCCATCAGCGATGTCTGGATTGAGGATACCTCCATCGCCGCTATCTGCATTCAGCTGGCGGCACAGTCGATCGGACTCGGCAGCACCTGGGTGCAGATCCGCGAACGCTTCGGCGCCGACAAGGTTCCTTCCGAAGAGCTCGCGCGCGCGGCGGCGGGTATTCCGGAAAACCTGAAGGTCACCTGCATCATCGGCATCGGGTACCCCGCTGAAACTCCCGCACCCTGGCCCTTCAGCGCCTTGCCAGCCTCCAAGGTTCAGTACCTCTGAGCGCCTGCACACGTGCAGGCTCCGGAAAAAAACCAGGGAAAACTAAAACAATGTTTTAATCCTGCGTCAATACTGCTTGCCTGATGCCCCCATTCATACTATTCTGAAATCCGGGCGGCATTACTGGCAAGGGCGTCTCTTTTGCCGTGCCATGTTCGCCGCCTGGCTCATGGACGGTGACTCAAGGTGGCCGGTGAGTGCGATAGCCTCTGTATCTCAGAAAATCCTCAAGAGGGGGAATCACCCTTGTCTTTTCACCTTCTGGACAAAAGCGTAAACGTTATCAGCATTATCTTTGACGCCTATACGGGGCAAATCCTCAGCGCCAACCCGGCAGCCTGCCAGTTCTGTGGCTACAGCAGCCAGCAGATGCTGCAGTTGACCGTCGCCCAGACCCCCCTGCTGCCCCAGGACCAGATTCTGCCCCTTATCGAACGTACGCTCTATGGTGAGCCTTTCTACTGCCTGCTGAGTCTTGATGCCCTTGATGGCAAACAGGATGTGACCCTCTATTCCATCAAGACGCTGTGGAAGGGCCGGGCTGCTATCCGCGTCATCGCCATAGACGTCAGCCTTTCCCTCAAACGTGAAAAACGGCTGCTGCTTTACGGCAGCGCCTTTGCCAACACCGGTGAGGCCATTGTCATCGCCGATCGCCATGGGCGTATTGAAGAAATTAACCCGGCGTTTACGCAAATCAGCGGATACCAGCAACACGAAGTCATCGGCTCCAACATGCGCATGTTGCAGTCAGGTCGCCATGACGCAGCATTTTACCGTCAGATCTGGTCGTCGATAGAGGAATATGGCACCTGGCATGGTGAGGTGTGGAACCGCCGCAAAAGTGGTGAGATATACCCTGTATGGCTTTCCATCGCCCGTATCAGCGATGCAGAGACGGGCGGCACTCACTATGTGGGAATCATGCATGATCTCAGCGAGCTGACAAAAACCCGCCAGCAGCTGGAGTATCAGGGGCTTTATGACGGTCTGACCGGCCTGCCCAACAAGGTTCTCTTCATGCAGCATATCAACCAGGCCATCCCCCGCGCCAATTTCGGCAGCGTGGGTTTCTCACTGCTGTGTATACATGTGGATAACTACAAGGATATCTGCAATCGCGGAGGAACAGAGATGGGAGATCTCTTCCTGCAGTCCTTCAGCCTGCGCCTGCAGAAGTATTTTTCCGCTCCGGCGATCATGGGACGCATTCGCACCAATACGCTGGCACTGCTGCTGCCGGTGATGGAGAACCACTGGGATGTGATGGGGGCCATGCGCATTATCTTTACCTGTGCTTCCCAGCCCGTTGGACTGGGAGAGGGGCGCTTCAGCTCTACGGTCAGCGTTGGCGTCACCGACTACCCTGGTGGAGGAGAAAACGGCTCAGCTCTTATGCGCAACGCGTTAATGGCCATGCACAAGGTGCAGGAAGAGTGCGCTGACAATGGCTACCTGCACTATAGCCATCGCATGCGCCGTGAGATCCTTGAACAGGCTGCCCTGAAGTCTGCTCTGGCCAGTGCCGTGCAAAATCAGGAGCTTGAGATTTTCTACCAGCCCAAGGTCTGCCTGAATACGGGCACCATTTCCGGGGTGGAGGCATTACTGCGCTGGCGCAAAGCTGACGGCAGCTTTATTTCACCAGCTGAGTTTATTCCCGTAGCTGAGCGCAGCGATCTGATTCTGGAGATTGGTGCCTGGGTGCTGAAGTCCGCCTGTCGCCAGCTGAAAAAGTGGCATGACGAGGGTCACGGGCACCTGAGCGTAGCCATCAATCTTTCAGGCAAACAGTTTCACGACGAGCAGCTCCCTGCCATGATCGGGGATATTCTCCGCGAAACCGCTCTACCGCCACAATCCCTGAACCTGGAAATTACCGAGAACATCCTCATAGATAACGTGGAGAATGCCATCCGCATCATGGAGCAGATTTCCGCCATGGGGGTGCACCTGTCCATTGACGACTTCGGTCGCGGCTACTCCTCGCTTACCTATCTCAAGCGCTTTCCCATCAACGTACTCAAGGTGGATCAGTCATTTGTGCGGGATCTGCCCCATGGACACAAGGACGTTGCCATCGCCATGTCGATCATCTCCCTGGGCAGTCGCCTGAATCTGAAAGTGGTGGCGGAAGGGGTGGAGACACCGGAGCAGCTTGCCTTCATGCAGCAGCATAAGTGCACGGAAATGCAGGGATTTCTCTTCAGCAAAGCCATAGACGCCGAGGAGCTGGGGGCAATGCTGCGCAGTGGCAAACACCTCTCCTGCGCCTATCGCCCCTGAAGCACCACGCTGACCCGATCTCGCAGACGGGGCAGCAATTGCGCTTCAAACCAGGGATTCTGGCGGAGCCAGCGATGGTTGCGCGGGCTGGGGTGGGGCAGGGCAATCAGGTGCGGCCACCGCTCCTGCCAGTTTGCCACGGCTGCTGTCACGGAATCCGGCCGGGGCAACATGTGATACTCCTGGGCATACTTGCCGATGACCAGGGTAAGTTGAATATGAGGCAGCAAAGACAGCAGAGCCGCGCGCCAGGTGGCAGCGCACTGTGGCCGCGGTGGCAGATCGCCGTGGGGACCGGTGCCGGGATAACAGAAGCCCATAGGCACAATGGCTATGCGACGTTCATCGTAAAAAACCTCACGCGCTACCCCCATCCACTGACGTAAGCGATCCCCGCTGGCATCATCAAAGGGGATTCCGGAAGCATGGACCCGGCGACCCGGTGCCTGTCCCGCGATCAGAATGGACGCATCACGGTGGACCTGCACCACCGGACGGGCACCAAGGGGCAGATAGGGTTCGCAAAGGGTGCAGCGGCGAATATCCACCAGAAGTGCATCAAGATTCACGTTTTCCACAGAATCTCCCTACGCCTGAGCATTTTCCTCTCCCTGCCTGGTACAGTACATTTCAGCGCGCTCCACCAGCAAGGGGAATAGTGAACGACAGGAGCATATAATCGCGATTCCCCCGAAGCACGATTCCACCCCCATAGGTGATGGAGTAGTAGGTGCCTTCAAGGCTGCCCCCCAGGCGATATCCGGCACCAATGCCCACGGGCACACCAATGAGCCGGTCGAGGAAGACGCCCGTCTCCAGCAGAGCCGAATACTCCTCCTCGTTGAAAAAGCGGCAGCGCCGGTCATCCACCTCCCGCTCCCTTCGCCTGTCCCAGCAGATGCGCTCACCGTCCTCGTTGCGCTGACGTTCAAAATTTTCGGCATCACTGCTGTTGGAAAAGAAGGTCACGCGGGGTTCCACCGATGCGTAGAAGAGCGGATCAGGTAACTTTGACAGCATCAGCCAGACCCCGCCAAGCTCAAAACCCAAGGGATCCCGCCCCCCAAAGGGTTCGTGCTCGTAAATCATGTTCAGCTGCAGCCCGACAAGCAGTCCCGGTCCAGAGCTTTCACGGGTTTGCGCTGTGGAAGGCTGTGTCAGTGCGGAAAACATCAGTACCACAAAGACCAGTCGCATGACGCGCCTGATCACAATTGATTTTTGCCCAAACACCATCATCTCCAGAACCTGTTTGGTGGATTTACAAGAAAAGTTGCACAGAAAGCCACCGTACGCCAATCATGCAACAACAGCCGTGCCACAGCGCGAACATTCCGTGGGCTGGCACCTCCATGCTTCTGCGCGGCACCGATTCTGGAAAAGAATAAAAGCCGAAACAATGAAAAGCAAAACTTAAATTTGACACTTTTCGTCAGACTGCGCGCTGATGGGGCTCAATGACACAATCAGGTGAGAACCATAACTGACTACGCTGGTCCCGATCTTCCCGGCCACCCAGGAAACATTCAGGGCTAAGGAATCAGGATTCTCTGCACAGGACGTTTGCCGGGGAGGATTGGGGCTCCAGGCACCTGAGGATATCCTGGGGCGAGCGGTGACACGCACGGCACACATCCAGCACCTCCAGAAAGTCAAGATTCCGATCGCCATTTTCGTATTTGGCCACAAAGCTCTGGGGCTTGCCCAGCCGCACAGCTAATTGTGCCTGGGTAAGCTCGGCATCCAGGCGCATCTGTTTCAGGGCCTGTCGAAGAACATGATACTGGGGGTTCCACGTATTTCTTTTCATCAGAAAATTATAGGGGGTATTGAGGCATATCCCATTTTAGGATATATTGTATTTTACAAAACGAAAATTTGGTGAAATACCATGCGCCATACCGCATCAGATCAGAGAGAAAAATAGACCACTCCAGAGTGTTACAGAATTTTAACCAGACAAAAGAAAGCATTTTCCTGCAGCATTCTGTCTGAAAATGAGAAAAGAATTGGCCCATGATATCAGGGGAAACAAACAACAGTCGATTGCGCAAGTATCTGCCAGAGCATGCATGGCAAGCTCTGGGCCGTTTCTTCAGCAAAGGAAAGCAGCGTATCCGAGAGCGCAACCACGCCCTTGCGGGCCTCCTGGAAGCCCTCCCCGAGGCGTCCTTTGCCTACATTGCCCAAAACTGCCATAAGCCGGGAAATCTTGTGGCCATCAACGGTCCGGCCTGTGAACTTTTCGCCAGTTCACAGGAGCAGCTTCTGTCCCTCAGTCCTCTTGACTTGTGCCATCCGCACTACTCGGCGCGTTTCCATGTAGATATCACTGAGTGCCCATGCGCCACACGCGATTTCGAAGCCGAATTGCGACGTGCCGACGGCAACAGCTTCCGGGGAGCTGTTCGCATACGACGCATCCGCATGGATGGACAATCCATCGCGATTGCCATAGTGAAAACCCTCCATGACAGCGTTCCGTGGGAACAGCAGCAAGGAGTTCTCCAGCAAAGCAAAATGGCACAGATCGGCAGCATGATGGGCGCTGTTGCCCATCAGTGGAAACAGCCCCTGAATAATCTGGCGATTCTCGCGCAGTGCCTGCCCAGGGACGCAGAGCGCGTCAGCTGGGATGGCAGAAGCATTGAAAGCACTGTCGCCGATATCCTGAAACACGTAGAATTCATGAACAGAACCCTCGACGACTTTCGTGATTTTTTCAGGCCGCAGGCCCAAAGCGAATATTTTGAAGTCGGGGAAAGTATCACCGCAGTCATAGCACTTATGCGTGAGCAGCTGCGCTACGATGATGTAGATGTATTACTGGAGCCCAGCCAGCCGTTTCACGTTGCCGGAGTGCGCAACCACTTCCAGCAGGTTATTCTGAATATCCTCAACAATGCCCGCCAGGCATTCCTGGAAAGGGGAATTCCTGCCAGACGTCGGATCACCGTGAGTATCAACTCAGGTGAGCAGCATGCGCTGATCACCCTGCGCGATAACGCCGGTGGCATTCCCCGCCATCTCCTTCCCGATGCCCTCTTTCAGCCCTATGTGACCACCAAGGAACATGACGGGACCGGCATCGGACTCTCCCTGAGCCGCACGATCATTGAGCAGATGGGCGGCACCATCAGTGCCTGCAACAGTGGACATGGCGCCTGCTTTCACCTGCGACTGCCACTTCGCCGGAAAGATGCTGCGGAGCTGTCAGCCTCAACCCTCTTCCGGTGACACCAGCGCTTCACCCTCCAAGAGTCGGTTCCACCGCGCGCCAGATGCGCTCCATGGCCTCAGCCGCTCCCAGGGGCAGGAAGTGATCCACCACATCGGAAAGCACTGTCGGCTGGGGGTTAATTTCCACCGTGACGCCTCCGCGCCTTTTCACCTGCAAAACCGGTTCAGTGATATAGGGGAACTGGTTGCTGGTGCCGATGGTGATGACCATATCAAAGCCCAGGCGCAGCTGGTGCTGGATGGTGACAATGTCGCCCATGGGCAGGGTCTCGCCATAGAGTACCACACCGGGACGCAGAATGCCCTCGTGGCACTGAGGACAGCGGGGCGGGAAGTCGGTGAAGTGAGCGTAGTTTTCCACGCTCTGCTTGAAGTCACAGTCCATGCAGCGCAGATCAGTGTAGCGACCATGAATTTCCACCAGATTGTGGCTGCCCGCCTGGCGGTGGAAGCCATCAATATTCTGGGTCAGCACCCAGGTGTCCGGCTTGTGCTGCTCCAGCAGCGCGATGACCTCATGGGCCCGGTTGAAGGTGGCGTGGCGACAGCTCTCCTCAATGCGCATGAGATACTTCCAGCTCACTGACGGATCGATCTTCAGCATTTTGGCTGCCAGAGCCTGCTCCACGGGAATGCCATCCTCGGTGAGGTTGTCATTATACATGCCCCCCAGGCCGCGATAGGTAGGCAGGCCCGAGTCGGCGGAAATGCCCGCGCCAGTGATAAAGAGTATGCGCCGGGACTCACTGATGTGGCGCGCGATGGTGTTGATGGAAGTGGTGTGTTCCATAAGTTTCTCCTGCAGGCAGTTGGCAAAAGGACAGGCGGCTACCATCTGCGGCGTTTCTCAGCCGCCTGTCACAACACCGAATTCGCCAGGGGCTTCATCTCATCCAGCGGGGTAAAATCGCTCCTGGCATAGCGATACACGGCGGCTGCTCCGATCATGGCGGCATTGTCGGTGCAGTAGCGAGGAGAGGGGAAGAAAGTGTGGATATGGTGCTTTTCCCCTTGCTCACGGGCCAGTGCGCGGATGGTGGAATTGACGCTGACGCCGCCGGAGAAGGCGAGGCGATTGATGCCTTCGCGCTGGCACAGCTCCATAACCCGTTCGACGATATAGCGGGCAATGGTGTGCTGGAACGAGGCGGCCACGTTAGCGGGCTCATAGTCGGGATTCTGCTGGATATGATTCAGCACGGCGGTTTTCATGCCGCTGAAGGAGAAGTCCACGGGGTTATTTTTGATGCGGGGGATAGTGAACCTGATGGTGGGTTCGCCCTGCTGGGCCAGTTTGTCGATGACGGGGCCACCGGGGTAAGCGAAGCCCATCATCTTGGAGACTTTGTCAAAGGCTTCACCGGCGGCGTCGTCAATGGTGCGGGCCAGCAGGTGGTAGTCGCCGAAGCCGTCTGCGCGGTAGATGCTGGTGTGGCCGCCGCTCATGACGCAGCACACAAAGGGGAACTCCAGGGGATGCTCCAGCAGGGGGGCCAGCAGGTGGCCTTCGATATGGTGGATATCGATGAGGGGTTTGCCGGACTGCCAGGCCAGCCCTTTGGCAAAGTTGACGCCCACCAGCAGGCTGCCCAGCAGGCCGGGGCAGCGGGTGCAGGCGATGGCGTCGATGCTGTCGAGGGCGATATGGGATTGCTCCAGCGCCCGCGCGACAATGGTGTCAATGGCTTCGTAGTGCAGGCGCGAGGCAATTTCCGGTACCACGCCGCCATAGATACTGTGGGTTTTCTCCTGGGAGCTGACCACGTTGGAGAGCACCTGGTAGCTGGTGTCCACCACGGCGGCGGAGGTGTCGTCGCAGGAGGTTTCAATGGCAAGTATGAGGGCCAAGGCTATTTCCCGAACACGGCTTTCTGCAGGGCGTCGATGTCCCGTTTCGACCCCAGGTAGACGGGGATTTTCTGGTGCAGGGCGCGGGGGATGATGCCCAGAATGTCGCCTTCGCCGTAGATGGCCCGCCCGCCGGCCTGTTCGATGATCATGGCCATGGGATTGGCTTCGTACATGAGGCGCAGTTTGCCGCTGGTGTTGATGCGGTCGGAGGGGTAGGCGAAGAATCCACCACCCAGCAGGGTGCGGTGCACGTCGGCCACCATGGAGCCGATATAGCGACCCGACAGTACTTTGCCATAGATATTGTCCGTGGTTTTCAGGCTGTCCACATAGGCGGCCAGTTTCTCGTCCCAGTTTGCGGAGTTGCCTTCGTTAATGGAATAGTATCTTGTGGTGTCGGGAATGCGGATATCGGGGTGGGTCAGGATAAATTCACCGATCTGGGGGTCCAGGGTGAACATGTTGACGCCCTGGCCGGTGGTAAAGGTCATCATGGTGCTGGAGCCGTAGAGCACGTATCCGGCGGCAACCTGTTTGTAGCCGGGCTGCAGCAGATCCTGCAGGGTTCCATCGCCACCTTCGGGGGTCACGCGACGGTAGACGGAGAAGATGGTGCCGATACTGACGTTGAAGTCGATATTGCTGGAGCCATCCAGGGGGTCAAAGAGGATGGCGTAGCGGCCTTTTTTGTATTGGGCGGGCAGCTTGACCGGTTGTTCATTCTCCTCGGAGCCCATGATGCAGAATTTTTCGATATGTTCCAGGGCATTGAAAAAGACGTTGTCAGCGATGACGTCGAGCTTCTTCTGGGCGTCACCGGAGGCGTTGACTTCTCCCTGATAGCCCAGGACATCTTCCATGATACCGGCGCGGTTGACTTCCAAAGACACGATTTTGGCCGCCAGGGCAATCTGGTTGAGGATGGCGGAGAAATCACCGGTGGCGGTGGGAAAGGCCTTCTGGGTTTCGTAGATAAAGCGGGTAAGGTTCATGGGTCCTTGCATATTCTCTTCTCCTGAAAAAAATCATTTTTGTCTGCGCCAGGGCGCGGCTCCTGTTTACCGCAGCAGGCTGGCGATCAGCGGTATGCCCACAAAGGTGCCGATGCTGCTGCCCACGTTGGCGAACACCACCACCAGCAGGATCTTGGTTATGCGATTCTTCCAGAACCCCTTCAGGGAGATGGCATCCTGGGAGAGGTTCATCAGGTCCGAGACCTTGGGCTTGCGCAGCCAGGCTTCCATGAGGCCCGCCACCCAGCCGGCGGCTATGGTGGGGTTGAGGCTGGTGAGGGGAGCAGCCACAAAAGCGGTCAGTATGGTTATGGGGTGGGGCAGGGCAAAGCTCACAAACAGAGCAGCCAGGACGCCATTCGCCAATACCCACAACTGAATCATGGTCCAGGAGACTTCAGCCGATGAAGAAAAAAAACCATAGGCGATGATGCCGATGACAATGGCGGGAATCAGGTACTTGATGGACTTCCACACCGGCGATGGTTTCGGAACGGTGTTCAGCTGACTTAATGAGAGTTCCTCCACCTGCTGGCTTTCGATGAGTCGACGCATGCCCTGGCGATGGCCGGCGCCCACAACCGCCAGTATGACACTCCCGGGAGCTTCAACCACTTTTTTGGCAAGATACTGGTCCCGTTCATCGATGAGGGTGGTTTTCAGGCGGGGGAAGTGGCGGGCAAACTCTTCCAGCATCTCGCTGAGCATATCCTGATTGCGCATCTTTTCCAGATCCCGCTCGGTCAGTTCCTCCTGGGCAAAGAGGCTGGCAATGAGGGTGCTGATGAGCTTCATGCGACCCCAGATTCCCGCGCTGCCCCAAGCGCGCTTGAGGGTCAGCTGCACTTCGCGGTCAGCCAGAATATACCGGGCATCGTTATCCTGGGCACTGCGAATGGCCTCAACCATCTCCTGGCCGGGTTTCACGCCCAGCTGGGCTCCCATGCGTTTCTGGAAGGACGAGAGAATGAGGTTTGCCAGCAGGACAGTGGCTTTGCCCTCCCGCAGCACCTGGAAGATATTCATATTCTGCCAGTGATCTTCTTCAAAGAGGGCGCGATAGCGGGAGGGGCAGAGCTCCACGGCCACGGTATCCGGCTTGATGGCGGCAATGACGGCGCGCACCGTATCAACACTCTGCTGCGAGACATGGGCGGTTCCCAGCAGAAAGAGCGTCTTCCCCTGGTATGTCAGGACTTCCAGATCTGAGTATTGTCGTAAGGCGTCTTGCTGGGCTTCGGAGAGCTGCTGATTCTCAGGGTTGTCGGACGTGTGTTCCATGAAATTCGTTTTTCACCTTTATAGACTGTGTAGGCGACATGATACCCATTGAGGGCGCTTTTGCCGAGCTTTTTTTCAAAAAAACGCCGAACGGAATATGGGGAATTCTTTGCGGAAAGTGCATCGGCGGGTTTAATTCTGTCTGCGCTTCATGTATAGTGCCGCCATCATCCCCAGTGGCTTTTCTGCACAGACTTTAGAAGTCTGCTGGGTAATTCCCCGTTATTCCCACTATACAGGAGATTCCATGAGCGCGGCAGATTTTTCTTCCCTGAGCGAACCCCAGAAAGAGCAACAACTCACCAATTACATCAAGGGCCTGATAATGGATGGCGTGCGCAATGCCAATTCGGGCCATACGGGTGGTGCTTTTTCCTCGGTGGACTTTGCTTACACCCTCTTTCAGAAACACCTGAATTATGATCCCGACGACTGCCGCTGGTATAATCGCGACCGCTTCGTTCTCTCTGCCGGCCATGAGTCCATGCTGCTGTACAGCCTGCTGCACCTGCAGGGTTACCTGGACATGGACGAGCTCAAGCGCTTCCGCCAGCTGGGCAGCAAGACTCCCGGCCACCCCGAATCCCACCTGACCCCCGGCGTCGAAGCCACCACCGGCCCCCTGGGACAGGGAATTTCCATGGCGGTGGGCATGGCTCTGGCCTCCAATATCGCTGCCGCTTATCTGGGGGAAAAGGTCGTCAATAACTACACCTACGTCATCTGTGGTGACGGCGACATCCAGGAACCAGTGGCCCTGGGCTCCTGCCAGCTGGCCGGCCACTACGGTCTTGATCGGCTGATCGTCTTCTACGACTTCAACAAGATCCAGATCTCCGGCGAAGTGTCCCGCAATGACAGCACCGATATCGCCCAGATGTTCCGCGCCTTCCAGTGGAATGTCCTGGAGATTGACGGCAACGACCAGGTGGCTGTCGACCAGGCTATCCGCCAGGCCAAGTCAAACAGCGGTCGCCCCACCATTATCATCGGCCATACCATCATGGCCCGTGGCTGCGCCACCATGGAGGGCTCCGAAGAGACCCACGGTTCGCCCCTGCCCCATGAGGAAATTGCCGCCACCAAGGAGAAGCTGAGCATTCCGGCCGATCAGGCCTTCTTCCTGCCCACCGAAGCGCTGGAGTTTTTCCGTCGCCGCTTCGACGCACTGCGCCAGGGCCGTAAGTCCTGGGAACAGGAAGTGCAGCAGGCGTCCGGCAACGCGCAGTTCGCCAGCCTCTTCGATCAGTTCGCCCGTGGCGTGGTACCCGCCATCAACTTCCCCGACCTCAATCAGAAAATGGCCACCCGCAAGGCCTTCGGCAAGCTGCTGGAAGCCGCTGCCGACAGCTTTGTCGCCTTCGCCGGCGGCTCCGCCGACCTTGAGCCCAGCAACAACACCACCGGCTTTCTGGACAAGGTGGGCGACTATACCCGGGAGAACCACCGTGGCCGCAGCATCCCCTTTGGTGTGCGTGAATTCCCCATGGGAGCCATCACTAATGGCATGCAGCTCTTCGGCATCAAGTCCTTTGGGGCTACCTTCCTGAGCTTTGCCGACTACCAGCGGGCCGCCATCCGCCTCGCCGCCCTGCAGCAGATCGGTACCATGTTTATCTACACCCACGACTCCATCTATCTGGGTGAAGATGGCCCAACCCACCAGCCCGTGGAGCATATCCCCTCGCTGCGCCTGATCCCCAACCTGCTGGTACTGCGCCCCGCCGATGGCGGTGAGACCGCCCGGGCCTTCCAGTTTGCCCTGCAGTCCCAGCGGCCCACGGCCCTGTGCCTGACCCGCCAGGATCTGGAACCTGTAACGACCACCTACTACGGCAGCGGGGGCGATTTCGCCCGTGGCGGGTATATCCTGCGCCGCGAGAACGGCACTCTGGGAATTATTCTGATCGCCACTGGCTCGGAAGTGAAGCTGGCCCTCGATGTGGCCACTGAACTGGAGAACAGCAAAGGCTGTGGGGTGCGCGTGGTCAATATGCCTTGCTGTGAACTGTTCGATGAACAGCCCGCCTCCTATCGTGACGAAGTACTGCCCCCCTCTGTGGCGCGCCGCGCTTCAATCGAGGCCGCTTCCACCTCCGGCTGGTACAAGTATATCGGCCTGCAGGGTGTGGCCATCGGCGTTGACACCTTTGGTGAAAGCGCGCCAGCCAAGGATCTGGAAAAACATTTCGGATTGACTACTGAAATGGTTGCCAAATCGCTCGCGTCATTGTAAGCTCCCGCTTATTTTGCGAATAACTCTCAATGGAGGTTCTGTTATGGCCCAGATCGCACTTAAAGGTAACGCCGTTGAAACCAAAGGGAATCTGCCCGCTGCAGGCAGCATAGCCCCTGACTTCTGCCTGACGCAAAAGGACCTCAGTGACGCCAGCCTGAAGAGCTTTGCTGGCAAGCGCCTGGTTCTGAATATCTTCCCCAGTGTCGACACCGGGGTGTGTGCCGCATCGGTACGCCGCTTCAACCAGGAAGCCTCCTCCCTGGAAAACACCCTGGTCCTGTGCATCTCCCGTGACCTCCCCTTCGCCCTGAACCGCTTCTGCGGCGCGGAAGGACTGGAAAACGTGGTGACCCTCTCCGAAATGCGTGATTTTTCTTTTGGTGAAGCCTATGGAGTGCGCATGACCAGTGGTCCACTGGCCGGACTGCTCTCCCGCGCAGTCGTCGTGGTTGGCGCTGACGGCAAGGTTCTCTACACCGAGCAGGTTCCTGAGATCACCCAGGAACCCGACTACGACAAGGCGCTGGCGACCCTGAAGTAACCCGATTGATATGAAAAGGGGCTGCGGAATTTTCCGCAGCCTCTTTTTTTGTTGGCACTTTAGCGAGACCAAATAACGGCAGGTTGTCGGCACCAACCCTTATGCCATGCTGGAATGACGGGAAAGACAAAAGCAGACCGTTCCCCCTGAGCCCGTCCGGTGAGTGCGACGCCTGGCTGGCAAGACCCGAACGGGACACTCACAGGAAGTGAGTGGTCCGGCAGCACTGCAGGGAGGCAGGGGTCAGGCAACGCAAAGATGGGGCTCTTTGAGCAGCCTGCTGCCGGATCTCCAGAACAGGCGAGAGTTCTGGGTACTTCCCGTTGACCAACGCAAAAAGGCCGCGGCAGAAACCGCGGCCTTTTTGCGTCCATGAGATGCGTGCGTCAGCTGACCTTATTCAGGGTGCGAATGCAGGAGGTGCAGATCTTCACCCTTTTGGTCAAGCCGTTCACTGTCAGTTCCTGTGACTTCAGGTTGGGCAGTGAGCGCTTTTTGGTTTTGTTGTTGGCGTGGCTGACATTGTTGTTTACTTGAGGCTGCTTGCCGCAGATCTCACACCTTCTGGCCATGATGTATATCCTCCGCAATAAGATAACTGTTATGATTCCCTGAGTTTTTACAAAACGCAGAATACTACCACGCTCCTCCTGAAAATCCAATGGGAAATTGCAGACAGCATACTTTTTCATGGCAACGACACCTCGAAGCTGGCGTCTTTCGCGTTTATCGTATAAGTTAGTCTTAAATATTCTTCACAAGAATGGAGGACTGGCCGTGAAAGATCTGGAGAGCGTTGACAGGCCACGTGAAAAGCTTCTGGCGCGGGGAGCCCGCTCCCTTGACACCCATGAACTGGTGGCCATTCTCCTGGGCAGCGGCACGCGGGAAATGGATGTCATGAAACTTTCCCGCCTTGTTGCCAGGGCCATGGAGAAAAACGGCATGACCGTCAGCCAGGATGACTTTCTGGCAATTAACGGCATCGGTCAGGCCAAAGCCTGCCAGCTGCTGGCAGCCATTGAGATGGGCAGACGCCTCTACAGCGCCACCGGCGCCACGGTTCGCAGTTATCGCGACGTCATCCACCTGCTGGAGGAGTTTCGCCATAAAAAGCAGGAGTACTTCCTTTCTATCACCCTTGATGGTGCCGGCTGCGTTCTGCAGCGCCGCATTGTCACCATCGGCACCCTCAACGCCAGTCTCGTTCATCCCCGTGAAGTGTTCAGTGATGCCTTGACGGATCGGGCTGCCTCCATTATCGTCGCCCATAATCACCCCTCGGGAAGTGTCGAGCCAAGCCAGGAGGATCACAACATCACCCGACGCCTGCGCCAGTCCGGTGAACTGTTGGGCATTCCCCTGCTGGATCACATCATCATCTCGCCCAAGGGTGAAGTCAGCTTTAAGGAGTGTAATTACCTCTGATGCTCACCTACTCGCAACCCCTCTATCGCCCCCCCAGTGAAGCCCGCTCCCTGATTTTCCAGATCACCCATGGCTGCTCCCATAACGCCTGCACCTTCTGCGGCATGTATACGGACAAGCGATTTCGCATGAAGCCCCTGGAGACGGTGCTGGAGGAAATCCAAAACATTCCCGCAGCTTACGCCGCTACGGTTCGCCGCGTTTTCCTGGCTGATGGCGATGCGACCATATACCCCACTGAAAAACTGACCCCGATCCTGGATGCCCTCAACGCCCATTTCCCCGCACTTCAGCGGATCAGCGCCTATGTGGGGCGCAAGGCCCTGCGCGCCAAGACACCTGAGCAGTGGCGCGAGCTGCGTCAGCGTAAACTTTCACTTCTGTATTTCGGCCTGGAGAGCGGCAATGAGGAAGTGCTGGAGCTCATGAACAAAGGCGGCAGCGCTGCCGAGGCCGCCAGCCTCTGTCAGGTGGTTCAACAACAGGGAATCGCCCTGAGCGTCATGGTGGTGCTGGGCGGCGGCGGCCGACGCCTTGCGCGCGAACACGCCCTGGATACGGCCCGCTGGGTCAATCAGGTCAATCCTCGCTATCTCAGCCTGCTGACCCTTTTCCTGCGACGCAACACCAGCCTGTTTGAGCAGCTGGAACAGCCCACCTGGGGTTCCCTGGCCGAAGAGACCATCACGCTGATTCAGCATATCAAGGGGAAGAACATCATCTTCCGCGCCAATCACATTTCCAATCTGGTTGACCTTTCCGGCACCCTCCCCCGTGATCGCGAACGGCTTTTGAGCGGACTTGAAGCGCACCGGCAGAAACTGCTGAAGAGCAGAGCCTACGACACGGTGCCCGAGTTCTACGAGGAACTCTGACACCATTTCATGCACCTTTACTCCTGTTCTCTCCGCAGCATTGCCCTGTTAACAGCTTGCTGAAGTACTTCAGAACACGCAGGCAATTGAAAATGCTCAGGTGCAAGGCGCTCGCGGAGCGTGGAATGAAGCGTACTCCCCGTACGTTGCAATGACACGCGACAGCGGGCAACGCCGCAGATGGGGGTTTTCCAGCAGCCTGTTAGCTGCCATGAATATGCATTGACCTGATTATTGCGCTCAGCTATAACTCACATCTCAGCACTCGCCTTACGGGCTTTCCTTTCTCCACCAAGCCTTTGAGAGCATGAGTCAGGCTGCACTTCTTTCACATGCGGGTGTTTCATGTCACAGCAAGTAATGAATCTTCGTCAGATGCAGGTCAGACAGAGGGGGAAAATCGTGCGGGTCACCGCCAGTGGAGAACTTGGCCGCAGAATCCGCGACATGGGCCTGGTCAGCGGAACTGAGTTTGAAGTGGTAGGGCGGGCTCCCTTGAAGGATCCCGTCGCGCTGCGTCTGCGCGACTTCACCCTGACCCTGCGCAACCGCGAGGCGGATTTTATCCAGGTGGAGCTCTGCGACGGGGGTGATCTGTGAAGCGATCACCGGTTTTTGCCCTGGCCGGCAATCCCAATGCCGGAAAATCCACTCTGTTCAATACAATAACCGGCGCCAGGCAGCATGTGGCCAACTATCCCGGCGTAACGGTTGATACCCTCGAGGGTGTCATTGACTTTCAAAAGAACACATTGCGCATCGTTGATCTTCCCGGAACCTACTCCCTGAGCGCCTATTCCCAGGAGGAGCTGGTGGCACGTCGTTTCCTGGTGCGCCAGAAACCCGATGCTGTCCTCAATGTTCTTGATGCCGGCAGCCTGGAGCGCCATCTCTACCTGACGGTGCAGTTTCTCGAACTGGGTGTGCCCGTTGTACTGGCACTGAACATGATGGATGAAGTGCGCAAACGCGGCATCTCCATTGATATTGAGCGTCTCTCTTCGCTGCTGGGCATGCCGGTGGTTGCCACGGTAGCACGCACCGGAGAAGGCAAGGATCAGTTGCTCCAGGAGGCACTGGCCCTTCAGAATCGCGCATGGGAGCCGCTGGTATTTTCCTATGGCCCCGACATAGATCCCGTGCTGGAAGTCATGATCAGCATTATCGAGGAAAATGCCTTTCTCACCTCCCATTATCCCGCGCGATGGGTAGCCCTGAAATACCTGGAATCTGACAGCGCACTGATGGATGAAGGCCTGCGGATCAACTCTGCCATTGATACCCAACTGAAATCTCTGGTTGCCCAGCTGGCGCATCACTGCCAAAAGACCCTGCTGGCTTCACCGGAAGAACTCATCGCTGACTACCGTTACGGATACATCACCGGCCTGCTCAAAGGTGGTGTCATTAACCGCGACGCATCGCGGCGTGAGCGTATGGACATCTCCCAGCGCATTGATACCGTTCTGACCCACGCTCTTCTCGGCCCGATAATCATGCTGGGTGTTCTCTACGGCTTATACAAGGCGACTTTTGCGCTGGGAGAAATTCCCATGGGCTGGATTGAAGACATTTTTGGCTGGCTGGGAGAAACCGTGGGCGCCAGTGTACCCGATGGACTGCTGCAGTCCCTGCTGGTTTCCGGAATCATCGACGGCGTGGGCGGCGTGCTGGTCTTCGTTCCTCTTATCCTGATTATTTTTTTGCTGCTCTCCTTCCTGGAGGACTCGGGCTATGTGGCGCGCATGGCCTATATGCTTGATCGCGTATTCCAGTATTTTGGCCTTCACGGATGCTCCGTGCTCCCTCTGATCATATCCGGCGGCATCGCCGGAGGGTGCGCTGTTCCCGGCATCATGGCCACCCGTGCCCTGCGCAGCCCCAAAGAGAAACTGGCAACCCTTGCCGTTGCACCGTTTATGACTTGCGGCGCTAAGATTCCCGTCATGTTGATGGTGGTGGCAGCCTTTTTCCCTCAGCATGGAGCCGCCGTCATGTTTGGCGTTACCCTTTTTGCCTGGGTAATGGCGCTGCTGGTGGCCCGTCTGCTGCGCTCAACTATCATTGCCGGTGATCCTACGCCATTCGTCATGGAGCTGCCCCCCTATCGCATGCCAACACTGCAAGGCGTTCTCATTCACACCCTGGATCGCGTCTGGGCCTATGTGAAAAAAGCTGGAACCGTGATCCTGGCTGTGGCTATTCTCCTGTGGGCTGCCATGACCTTTCCGCTGCTGCCCAAGGAGGTTACAGCAGATTTTGAGATGCAGCGCTCCAGTGTGGAACAGACATTTGCCAACCACTCATCCCTCAGTGATCTGCTGCTGGAAATTGACAATGTCGAGGCGGAGGCAGCTTTGCGCAACTCCCTGGCAGGGCGCATGGGCACCGCACTTGAGCCGCTGACCTCCCTGGCTGGTTTTGAATGGCGCAGCAATATTGCCCTTATCGGCGGCTTTGCTGCCAAGGAAGTCATTGTCTCCACCATGGGCACCGCTTACTCCCTGGGTGATGTGGATCCTGATTCCGCTGCGTCACTTTCGGGGCGTCTGGCCAGCGATCCCCACTGGGGGACGGCCAACGCCATCAGCCTGATGATATTTGTCCTGCTCTATGCCCCCTGCATGGTTACCGTCATCGTCATGGCCCGTGAATCCTCGTGGCGCTGGGCGCTCTTTGTCCTGGCCTTCAATACGATTCTGGCCTTCAGCCTGGCCATAGCCTTTTACCAGGTAGCCTCACGGCTCTTCTGATCTCACGCGGGAGCGCTGAAAACGGTGCTCCTGCGTGTCCTCTTTCTTCACCTGCAAGAATTCCCCTTCATCCCTTGCATTTGCGGCGAAACCTGTGTATAAATTGTTGGTTTGCCAAAAACGCACGCACTTCAGATATCGCCGTGCCCTTATGGGTACAGGAGTGCGGAGGAAAAAACGGAGGATTTTATGCCGACTATTACCATGAAAGAACTGCTTGAAGCCGGTGTCCACTTTGGTCACCAGACCCGCCGCTGGAACCCGAAGATGAAACGCTACATCTTCAGCTCACGTAACGGCATCCACATCATCGACCTGCAGAAGACCCTGAAGCTTTTCAAGCGCGCCTATGACGAAGCTCGCCTGGACGCCCGTGGCGGAGCGAAGTTTCTCTTTGTCGGCACCAAGAAGCAGGCCCAGGATTCCATAAAGGAAGAGGCTCTGCGCTGTGGCATGTACTTCATCAACCACCGCTGGCTCGGCGGACTGCTCACCAACTTCGGCACCATTCGGAAACGCGTTGAGCGTCTGAAGAACCTGAGTGCCCTGGCTGAAGAAGGCTATCCTGGCTACTCCAAGCTGGAAGCCAGCCGTATGGAGAAAGAGCGCGAGAAGCTTGAGCGCAACCTGGGCGGTATCCGTGACATGGAAAAGATTCCCGATGTCATGGTGATCATTGACCCCAAAAATGAGCATAATGCGGTTCTGGAGGCTCGCAACCTGGGCATCAAGACCATTGCCATCGTCGACTCCAACTGCGACCCCGACTACATCGATTTCCCCATCCCCGGTAACGATGACGCTATCCGCGCTATCCGCCTGATCTGCACCAAGATTGCCGACGCTATCCTGGAAGGCAACTCCCAGCTGGATCAGCAGGATGTTTCTGATTCCGGTGATGCCGCCTACGAGCAGGAAGCAGAAGAGACCACTGAGGAAACGGAAACAGAAAACGCCTGAGGTGTTTCCCCGGAAATATCTCACGCTGTTCCCAATACTACCATTGATTACGTCTTACACAGGAGAAGAATATGACCGCGATCACAGCGAGCATGGTGAAAGAGCTTCGTGAAAAGACCGGAGCCGGAATGATGGACTGCAAAAAGGCACTGGGGGAGACCAACGGTGACCTGGAGGCTGCCGTAGACTACCTGCGCACCAAAGGACTGGCTGCTGCCGCCAAAAAGGCTGGCCGCGTTGCCGCTGAAGGGATGGTGGCGGATTATGTTGGCAACGGTGTGGGAGTTATCGCCGAAATCAATTCGGAAACCGACTTTGTTGCCAAAAACGAAGAGTTCCAGCAGTTCACCACTGACATCGCCCGTATCATCGCCAGTGAAAATCCTGCCGACGTGGATGACCTGCTGCAGAAGCCATTCGGCGATGGCAATACCGTAGCCGAAACGCTGACCCAGAAGATCGCCAAGATTGGCGAAAACATGAGCATCCGCCGCTTTAACCGCATGCAGGGACAAAATGTTGCCACCTACATCCACATGGGTGGAAAAATCGGTGTCATCGTCAATCTCAATGGTGGAGACGGCGAGCTGGCCAAGGATCTCTGCCTGCATATCGCGGCCTCGAATCCCCAGTTCCTGGATCAGTCTTCGGTAGACCCGGAGTTTATCGCCCGTGAAGAAGCGGTCTTTACCGCCAAAGCCCAGGAAGAGGGCAAGCCGGAGAAGATTATCGCCAATATCGTCAAAGGCCAGGTGTCCAAGCGCCTCAAGGACGTCTGCCTCCTGAATCAGCCCTTTGTCAAGAACCCCGACCTGTCCATTGAGCAGCTGCTCAAGGAAAAAGGCGCATCCATCGTGGCTTTCAGTCGCTTCCAGTTGGGCGAAGGGATAGAGAAGAAGGAATGCAACTTTGCTGAAGAAGTTCAGCAACAGGTTCAGGGCTTGCGCTGAACACATCATAACCGCTCAGAGCCTCCGGCTCTGAGCTTTTTTTTGGTTCATATCAATCCAGGGGAGAAACCAAATGGCAAAATACAAGCGAGTACTACTGAAAGTCAGTGGCGAAGCACTGATGGGCAACCTTGGCTATGGCATCGATCCGGCTGTAGCCAATGAGATAGCGGAAGAGATCCGTGACGCAGTGCGGGCCGGTATTGAGGTGGCCATCGTGGTTGGTGGTGGCAATATTTTCCGTGGAGTAGCTGCCAGTGCCAAGGGTATGGATCGCTCAACGGCAGACCACATGGGCATGCTGGCGACCATGATTAACTCTCTGGCCCTGCAGGATGCCCTGGAGCAGATAGGCGTGTTCACCCGCGTCCTTTCAGCCATCGATATGAAAGCCATCTCGGAGCCCTACATTCGCCGTCGCGCCGTACGGCACCTGGAAAAGGGGCGAGTGGTCATCTTTGGGGCGGGCACCGGGAATCCGTACTTTTCCACCGATACCGCCGCGGCCCTGCGCGCCAATGAAATCAATGCCGAAATCATACTCAAAGCCACTTCCGTGGATGGCGTCTATGATGCCGATCCCCGCACAAATCCCAACGCTGTGAAATTCGAAAGCCTCACTCACATGGAGATGCTCACCAGGGAACTGAAGGTCATGGACAGTACGGCTGCCAGCTTATGTATGGACAACAATATTCCCATTGTGGTATTCAGTCTGAAAACCAAGGGCAACATCTTTAAAGCCATCTGTGGTGAGAAAATTGGAACAATCATTGAGGAATAAACATGGTGAATGACGTCTACAGTGAAGTAAAAGAAAAAATGCAGAAAGCCGTGGAAGCCACACGCAAAGACTTTTCCACGCTACGCACCGGACGGGCGTCAACAGCGCTCCTGGATAATGTCAAAGTGGACTATTACGGCACGCCCACTCCCCTCAAGCAGGCAGGCAGCGTTACGATTCCCGATGCCACGACTATTTCCATTCAACCCTGGGAACCCCATATGCTGCCGGCCATCGAGAAGGCCATTGTAGCCGCAAACCTTGGCGTCACGCCATCCAATGACGGTCAGATGATCCGCATCTCCATCCCGCCGCTCACAGAGGATCGCCGCAAGGAGCTGACCCGCCAGGTCAAGAAATTCGCCGAGGATGGCCGCATTGCCGTACGCAATATTCGCCGCTTTGGTAATGACTCTGTCAAGGCACTGGAAAAGGATAAGCTGATCACTGAAGACGAGGCCAAACGCGCCCAGGAAGAAGTTCAGAAAATCACTGACGGTTTCGTCAAAACCATTGATGAGATGGCAGAAGCAAAAGAGAAAGAATTGATGACCGTCTGATACCAACATTGCGGAACCTATGCTATGATCGGCCACAGAGTCACGATTCTGTGGCCTTTTCCTTAGCCCCCGACTGGTGAGTACTTCTATTATGAAAAAACGCATTCTGACCGCTGCCATCGCCATTCCCATCGTATTGTGGCTTGTGATTGGCTCCCCATTTTATGTTTTTGGCTTTGCCTGTGCCCTGGCGGCTGCCATAACCGCATATGAGTATTTCGGATTTACCGGCCACCGTGGCCTGCTGGTACTGTTGTGCCTCTTTCTCGCCGTCTTCACCATGAGTTTCGGCATTCATTTCGGGATGGCAGTATGGGTTGCTTCTGCCTTTATCTGCGTGGCACTGGGCATGATGCGCGCCGATGGCATTGAGGGATACCTGGCGGCAACGGCTCGCTACAGCTTTGCCTTTCTCTACATCGGCATTGGCTACAGTGCCATTATCGTCCTGCGCGAGCACGGTTATGAATTTCTGCTGGCAATGATGCTGAGTGTGTGGGCTGCCGACACCTTTGCCTACTTTGGTGGCAAGCTGCTGGGCAGACACCCCATGTCGCCGAAAATCAGCCCCAACAAAACCCTCGAAGGGCTGGCATTCGGCATAGCCGGAGCAACCATTACCTACTCCGTGGTGATGGCGTTTTTCCCCGTCGCGTTCCTCATTCATCCAGCCTTTATCGGTCTCGCCGTCGGTGCGATCTCCGTGGTGGGCGACCTGGTGGAATCTGCGCTGAAGCGCTCCGCAGACGTCAAGGACTCCGGCAGTATCCTGGCGGGACATGGTGGCATGTTTGATCGCATGGACAGTATGATTTTCACCGCGCCGCTCTACCTTATTCTGATCATTCTCCTGATGGCCAACGTCTCTCAGTAAGGTTTCCCCGCATGCACAGTACACGCCAGTCCCTTTCCATTCTCGGCTCAACGGGCTCCATCGGCTGCAGTGCCCTGGAAGTGGCACGTCAGCACCGCGACAAAATCCGCATCGTCTCACTGGCCGCCGGCAATAATCGCGAAGCCCTGTTAGGTCAGATCCAGGAGTTCCGCCCTGCGCTGGCCAGTATCGCCAGCCGCGAAGATGCCCTCTGGCTGAGTCAGCAGGTTGATATTCCCGTTTTCTGGGGCCCGCAAGGCCTGCGGGAGTGCGTCCACCACCCCGATGTTTCCATGGTTCTGGCAGCCATGGTGGGCAGCGCTGGTCTCGCGCCGGTGATTGAGGCTATTCAGGCTGGCCGTGACATTGCTCTGGCCAACAAGGAGATCCTGGTGGCTGGCGGTGAACTGGTCATGAAACTGGTCAAACAACACGGCGTTCGACTTTTGCCCGTGGACAGTGAGCACAGCGCCATTATGCAGTGCCTTGAGGGTCATCGCCACGCGGAGATATCCAGCATCATCCTCACCGCCAGTGGCGGTGCCTTCCGCGACTGGAGCCTGGAGAAAATGCAGAGTGCCACGGTCAACGACGCCCTGCGTCATCCCAACTGGAACATGGGACGCAAAATCACCATTGACTCTGCCACCATGATGAACAAAGGACTTGAACTTATCGAAGCACGCTGGCTTTTCGATGTCCCACCTGCCAGACTTGATGTGGTGATCCACCCGGAAAGTATCGTGCATTCCATGGTGGAGTATGTGGATGGCTCCATGATAGCCCAGCTTGGTACCCCTGACATGCAGGCTCCCATCGCCTACGCGCTGTTCTATCCCCATCGCTATGCCCTGGATATCCCCCCTTTGAAGTTACATGAAATCGGAGCTCTGCACTTCCAGCAGCCCGATCTGCTGAAATATCCCTGCCTGCGCATGGCTCAGTGGGCCATGGAACAGCAGAGCAGTGCCTCGGTTGTGCTCAATGGATCCAATGAGGTGGCGGTACAGCTCTTTCTCAACGGAAAAATCCCTTTTGCCGGCATCAGCTCCATGGTGGAGCGTACGCTGGAACAACACACCCCGTGCACTCTGAACTGCGTGGAGGATGTACTGGAAATCGATAAATGGAGCCGCCGGAAGGCGCAGGAAGGTATAGTCGCATGAGTTTTGCTGTCGCCATTCTTCTCTTAGGTCTGCTGATTTTCTTCCACGAACTGGGGCACTTCCTGGTTGCCAAGGCATGCAAGGTCGGCGTGGAAGTTTTTTCCATAGGATTTGGTCGCAAGCTGCTCAGCTTTCGCCATGGGGAAACCGAATACCGCCTCTCCATGATTCCCCTGGGAGGCTACGTGAAAATGATGGGCGAAAGCCTGGAGGGTGCCGATGAGCAGGCTGCGGTACCCCATGAAAAATCCTTTGCCCATAAGAGCGTCTGGCAACGCATGGCCATTGTGGCCGCTGGTCCCCTCTTCAACTTTCTGCTGGCCATCGTCCTGCTGAGCCTTGTACACATCAACGGAGTTCCCAGGCTTGAGCCAATCATCGGCACTGTCCAGCCCGATTCGGCCGCCTATGCTGCCGGCCTGCAGCCAGGCGATCGTATCATCACCATCAATGACATGGAGATACACTTCTGGGATGACATCACCCGCCAGATCCACCTGCTGCCTGGCGTAGAAGTCAGAGTGGTCGTCGAGCGCAACGACCAA
The DNA here is from genome assembly GCF_000177635.2 of Desulfurispirillum indicum S5. Taxonomy (NCBI): domain Bacteria; kingdom Pseudomonadati; phylum Chrysiogenota; class Chrysiogenia; order Chrysiogenales; family Chrysiogenaceae; genus Desulfurispirillum; species Desulfurispirillum indicum. Next base: position 1,929,884 of record NC_014836.1, read on the forward strand.
CTCGCCAGCTTTCAGATAACACCGCGCCAGCGCACGGTTCAGAATATCTTCGGCGAGGACAGGGAAGTCGGCTTTATCGGCATCACAGCATCGGAGCAAACCGTGAACGTCCGGTATGGCCCTCTGCAGTCCCTCGGCATGGGCGTGGTGCGCACCTGGGAACTGACCAGCCTCACCTTTCAGTCCATTGTCAAGCTGATCCAGCGAATCATTCCAGCGGACAATATCGGCGGACCCATCATGATCGTCCAGGTCGCCTCAGAGCAAGTCTCCCACGGATTCAACTCCGTGCTCTTCTTCGCGGCACTGATCTCCGTCAACCTGGCAATTCTCAATTTGCTGCCCATACCCATTTTGGATGGTGGGCACCTGATGTTCTACATATATGAGGCAATCCGCGGCAAAGCGCCAAGCCTCAAAGCCAGGGAGATTGCCGCGCGCATCGGCATGGCGCTGTTGCTGTGTCTGATGTTCTTCGCCTTTTACAACGATATCAGGCGAATTATCGTCGGTGGCTAGCACGTGCCGCCAGCCGGTCATGGAGAGCGGTTGTACACCGCCCTCCATTCAGCCCCTGTGTTTTTCCCGCTTCTACCCCCTTCGCTCTTCTATTCCGTGACATGTTCCTACCCCAGTATCAGCATTCCAAGCGTGTATCCCACCAGGCATGCGCTGATGACGCCGATCAGCCCAGGTGCCATGAAGCTGTGATTGAAGTACCACTTGCCGATTTTCGTGGTTCCGGAAGTGTCAAAATTCACGGTTGCAATATCGGAAGGATAGTTGGGAATAAAAAAGTAACCGTAACTGGCTGGCATGATCCCCACCAGCAGCGCTGGGGGAAGTCCCAGGCCAAGGCCGACAGGCAGCATCATGCGGCAGGTGGCAGCCTGACTGTTGACGACCACGGACACGATGAACATCGCCAGGGCAAAGGTCCAGGGGTAGGCGGTCACCATTTCCGTAATACCTCCCTGAAAGCTGGGCAATGCGTACTTAAAATACGTGTCGCTCATCCAGGCGATACCGAAAATCGCAATGGCTGCCACCATTCCTGATTTAAAGACCACCCCTTCGGGTACCAGCGATGGACGGGTTTTGGTCACCAGCAAAATCAGGCCACCGAAGGCCAGCATCATCATCTGGATAACCAGTGACATGCTGACGGGACGATCTCCCTCGCTCAGGGTGCGCAGCTCAGGGTACATGGCAATGATGACGATGACCACCAGCGCCAGAAAAAAGAGCAGCACCGCGTTGCGCGAGGAAGTGGGGAGCTTTTCGCCAAGGGTGGTTGCCGTGGTCTCTTCGATGCGCTTTCTCCACAATGGATCCTGCAGACGACGCTGATACTCTTTATCATCCTTGAGCTCAACTCCGCGCCTGATACTGTAGAGCGACATCAGAACCGTGCCGATGAAAGTCGCCGGAACGGTGACGGCCAGAATGGACAGCAGGGTGATGTTCGGGGCTATTCCACTGAGCTGCGACAGATAGTAGACAACCGCTGCTGAAATCGGACTGGCGGTAATGCCGAGCTGGGACGCCACAGAGGCAGCTGCCATGGGACGCTCAGGGCGAATGTTGTTTTTCAGGGCCACGTCTCCGATGATCGGCATGATGGAATATACCGCGTGACCGGTTCCCAGCAGAAACGTCATGGTATAGGTGACCATGGGTGCCAGAAGGGTGACATTTCTGGGCCGCGAACGCAGCAGGCGTTCAGCGACCTGCAGCATGTACTTCAAGCCGCCGGCTGCCTCAAGGATGGCGGCGCAGCGCAGGTCACCACCGCGATGATGATCAGCATCACATCAATGGGAGGACTGGTTGGCGGCATCTTGAAGAGGAACACTTCAATAACGAGGCCGATACCGGAGACAACACCCAGCCCGATACCGCCGTAACGACTCCCCAGGTAAAGCATGAGCAGGAGAAAGAGAAATTGAATGTACAACATGATGGACTCCTTTCGCATCTCAGGATCACAATATGTGAATCATTGCACATTCCATGGTGCGTCACGGATAACATAAAGTAAATAAAGGGGAAATTAAGGATATTAATTCTCTTTCGGCGATTGTGCTGATTATGTTCACGGGCGACGGGCTGGAAAAAATCCTTTCAGCGGCGCAGATAGCGGCGTTCCGGCCTCCCCACAGCGCCATAGATGAGATCAGCTTTGAGAAATCCCTCGGCAACCAGAAACTCCAGGTAACGACGGGCAGTAGAACGACTGGTACCGATGGCACGACCCATTTCCTCGGCATTGATATCCGTCAGGGCAGAGTCGTCGAATACTTTCCGAACTTTGCTCAAGGTCAGAGGGTCGATGCCTTTGGGCATGGTGCCACTTGAAGGGTCCGGCGTATGCTGGATGTGCAGAAATCGATCCACATCCTGCTGATCCAGGAGGTTGCCGGATTGCAGGTGCTGAAAATAGGTGTGGTAATTCAGCAGCGACTCCTGGAAGCGCGGAAAGGAGACTGGCTTGATGATGTAGTCGAAAACTCCTCCACGCAAGGCTTCCTGGAGAGAGGCGATCTCTCGGGCAGCGGTAATGAGGATGATGTCACATGGTTGCTTCCTGGATCTGATATGAAAAAGCAGCTCCATGCCATTGCCCTCGGGAAAAAAGAGATCCAGCAGCACCACATCGGGCTGCAGGATTTCGACCATTTCCATCGCATCCACGATGCGGTTGGCGATGCCGACAGTTTCAAAGTGCTCAAGTTTTTCAACAAATCGCTGGTGCAAGTTGGCAATGCGAAGGTCATCATCTACGATGAGAATGCGGATTTCTGGGATCATTGGCCTTCTCCTGTTGGTGTACTTTTGGAATTATGACGGTGAAGAGAGCTCCCCCCAGCTCTCCCGCGCCAAAGATGATCTCTCCTCCCAACTGTTCAACAGCCTGCTTCACCAGAACCAGGCCAACGCCGCGACCACGTCCGCTCTTTGTGGTCACACCCCGCTGAAAAAGAGTGCGGGCAATGGATTCAGCAACACCGCTCCCCGAGTCCTCCACCTCAATAACCAGATCCGGCCCCAGATCGGTGAGATAGAGGCTGACCCGTGCGGGATGGCCCTGTTGGTCACGGGCGGCGTCAAAGGCGTTGTCCAGGAGGTTGCCAATGATGGTCACCAGGGATTCCCGGTTCACCTGGGACGGGACATCGGAAAATGAATTCTGCGGGTCAAAGGCCAGGGAAACCTTGAGCTCACATGCGCGGTTGTATTTCCCCAGAATGAGACCGGCAATGACCGGATCCGGTACAGCGCAAACCAGGGAGCGCACCAGATTTTCGTATCCGCTGGCCTCATTGATGACCAGGTCGAGGGCTTCCTGGTACGCTTCCAGCTGTATAAGCCCTGCGATGGTGTGCATCTTGTTGGAATATTCATGGGTCTGTGAACGCAGCAGCTCTGAATAGGCATGCATATGGGTGAGTTCCTGCGCCAGCCGGTCCAGCTCATCCTTTGGACGGAAGCTGATCACCATTCCGGTGCGTGGGTCCTCAAGGGGAAGAATATTCACCACCATGACCCGATTTGCCAGGATCATTTCACGGTCAAGCTGCTGCTCGCGATTTTTGACGATTTGCCGGAGCTCGGAGCAGGAGTGCACATCATCCAGGGGCAGACCATGAAAGGATGTCTGCTGATCCATACCCAGGTAGGCATAAGCAGCCCGGTTGGCATAGGTAATGGTTCCCGCGCCATTGATGGCAATGATCCCTTCGCGGATCGCGCTGATGATCGCGTTGCGCTCATGGAACAGCGCGGCGATTTCGTAGACCTCAAGGCCCATGATGGCGGCCTTGAGACCACTGGAAATTACCGCTGCTCCCATAAGGCCGAAGAGCAGGACCACAAGGATATAGCCCAGTATCTCCATCTGCTGGCGACGGACCATAAGATCCATGTCACTGGTCAGGTAACCCACCGCCACAAATCCGATGATCTGTTCCTGCGCATCGCGAACGGGGACAATACCCCGCAGCGAAGGACCAAGGCTTCCTATGGCGCTGGACACGTACGCCAGCCCTTCATTCAGGGCAGGACCAAGGTCACCACCAAGAAAACGCTGACCGATTCTCTGCGGATTCGGATGTGACAGACGAATTTCGTTGCGATCGCCAACGACGATATACTCGGCACCAACGGTCATTCGCAGAGATTCGGCAAAATCCTGCACAGAACGGGAATCTCCCTGCTCAATTCCCTGGCGAATCAGAGGATTCTTGGCCACCGAGTGGGCAAGGTCCAGCGCTTTACTCGACATCTGGTCATGGAGCAGGTTCTTGGTGAAATCAGAAAACAAGGCACCTATCAGGCCGACCAGGATGATAAGCAACACGGTCACCAGCAGGCTGAGTTTCGCTTGTAAACGGCGTGGCAGAAAGCGGTCAATGCGCAGGAAGAGGTTGTTCAGACAGCACCCCCATTTCGATAAATACCGGCAGCAGATGGAGATGTTTCAATTTCCGGAAACCACATTACAGGGAAAAAGTACCAGACCACGACACAGAACATGACCCATAAAGATACGAGCACCGTGGTTGCGGCCCTGAACCGGCACACAGGATCCTGGATGGTCTGATCATTCCCAGCACGGGCCCCGGTTTTCCTGGCGCGGACAGGTGGTGTTCAACACGTACAACAAAAAAAGCCCGACCAGTAAAGGCCGGGCTCTGCAACTGCAGGTGTATCTTATGCGTTATCAACGCGCTCGCGCAGTTCTTTTCCAGGTTTAAAGTAGGGAACTCTTTTGGAGGGAACGCTGACTTTGTCACCAGTCTTGGGGTTTCTTCCTTCACGTGGTCCGCGCTCACGGGTCTTGAAACTTCCAAAACCGCGCAGTTCAACCTTATCGCCCTCCTCAAGGGCGTCAATAATACACTCGAAAAGACCGTTGACGACCGCCTCTGCCTGCTTCTTATTGACCGAGTCAGTTTTTTCACAAATACGTTCTACAAGATCAGCCTTAGTCATCATTCCTCCTTAAATATATACTCGACAGGCTAAATACTGAAATGGCAACGCATTAACTTATTCATCGCTTGCCAGAACACAGGATAGTTACCATACTCCCCATACCATGTCAAGGCTTACAAATTCTTTTCCTAAAAGGAATTGCTGCACAAACGGTTCTAGAAAACCATACGTCAAAGTGACGCACCTTAACGCCGCCTCCAAACAAGCATGTCATTATGACGCACCTCTCGTTTTGTTATATTTTCGCAGCAGCACGCCAATTTGACACTTATGGCCCGCATAATTTCCTCCTGAAGTTCAGCAAACGCTGCACAGACGGCAAAACAGGAAACTGGCACATAATATGCAAACAGAATTACGCACCTGGAGAGTTTCCTCTCCTCCTTTCCTCTCCGGGTATGGGATGTTCGTGGAAAAATATTTACGGAAGAAGAGCCTGCACCATGCAGGCTCTTTTTTCGTTTCAGGGTGCTTTACACCTCGTCCATGATAGTTATAATGCAGGGAAAAAGACTTTTTTTCTTCTGGAGGTACCTGAAATGAACATATACCGTCTGCTTACTGGTATTCTGCTCAGCACGCTGGCGATCCTGCTCCTCTTTGCCCCCGTGGGCGCCCAGCAGTTTCCTGACCTCACCCAACTGGTAAAAAAGGTTGAACCCTCTGTGGTGAACGTCTCCACCAGCAAGCAAGTGGAAGTTGGCCAACGCGAGCTGCCATTGCCTGAGGAATTCTTCAACCGTTTCTTTGGCGATGAGTTTCGCCGCTTCTTCGGCGACCCGGGGCACCCGAATGGCCAGCAGCGTCGTTCCAGCAGTCTGGGCTCTGGCTTTATCGTGTCCAGTGATGGTTACATTGTAACCAACAACCATGTGGTGGAAGGTGCCGACGAAATCACGATTATCCTCAGCGATGAGCGGGAGTTCAAAGCGGAGGTGGTGGGAACCGACGCCACCTACGACTTGGCCCTGCTCAAGATCAACGCCAGTAATCTTCCCGCCCTGCCCCTGGGGAATTCCGACACCATCGAAGTGGGACAGTGGGTCTTTGCGGTGGGGAATCCCTTCGGCCTCAGCGGAACGGTCACTGTCGGTGTCATCAGCGCCAAGGATCGCTACATCGGCCAGTCCGTCTTTGACAGCTTCCTGCAGACCGATGCCTCCATTAACCCCGGCAACAGCGGTGGCCCGCTGCTGAACCTCAAGGGCGAGGTCATCGGCATCAATACCGCCATTGTCTCCAGTGGCCAGGGCCTTGGCTTTGCCATCCCCATCAATACCCTCAAGTCATCCTATGAACAGCTCAAGGAGAAGGGTCGCGTGTCGCGAGGTTGGCTCGGAGTATCCCTGCAGCGCCTGACCCCTGAGCTGGCACGCTCCATGGGTGCGGGAGCCGAGACCACCGGAGTGCTTGTCACTTCCGTTGAGCCGGATCAGCCCGCCCAGCGTGGGGGGCTGCGCGAAGGCGATATCATCACTTCCTTTGATAACCAGCGAATTGATCGCTACCAGGACATCTTCCGTTTTGTTGCGCGCGCAACTCCCGGCAGTACAGTCCCCATGGAAATCCTTCGTGAAGGCCGCCGGCAGACACTGCGCGTTACCCTTGGAGAAAGGCCCGACGAGCGCAGGGCGCAGGTGCGACCACGGCAGGCGGAACCTGCCCCATCTGCCGCCTCCTGGCAGTTCCAGGGAATTCACTTTGAGATGCGTGACAACCGCGTCGTGGTACAGCAGGTGGAAGCGGGCTCCAAAGCCTATGAGGCGGGAGTTCGCCGTGATATGGTTATCCTGCGCGCCAACAATGTGGTGGTGAGCGACCTGGCGACACTGGAAAAGGCTATCAAGGAGCGCTCCCGCAACGGCTTCGTGAATCTGCTGGTTCAGCACCAGGGCGCGAACCGCTTTATTCCATTTCAGATTCAGCAATAATACTGCATTCAGCGAGTGAAAGGATATTCTATGCGCTTCATGGTTACCGGCGGCGCCGGCTTTATTGGTTCCAACCTGGCTTTTGCCCTGAAACAGCAGGGCCACGATGTGGTCGTGGTGGACGACTTCTCCAGCGGCCACTACAAAAACCTGATCGGTTTCACTGGTGAAGTGGTCACCATGGACATGGCGCGCATTGAGGAGCTGGCCGAGGTGGAGAGCCTTCTGCCTCTGGATGGCATCTTCCACCAGGCCGCCATCACCGACACCACTGTCATGGATCAGAAGCGCATGATGAAGGTCAACAATGACGCCTTTCGGCATCTTCTGGAATGGGCAGTGGAAAAAGAGATTCCCGTCGTCTACGCCTCCAGTGCCGGAGTATATGGCAACTCACCCGCTCCGAACCGCGTTGACCAGGGGCTGCTGCCGGAAAATATCTACGGATTCTCCAAGTACGCCATGGATATGACCGCCAGGTCGTTTATGGAGCGTCACCCGGAGCAGCGTATCGTCGGACTGCGCTACTTCAACGTTTACGGGCCCGGCGAATCCCACAAGGGTCACGCCGCCAGCATGGTCTACCAGCTCTATCACCAGATTCTGGCCGGCAAACGCCCCCGCCTGTTCAAACATGGGGAACAGAAGCGCGACTTTATCTATGTCACCGATATTGTCCAGGCCAACCTCCGGGCCATGTTCAGTGAAGGAGATGTTTCCGGAGTCTATAATGTGGGAACGGGCACGGCGCGCACCTTCAACGATATGATCGCCATTATCTGCCGCGAACTGGCCACAGAGAATACCGTCGAGTACATCGACAACCCCTACGCCTTCTATCAGAACCACACAGAAGCCGATATCAGCGCCACACAGGGCAGGCTGGGATACCGCCCCGAATACACCTTTGAAGCGGGCATCGCCGCCTACCTCAAGGCCCTGCAATCGGCCCGATGAAAATCCTGGGGGTGGTGCTGGCGGGGGGACTGAGCAGCCGCATGGGCCAGGACAAGGCGTCCCTTCCCTGGAACGACAACCAGGATCTGCTGCATCGTGCCATCGAGATTCTGAAAGTGAGCCAGCAGGAGGTGTGGATTTCCGGACGCGAGGTGGCGGGGTTTCACTGTGTGCTGGACATCGTCCCCAGGCAGGGCCCTCTGGGTGCCATGCACGCCCTGTCCCACGCCCTTGCTGCCACAGACTGGGACGCGATTGCCGTGCTCCCCTGTGACATGCCTCTGGTGGAAGGAGGCTGGTATGGCGAAATGGCCGACTTCCTGCGACTCCATCCGGAGTACGAAGCCGCGGTGCTCGCCCATGCCGGCAAGGCATTCCCCCTGACCGGCATATACCGTGTCAGCGGACTCACCACCATGGCGTGCTCCTTTGAAAGTGGCAACCGCAAGGTCATAACGGCCTTGCAAGGTTTATCCCATGGGACTATACTGAAACCCGAACACAGACTCATGAACATGAACCAGCCCGAGGACTACCAACGGCTGCTGCGCGAAGGAAAACAAGGAGGAGAACATGGCATCTGATCATCATGACGAAATCCAGGAAGAACCCCTCAAGCCCGAGGATATTGCTCCACTGACCATGGGCTTTATCGGCACCATCGTCTTCGCAGTCGTCACATACTTGCTGGTCATCAGCTTCGGCTGACACCTTCACAGGCGGAGGGAAACCTCCGCTTTTTACATTCAGGCGACAGCGTCCGGCATGGCTCAGCCCATGACTGCTGATTTGCTTGCATGTTTACCATCTGTTGCCCTACTATGCCAACGGAGCTTCAGCTCTCTTTATTACCCTTCGTAAAGCAGTGAGATGTACAGAACCATGCTCATATTTGCAGCCCTCGTCCTGCTGGGAGGCTGTGCCGCAAAACAACCCAAAAATATTGACAATATCTGCGCCATTTTTGACCAGAAACCCCACTGGTATGACTACGCCAAAAGGGCTGAAAGTCGATGGGGCACTCCGACACATGTACAGATGGCTATCATGTATCAGGAATCAAGTTTTCGCCATAATGTGCGCCCCGCTGAGCGCACACAGATTCTCGGAGTCATTCCGGGTCCGCGACGCTCCTCAGCTTTCGGTTATCCCCAGGCCAAGGATGAAGTCTGGCGCGAATTCGCAAGGGATACCAGCAACCGCTTTGCCGACCGGCGCAGCATGAAGGACGCGCTGGATTTCATCGGCTACTATAACGATATCAGCCACCGCCGCCTCCGCATTTCAAAAAGCAATGCCGAACACCTCTATCTGGCCTATCATGAAGGCCATGGCGGTTACCAGCGCCGCACCTACCAGCAGAAACCCTGGCTTATGCGTACAGCCAAAATCGTCGGCGACCGTGCCAAAACCTATGAACGGCAACTTGCTTCGTGTGAATCCCGCTTCAAGTGCCGCCGTTTCTACCAGATCTGGCCCTTCTGCCGGTAAAGCCCATGCAGGCACCTTTCTTTCCCGTACTTGGTTTCGCCTCGCTGGCACATATCCTGCTGATCGCGCTCAGTGCCTACCTCTACACCGACAGCTACCGTATTGCCCCTGGCGTTCACGCCCACGGACTTATCGGCATCGCGGGATTCTGCTACTGCATGTTTCTCTCTTTCCTGATCACCCGCCAGCGCTATGGTAACCTCACCATGCCCCTGCAGATCCTCTTTGCGCTCTTTTCACTGATAATGGCGACTGGTGCACTTCTGTCCGAGTATTTCCTGCTGAATCTGGCCGCCTCGGCCTCTCTGTTTGGCTGCCTCATGTTGTGGCACTTCTTCCGCAATACCTCCAATCAACGCGAAAATGTCTTCATGCGCGCCGCTGTCATTATCTCTGTACTGTGCTGGGTCTACTTTCTCTATTCCCTGAATTTCGAATATTTCTTCATGTTTGAAACGCGATTCTCATACGTTCTCCTGGCCCTCTCCTTTCCCATGTCGCTTCTGCTCTTCTCGCGCTACGTGGATATGCTGAATATCTCCACGCCGCTGGTGAACCTGACCATTGCCACACTGGTGGGAGGAGTGCTGAGCATGTTCTTCGGTATGCTCCTGCAGTGGTACTGGGTGGAGAAAATCAGTGCCGGGGTACTTCTCCTGCTTATAAGCCTCTATCTGATCCGTGCTTTCAGACTTGGCAATATCGCCCTGATCGTCGCCTTCACTGGCCTGTTACTCACAGGGCTCAGTGGTGTCTGGTACGTTCTGGTTGCCGAAAGCGGCACGGTCGCCATGGATGTTCTGCGCACCCACGCCCACCTGGCGCACTTCGCCTGGGCCACATTCGGCATCTATCTCCTGCTGATGCTCCGGCACTCATTTTCCAGCATGCAGCAGGCCCTCTTCCTCAGCCTGCTGCTGCTCTCCCTGACAGCGCTGGTCCCTCACTTGCTCTTCGATGTTCCCATACTGCTGCATATCAGCACGACACTCTTCCTGGCAGCGGGCCTGTGCCTGCCCCTTGCCCTCTGGCACCAGATCAGGCACAACCTCGGGATTGCCGACTGAAACAGGCCAGGAATCTGCCGACCCACAGATACAGGCACAGTGCAATCAACACAAACGAAAACAGCCGTGGCAGCCATCTCACTGGTGACTGCTCTGCCGATGGCAACAGCTGCAGGGGAATCTCAATCGCCATGCCATCAATTACGGCGGCAAAGACAATACTTCCCACAGCCAGACAGGCGAGGAAAATCAACAAATTGCGCAATCCCACCACACGCAGCAGTACACTCAGACTGACCATACTGACTGCCGGTGCCGCTGTCAGAAAGATAAAGGCCGCACCCAGGGAGAACCCGGCAGCATAGAGGGAGATGGCCACGGGAATCACAGAAATAGAGCAGACGTACAGGGGCAGGCCCAGCAGAAGTGCAAGACCATAGGAGAGCAGAACATGCTGACTGACAAAGTCGCCATACTGCTCCGGCCAGACGCTCAACAGCAGAGCTGCCAGTACCAGCCCAATGACAAGGGGCTTGGCAATATCACCCATCAGATCCAGAAAGTTCTGCCCAAAGGCCTGTGACTTCGGGGGATTTTGCCGCGAAGACTCAGCTGCCGCCGTGCACTGACAGCCACCGGAACAGGCTCCAACAGAAGCTTCCGATGGCTGGACTAAAACCCTTTCCCCCCGCAGGCGTTCAACAAAACCCACAATGATACCGGCAAGCAATCCAATGATCAGCGATACCAGCACCCGCAAGACGGTAATCAGTCCACCAAAGACCCCGTACGTGGGGATAATGGAGTCAACTCCGGTCATGGGCGTTGTGCTCAGAAAACTCACTACCGGGCCATTTCCCGCACCGCTTTTCTTCAGGGAGGTGGCTATGGGCAAAACACTGCAGGAGCAAAGGGGGAGTGGCAAGCCCAGCAAGGACGCTTTCAGCACAGCGCCAAGGGTGTTCCCTCCCATGTGACTGACAATAAAGCGATCGGAGATGTATATCCTCAGAATACTCGCAATCACCAGCCCCAGAAGCATATACATTGCAATAGCGTCAAGCAGCACCCAGAAATGGTGCCAGAATTCCAGACCATAGGCCATCATCACTCACTCCTCTGCGTATAAAGCATCATGAAACTGAAGTTCCGTACCCTGCCACCATGGCCAAAAGCGTTTAGATTCTGCATATTTGACGCACTTGCCATTGTAAATTTCGTTTGCGCATATTGATCCTTTCTGACGATGCATTGCACCGGGAATCGGAAAACATCATACAGAAAAAAGCACCTAAGAGAAATCGAATTATCTAACAAAAAGACTTTCTCAAATTGCGCGCCTTCACGGCCGTTCTATGCAGAGAACAGCGCCCGGTGCTCTTTCTGAAAAGAGCAGCCGGGCGCTTTGATGAATCCGCAGCGGGAAGAAACAGTGACGGAGCACAAAACCTGGGGTGGGAATTCCGTGAAAGGTTTCAGCGGCTGGCTGCGTCGATAAGGGCCCCTTCACGCAGCCCATAATCGCTGACCATAAAGTGGTCCTGACAGAAGCAGGAGTTGATATTCAACGCAAGACAGAGCCCGGCAATAATGAGATCCTCGCGCCCTTTTTCTATGGGAAAAGCTTCGAGGCGCTGAGCCAGGGTCATATCCGAGAGCTTATCCAGGAACATCTTCGTGTCCTTGACAGTACAGGTCATGCCATTGATAAGCCTGGGACTGTACTCCTGCTGCCCGGAAAGCACATGGGCTGCCGTGGTGTAGGTGCCAGCAGTACCGACGATCTTCAGGTGGGTCAGGTCAAAGCGGGCAAACTCCTCATGGACGGTATCGAGCTTCTCCAGGACGAACTCCTGCATATTCAGGTACTCCTCTATACTTAAAGGAGCACGGGTAATAAACTTCTCCGTCAAACGCACGACACCCATTTCCACAGACCGACTGTGGAGCAGGTTGGTGTCACGATCCACCAGAATAAACTCAACACTACCGCCACCGATATCCACGATCAGCTTATTGCCGGCTGCCTTCACGGCGGCGCAGACACCCAGGGCCGCCAGGCGGGCTTCTTCAGCACCATCAACCACCCGCACTTCCAGGCCGGTGTCCTGCTGCACCGTTTCAATGAACTCAAGGCGATTGCTGGCACTGCGTACCGCACTGGTGGCAATGATATTCAAGTGCTGCGAAGGCAGGGCAAAGTCATCAAAGCACCGCTTGTATTCGGCCAGAACTTCAACACTGCGCTGAATGGCCTCGGGCAGGAGGAAACCATTTTCCATCTGCTTGCCAAGGCGTGTAACATGACGCCTGGAGTCGTGAATAACGAGTCCCCTGGCGGGGGAGTATTCACCAATGAGCATGCGAATGGTGTTACTGCCAATATCGACAGCTCCCCGCAAGCGGCTTTCAACTGTCATGGAGATATTCCTCAGCCAGATCCGTATAGGTTTTCGACGATTTCAGCAAAAATGCCCGTTCCTGCTCTGAAAGCTGGCGTTTGATAACTGCAGGATTGCCCACCACCATGGAGCCAGCGGGTATATCCATACCCTGCTTCACCACGGCTCCCGCACCGATGACGCAGTCATCGCCAATGGTCGCTCCATTGAGCACTATAGCTCCCATGCCCACCAGCACACGGTCACCAATATGGCACCCGTGCAGGGTCACATTATGCCCCACCGTCACGTCTTCACCGATGACAGTCGGGTGGGATGGGTTTCCATTGACATGGACAACGGCACCATCCTGGATATTGGTACGCGCGCCGACGCGAATGAAGTTCACATCGGCGCGAAGAATGGCCCCATACCAGATACTGGCCTGGGGAGCCAGCACCAGGTCACCGATCAGCACTGCCGTGGGCGCCACAAAACAGCTCTCATGAACGGTGGGCGTAACGCCACGGTATGGGCGGGAGAGAAAACTCATCGTTTGTCCATCAGGCTGCGGAAGAATTCTGACTCCTCGTTAAGAATGATAGTGCTGTTTTCTTTCAGTGACGCGCGATAGAGATCCAGCTCACGCATGAAGCGATAGAACTGGGGATTTCTACTGAGGGCTTCCGCATAGATGTTGGCAGCTTCCGCATCACCTTCACCGCGCAGCTGTTCCTGCTCGCGGTAGGCTTCCGCCAGGATGATGGCACGCTGACGATCACTGTCTGCACGGATGCGGGCAGCTGCTTCCTCACCCTCCGAGCGATACTGGGTGGCGATCTTTTCACGCTCCGTGGCCATACGGTCAAATACCGCCCGCTCGTTTTCCGTGGGCAGATCGGCCCGCTTGATACGCATATCGACTATTTCAATTCCAAGGGGCTGAGCCTTCTCATTGGCACTGCTGGTGATGCTGCGCATGATTTCCAGACGGTTGTAGTTGATGACGTCGATGAAATCAAAGGAACCAATTTCCAGGCGCGCCTCTGCATAGATCAGATCGGCAATGCGGCGACGGGCGCCCTCTTCGTTGTGTACAGAAGTCATGAAGAGCAGGGGGTCAGTGATACGCCACTGTACGAAGTTATCCACCACCAGGGTCTTCTTGTCACGGGAGAGCATTTCAAAAGTGGAACCATCGTAGGTGAGCAGTCGGCGATCAAAATAGAATACCTCCTGAATGAAGGGAATCTTGACGTACAGCCCTGGCTCCATGATGGTACGCACCGGTTTGCCCAGCTGGGTAACCACGGCGCTCTGGGTAAAGGTAACTATATACAGAGACATATAGGCCAGCAGGCCAAAAACGATGATAATGGGGAATATGAAAAATTTTACAGGTTTCACGCCATGGCCTCCTTAATTGCGTGCCGATGGAGTGCGAACTCCATCAAGTGGCAGATAGGGCAGAACTCCGCTGCCGGCATCGCTGTCGATCAGGAAGAGCTTCGTCTTGGGAAGCGTCTCCTGCAGCGTGTCGAACATGAGGCGGTCGCGGGTTACCGCGGGGGCCAGCCTGTATTCACTTTCCATAGCCAGGAAACGGGCCACGTCACCACGGGCGCGCAGAATGCGCTCTTCACGGTAGGCGCTGGCAGCTTCCATAATCTGAGCGGCTTCACCACGCGCCTGGGGCAGGATCTGGTTGCGGTACCCCTGGGCCTGGTTGATAAACCGTTCGCGATCCTCACGGGCGCTGACAACTTCGCGGAAGGCGCCAGCAACCTGCTGGGGCGGCTGAACGTCATAGAGTTCAACGGACAGAATCTCCAGGCCAGCGCGATACTCATTCAGGGCCTTTTGCAGCTGCTCGCGAATATTCATCTGTATTTCAAATTTCCCCACGGTCAGGGCGTTGTCTATGGATTCACCACCCATAACTTCACGCACTGAGGAGGCTGCCGTGTTCTGCAGCGTCTGCAGGGAGTCGCGCACTTCAAACATATAGTCAATGATATCGCGGATGCGGAACTGAACAATGACTTTGACATCGAGAATATTTTCATCGCCAGTCAGCATCAGGGACTCCTGCCCCACCGAAATAATGCGATCATCGCGCTGGCTGGCTGCGCTGCGGAAACCGATTTCCAGGCGCTGCACCGTGGTGACACTGGCCACATAGCGCCGCTCTATGGGATAGGGCAGGGTAATGTGAGGACCGGGACCCAGAGTACGGTCATACTTTCCGAAGCGCAAAATCGCCGCCTGCTCCTCGGGCTTGAGTATCAGAATGCCTGTGGAAAGCCAGGCCAGCAGGATAACCACCAGCAGAATCACGGGCACTTTTTTGTCAAAATTGCCGGGAAACTTAAAGTCTTTGGGAAGGTTTACCTTGAAATTCCCGGGATTGAAACCTCCACCTCCGCCACCAGGGCCGGAGCCGCCGCCACCAAAGGGCGACTTGCGGTGCTTTTCCCACGGGTTGTTGTATTGGGAAAATACTTTTGAAAGAGCGAATTTAGACATGTTTCTCCTCAATGGTGTTATTCACTTCCGTCAGGAAGGTGGCCATCATTCTGGCCGTCGCGCCCCAAATGCGCTCCGAGCGGTACTGGAACACAGGGGAAATGATGCATTCAGAACCGTGCTCGAAATATTCCACAGGTACAGTATCAAGGTACAGGAAAAAATTCAATGGAACCCGGATAATGTACTCCACTTCTCGTGGATTCGGAGCAAAAGTCAGCGGTTCCTCCACAACGGCGAGATAGCAGTTGATGCGCGAGCAGGAGACATGGGCGAAGCCGATATCCACCAGGCCAGCCACACTGTCCTGGGGCACCGCGGCACCCATTTCCTCTTCGAACTCGCGCAACGCGCACTGCAGCGGGTCCTCACCCGGCTCCAGGCGTCCTCCGGGAAAGGATATCTGCCGTGAGTGGTGATAGCCGTCAGCGGCGCGACGGATGAAAAGGACCTCGGAGGAAGTTCCATGGGCCAGCACGGGCAGAATGACCGATGCCACATTGCACTCCGGACTGTAAAAGCGGGGGCGCAATGGTCTGTTTTGTATTTTTCTCTGCAGGCGACTCAAAAGCGGTTTTTCGGAATATGCGCTAACGCAGGGAATATTCACGGATTGTACCCTGCCTCAAGAATATGCCGGTAGGCACGGGAATAGTGTCTTTGCAGGGCTGGCGTGGTTTTCAGCTGAATATTCTTGCGCCACAGATCCCGCACCCCCGGCGGGAGCGTGACTATCTGCACCCGTTCGTCCTGCTTGAGCAGAGAGACAAAGCGCTGCTCACGGGTGCCCACCAGGTAGTTGATATACTCAGTGGTTCTGGCTGCTGCCACATCAATGGCCTCCTGCATTTCCGGTGAGAGTGACTGGTAGTAGGATTCGCTCATGAGGAAGGTGTAGATCATCAGGCTGTGATAGCTGAGGGTCAGGTACGGCTGAATACCCATCAGATTTTCATCGTAATAATTAATAACGGTATTCTCAGCACCATTCACCACGCCAAGACGCAGCATCTGGGGCATCTGTAAAAAAGAGATCACCTTGGGATGAGCACCGAAATGCTCGTAGAGCAGCCCGGTGTTTTCCCCCGACATGACCCGGATGGAAAGGCCTTTGAGATCTTCTGGATAAACCACTTCGCGGATAGCGTTGGAAAAATGACGAAAGCCGTTGTCCCAGAATGCCAGCAGCCGCAGATCGTGCTCGCGCAGCTTCTCCCGCACATAATCGCCATAGGGGCCTTCCAGCAGGCGATAATAGGATTCGCGGTCCTCAAAGAGGAAAGGAAAATCCAGCACCGCCAGTTCCGGCACAAAGACGGAGAGCTTGGATGTGGTGGGCGCGATGAAGTGTATGGCATCGCGATTCAGCGCCTCAATTGCCTCCACATCGATATAGCGCGTCGACGAAGGATAGATTTCAATATTCACATCCTCGCCACCAGCGGTCTCACGCAACATCTGAGCGAAATAGGTGAAAGCTTCACCCTTGGGCGACTCCGGGTGCAGCACATGGGAGATGATCATGGGATACTTGCGGCTCTGCGCAGAAGGCTGGGGAGCGATAAACAGCCACATGAACAGCAGCATCAGGCACAGCGCCACCAGCGGCGTGCCCATGCGAGTGATCGGCTTCTGGCCGGAAAAAAGGGGCATATCTAATAATTGAGTATGTTTTTCAGGATTTTGACTTTGTCACGCCCTACCGCCAGGTTGGTCTTGGCCTTGTCGTCCATGCCCACCTGGAAGGAGCCGCTGAACCAGGGAATCAGCTCACGTACCCGATTGAGATTGATGATATGGGAGCGGTGAATGCGCAGGAAAAGCTTGTCGTCCAGAATTTTCTCGAGATTCTGCAGGGTGTGATTTGAGTAGTACATCTCCTCAT
Source organism: Desulfurispirillum indicum S5 (assembly GCF_000177635.2). NCBI lineage: Bacteria > Pseudomonadati > Chrysiogenota > Chrysiogenia > Chrysiogenales > Chrysiogenaceae > Desulfurispirillum > Desulfurispirillum indicum. The sequence goes on from NC_014836.1 coordinate 1,947,060, forward strand.
GGGTATGGAACTCCGTCTTACCTACGGAAGCGCCGATCCAGTAAATTTCCTCCTGATCGATGACCTTGAGCTTGCCGCGGGACTCCACCACGATTTTGCGAATGCGGTTACCCGTCAGTTCACTCATGGCGCTGCGCAGCTGCTCGTGATAGATTTTTTTCTCCTCAAGGCGCCCCTTGGCGCGCTCCAGCGCCTGAAGGATACGCTCGTCATTATAGGGCTTCAGGATGTAATCAACGGCATTTACCTCAAAGGCTTTAATGGCATATTCGTCGTAGGCGGTGCAGAAAATGATCAGGGGGCGGTGAGCGTACTCCAGCAGCTCGGTAGCCACCTCAAAACCATTCATATCCGGAAGCTCTATGTCCAGAAAGACCACATCGGGTTTAAGCTTTTTGATGACATCAAGGCTTTTGAGACCATTCTGAACATCCGCCACCACCTCGACATTCTCGGCCTGCCGCAGGATATATTTAAGCTCGTCAACTGCGGGAGCTTCATCCTCCACTATAACCACTCTCATAGGAGACTCCTTTGCCAAAGCAATAGAATATGGATTTAAAAAAACTTATAACTCAAGTTTCGCATCTTGTTGTCTTAGGTTAAGGTGTTATTATTCTGACATTTATCGCGCGGAAACTGTATTGATTTTGCATGCTTGATTTATCTGGTATTCCACTTTTTGTTTCCGGATATTGCCCTTTTTGACCGCGCAAAAAGGGCGCAAAAACGCGCCCCCCGAACGCCCGTTTTTCCGGTTCGTTAGCTCGCCTGTTCTGGAGATCCGACAGACACTGCTTCCCTGCAGTGCTGCCGGACCACTCACTTCCTGTGAGTGTCCCTTCGGGTCTTGCCAGCCAGGCGTCGCACTCACCGGACGGGCTCAGGGGGGAACGGCCTGTTTCTGCCTCTCCCCCGTGTGCTGGCCCAGCCAGGACGCGAAGACTGGAACGCTATGGACCCGCAGGGTTGACGCCACGACGGCGGCAACCGCAAACCAAAAGCCATGGAGGGCGGTTGTTTGCGGTCCCCAGTTCCAGGCGAGCGGACGGCTGAAAAGGACAGCACTGGGGGTCGCTTTTGCGCCACTTTTGGCGACCCAAAAGTGGCAAAAGAAACTCATAAACAGGGTGAGGGCAATGTCAAGCGACGCAGTCTGTGCAGAACCATTTCCTCCATTTCAGCATGGCATGTGGGTCGGCGCCGACAACCTGCCGTTTCGGGGGTGCGAAACTTCAATTATAATATATATCAACTTTCCTCTTTTCAAGTTTCAATTCCATTTTTCTCCCCCTACGCCAGGATTCCTTTTTCCACTGAATGTGTTACACTGTCCCCCATGAGCTACTATTTCCTCACCTATCTTGGCGTCGTCGGCCTCAGCGGTGCCATTATCCTGTGGTGGGTTCGCAGTCGTGTACGCGCCATTGAAGATCAGCGCGCCACCCGCGTCGAAGACTTCCACCGTTTTGACGCCGTGCGCACCACCTCCCCCCATAAAAACCCTGTGCAGAAGGCGCGCAGCCGCGCCCTGGAAAGCATCGCCAACCGCTTTACCATCATCCGGCGCGTCCTGGTCGTCGGTATCTTCCTGGTATGGATCCTGGCGCTCATACTCCCCTTCCTGGGGCTGGTACCCGCCGCGGTTGTCTCCACCTTTGCCGCCGCCTTTGCCGTCATCCTTGGTATCGCCGCCAAGACCTTCGTGCAGAACTTCATCGCCGGCGTCGTCATCTCCTTTTCCAACCAGCTGCGCATCGGTGACACCGTCATCATGGACGGCAACTACGGCACCGTGGAAGATATCTCCATCACCCACACCGTCGTCAAAATCTGGGACTGGCGCCGCTACATTATCCCCAACAGCCGCATGCTGGAAAAAGAGTTCATCAACTACACCATCACCGACAGCTATATCTGGGCCCACATTGAATTCTGGGTCTCCTACGAAGCCGACCTGGAAGTGGTGGAAAAGGTGGCCCTGGAAATCGCCGAGCACAACCCCTACTCCTGCAAGGTGGAGCCGCCGAGTTTCTGGTATATGGGGCTCGACAAAGAGGGCGTCAAGTGCTGGCTGGCGGCCTGGGCCTCCCACCCTTCCGACGCCTGGAACCTGCGCTCCAACATGCGCTCTCAGCTGAAAAAAGAGCTGGAAGTTCTGGGTATTCACACCCACTTCCACCGTCACATGTGGGTGCCGGATGCCGGCCCGCAAACTGATCCCGCAGGCCAGCCGCATGGCAGTTCTGCATCAGTGGAAAAACCTATAATTTACACGGGATAGCCAGAGTTCATGCCATGGGCAAAACCCAGTGAACCTCCAGCGAAATCCATTGAGCCCGTGAGAGTTTCGTGGTAAAAATCCCTCTTCATTCCATCACCAGGATTTCCCGGAATAACCGTACAGTACATCAAATGGAGACAGCACCATGGAAAAGCGCGAAAAGCTCTACGAAGGCAAAGCCAAGATTCTCTACGCCACCGATGACCCCAACCTGATCATCCAGTACTTCAAGGATGACGCCACCGCATTCAATGCCGAAAAAAAGGGCACCATCATCAACAAGGGAATCATGAACAACCGCACCAGTGAAATCATCTTCAATTTCCTGGAGAACCATGGCGTCCCCACCCATTTTGTCAAAAAGCTCAACGACCGCGAAATGCTCTGCAAGAAGGTGCAGATCATCCCTGTGGAAGTCATCACCCGTAATATCGTGGCCGGTTCCCTGGCCAAGCGCCTGGGAAGCGAAGAGGGCGTTCCCCTGGCCAAGCCCGTGGTGGAACACTGCTACAAGAGCGACGCCCTGGGCGACCCCTTCATCAACATCTACCACATCGACGCCATGGGCTGGGCCACCCGCGAACAGATGGCCACTATTGACGAGCTGTCCCTGAAAATCAACGCTCTGCTGGTCAACTACTACCGCGATATCAATATTAAGCTGGTGGACATGAAGCTGGAGTTTGGCGTGCACAAAGGCCAGATCATCCTGGCTGACGAAATGTGCCCCGACACCAGTCGCCTGTGGGACGCCACCACCAACGAGAAGATGGATAAAGACCGCTTTCGCCGCGACCTGGGTAAAATCGAGGAATCCTACGCTGAAGTGGTGCGCCGCATCGAAAGCCGGGGTAACAAGTAATGCTGGCTCGCGTCTATGTTACCCTGAAAAATGGCGTCCTGGATCCCCAGGGCAAGGCTATTCTCGGCTCCCTGCAGGATCTGGGATTTGAAGATGCCTCCGACGTGCGCGTCGGCAAATACATCGAAGTCCAGGTGGACGCCACCAGCGCCAGCGCCGCCAAAGAGCGGGTGGCCCAGATGTGCCAGAAGCTGCTGGCCAACACCGTCATTGAAAACTACCGCATTGAAGTGACGGAGGAATCATGAATGTTGGCGTAGTGGTCTTCCCCGGCTCCAACTGCGACCACGACTGTGACTATGCCGCCACCCTGGCCGGTGCCAATACCCGCTTTATCTGGCACAAGGAAGGCTCGGTGGGCAACGTGGACGCCATCATCCTGCCCGGTGGCTTCAGCTACGGCGACTACCTGCGCTGTGGCGCCATTGCCAAGAACAGCCCCGTCATGGCCGACGTCATCCGCTTCGCCTCGGAAGGACGCCCCGTCATCGGCATCTGCAACGGTTTCCAGATTCTGCTGGAAAGTGGCCTGCTGCCCGGAGCCCTCATGTGCAACAACACCCTCAGATTTCTTTGCAGAAATACCAGCCTGCGAGTGGAAACCACGCGCACCCCCTTCACCCGCAAGTACCGCCAGAGCCAGGTGATCAACGTGCCCGTGGCCCATCACGACGGCAGCTACTACGCCGATGAGCATACCCTGCAGTACCTGGACGCCCACGACATGGTGGTCTTCCGCTACCAGGACAATCCCAACGGCTCCCTGGGCGACATCGCCGGCATCTGCAACGAAAAGGGCAATGTGCTGGGCATGATGCCCCACCCCGAGCGCGTCGTCTCCCCCGAGCTGGGCGGCACCGATGGCGCGCCCCTCTTTGAATCCCTCCTTGAATATGTGGTGAGCCTATGAGTGCCCAGGAAAAAACCGTCAGCGTTGAGCTGGCCATGGAATTCGGCCTGAGCCGCGAAGAGTACGACAAGATACTCCAGATCATGGGACGCACGCCCACCCTCACCGAGCTGGGTATCTTCAGCGTCATGTGGAGCGAGCACTGCTCCTATAAATCCAGCCGCATCCACCTCAAGGGCTTCCCCACCGAAGCTCCCTGGGTGGTACAGGGCCCCGGCGAAAACGCCGGCGTCATTGACATCGGCGACGACGAGTGCGTGGCCTTCAAAATCGAGTCCCACAACCATCCCTCGTTCATCGAACCCCTGCAGGGCGCAGCCACCGGCGTGGGCGGCATTCTGCGCGACGTCTTCACCATGGGTGCGCGCCCCATCGCCGCCATGAACTCCCTGCGCTTTGGCGAGCTGGATAACCCCAAAAACCGTTACCTCTTCAGCGGCGTGGTCAAGGGTATCGGCTGGTACGGCAACTGTTTCGGCGTTCCCACTGTGGGCGGCGAAGTGTACTTTGACGACCAGTACAGCACCAACCCCCTGGTCAACGCCTTTGCCCTGGGGTACGTGAAAAAGGACAAAATCTTCCTGGGCCGCGCCGACGGCGTGGGCAACCCCGTCATGTACGTGGGCGCCAAAACCGGTCGCGATGGCATCCATGGCGCCACCATGGCCTCCGCCGACTTTGACGAGAACTCCGAGGAGAAGCGCCCCACGGTTCAGGTGGGTGACCCCTTCACGGAAAAACTCCTGCTGGAAGCCTGCCTGGAGCTGATGCAGACCGATCATATTATCGGCATCCAGGACATGGGCGCCGCCGGACTCACCTCCAGCTCCTTTGAAATGGCCGACCGCGCCGGTATGGGCATTGAAATGTGGCTCGACAACATCCCCTGCCGCGAAGAGGGTATGACCCCCTACGAGATGATGCTCTCCGAGTCCCAGGAGCGCATGCTCATGGTGGTGCGCCAGGGCAGCGAAGACGCCGTCAAGGCCATCTTCGCCAAGTGGGATCTGGACGCCGAAGTGGTGGGCCGCGTCACCGACGATGGCCGCATGCGCATCATCTGGCAGGGCCAGACCATGGCCGACCTGGAAATCAAACCCCTGGTGGAAGCTGCCCCCATCTACGACCGCCCCTACAAGCGCGGGGCCTATCTGGATGAGGTGCAGAGCTTCGACTTTAACACCATCCACGCTCCCGCTGACCTCTCCGATACCCTGCTGCGCCTGCTGGGCTCTCCCACCATCGCCTCCAAGGAGTGGGTCTACCAGCAGTACGACCACCAGGTTCGCACCAACACCGTCATTCTGCCCGGCTCCGATGCCGCCCTCGTGCGCATCAAGGGCGGCAAGAAGGGCGTAGCCATGACCACCGACTGCAACAGCCGCTTCTGCTACCTCAACCCCTATGAGGGCGGCAAGGCCACGGTCGCCGAAGGCGCGCGCAATATCGCCTGCTCCGGTGCCAAACCACTGGCCATCTCCGACTGCCTCAACTTCGGCAACCCCCAAAAGCCCGAAACCATGTACCAGTTTGTGGAGTGCGTGCGGGGCATCAAGGACGCCTGCCGCGAGCTGAACATTCCCGTCATCAGCGGCAACGTCTCCCTCTACAACGAAACTTCCGGAAAGGGAGCCGTCTACCCCACCCCCACCGTCTCCACCGTAGGACTGATCGAAGACATTGACCTGCGCCTTACCCAGGACTTCAAACAGGCCGGTGACCACATCTTCCTGCTGGGAGCCACCCGCGAGGAGCTGGGCGGCAGCGAATACCTGAAGGTCATCCACGGCCTTATCACCGGTGACGCACCCCATGTGGACCTGAAAGAAGCCCGCGCCCTGGTGGAAGTGCTGCAGCAGCTGGCCAGGCTTCGACTCCTGCAAAGCGCCCACGACTGCAGCGAGGGTGGACTGGCCGTAGCCCTGGCGGAGTGTTCCCTGAGCTCCCGGCAGCGCATTGGCTTCAGCGCCAGCCTGAGCCCCAGCATGCGCACTGACGCCCTGCTCTTCGGGGAAAGCCACTCCCGCGCCGTCGTCAGCGTCAGCCCTGAAAAACTCACCGCCTTCCGCGAAACCGTGGGCAAGCAGATTGCGTGCGTCCATATCGGCGTCGTTGGCGGCGACTCCATGAATATCCGCGTCGGCGAAGTTCCCATGATAAGTGTTCCCATGGAAAAAGCCTTGTACGCTTACAAGTACGCCATCCGCGATCTGATGGAGCATTAAAAACGTTCCATTGCGCATAACATCCACAGCACCTCCCGGGTAATCGCGGGAGGTGCTGTTTTTTTTGCCACGTTCTCCTTTAACCCCTTGATGGGGGAAGCCGATTTGAGTTGAGAAAATTTCATTCCCTTGCGATAATGGCACAAAGGTAACACTGCGCTGGTATCAATCATGTTGTCACTCATTAGCCTGTTTTCAGGAGAGATCTTCGACAATACCGCCTGAATCCTACAGAGCAAGAGTTTGCAATGCGCTTTTCCTCCCTCCGACAGCCCTTTACACGGAGACGCCTGGTGCTGCTATGAATCCTCAAAACAACCCACACTCACCCATATCGCGTCAACCTGACGCCGTGATAATCCCGGAGACCAACTACCAGGCTTTCCTGAAAGTTTTGCTACAGGGGGATCGCTCTTCCTGCCACACCCAGGTAGAGAGCATGCTGAGACAGGACACACCTATACGAGCCATCTATGTTGAGCTCTTTCAGCGTGCGCTTTATGAGGTCGGTGCCCTGTGGGAAACCAACCGCATTTCCGTTGCCGTTGAGCATCTGGCTACTGCAATTGTGGAAAGCCTTCTCGGCACCATATACCCACGCCTCTTCGCAGCAGAGCGCACCGGCAGAAAAGCCGTCGTTTCCTGCGTAGCTGGCGAATATCATCAAATCGGCGGGCGCATGGTTGCAGATACCTTTGAAATGTGTGGATGGGATGGATACTTCCTTGGAGCCAACACCCCCATGGAGGAGCTCTGCCACATCCTTCTTGAAAAAAAACCAAACATGCTGGCACTCTCCCTGAGTGTCTTCTTCAACCTGCATCACCTGCACACGGCCATTGCGAGGATCCGCACAGACATGCCCGAAATCCCCATCATTGTCGGCGGCCAGGCATTTCGCTGGGGCGGACGGGATATCGGGAGCACCTATTCCGGAGTGCGCTATATTCCCACCCTGCAGCATCTCGAAAGAGTACTGCACCAGGAGTACGCCCCATGAAACATGACATAGGCACCCCGCTGCTCCATCACATCATGGAGCGCAGCGCCATGGCAGTGCTGGTACTGGACCGCGAAGGACGTATTCTGGAAACAAATAGCTACGCGAAAAGCCTAGTAGGCCGTGACATCCTTCGCCTCTTCCTCTCGGAAGTCATACTGGACTTCTCCAGCACCTTCTGCCTGAAAAGCTGCCTCCAGAACAGTAAAGATTCTTACCTCCTCAACCTTCCTTCAATAGACGGTTTGGCCCACACTCTGTACTTTCGCTTTTACGAAGAAGCTGAATACATTCTTGCCATAGGTGAGCAGCATCACGAAGAAATCAACCTGCTGCGCAAAAACATGATTGACCTGAACCACGAGCTCGGCAATGCCAACCGGGACCTGCAAAAAAAACACGCTGAACTGGAAAAGCTCAATGAGTTAAAAAATCAGTTCCTCGGCATGGCGGCTCACGACTTGCGCAACCCCATCGGCACCATCATGACCTTGAGCGATTTTCTGTTGGAAGAGGCCTTTGAGCATCTGAGCAGCGAGCACATCCATTTCCTGACGATGATTCGTTCCTCAAGCGGCTTTATGCTGAATCTCCTCAATGACCTTCTTGACATAGCAAAGATTGAAGCAGGCAGGATGGGACTGAATATCACGCCCGTCAACCTGGAGACCCTTATTGAAAAAACCCTGGCTTTCCAGCGATTTCAGGCCCGTAAGAAGCGTGTCGAACTGGTTTTTTCCTGCTACGAACAGCACCCCATGGTACTCGCCGACAGCCTCAAGATTGAGCAGGTACTCCAGAATCTGCTGACCAACGCCATCAAGTTTTCTCCCCCGGAAGGGAAGGTCACCGTCAATCTCTTTGGCAGCCAGGGACACCTGACGGTTGCAGTAACAGACCAAGGGCCAGGAATACCCGCAGATCAACTATCCAATATATTCAAGCCTTTTTCCCGCGATGTCCCCCCCGCTCCTGAAGGAGAAAAGGGTACGGGACTTGGACTCTCGATAGTACAGAAAATTATCCTGGCGCATCGGGGCAGTATCTGGGTGGAAAGCAAACCGGGAGAAGGAACGTCATTCCTTTTCGCACTGCAGGCGCAACCACACGAAGATGCCCCGACAACCCAATAGCCTGCTTGCCGGAATACCCTCCAGCAGCTGGCTCAAAATCAATTACCGCCGCATACGAGGTCATTGTGAAAAACCAGATGAACGCGCACGACTTACTGCAAGCAGCCAGACATATTCCGCCCCCATCGCAAGCCAGCGCTGAAGAGTACGCCAGTCTCTGCGAGATTCTTTCAGCCAGCGTGACCCGCTCCATGCTGAACTCTCCTCACATCGCGGAGCTGATCGGAGGCTCGGCACATCAGGATATGATGGCTGAAAACCATCGCAATCATGGGCTGTTTCTCTGTGTTCTCTTACGCCACTATCAGGCAGAGTACCTGGTAGACACTGTACTCTGGGTATACCGCGCTTATATGAGCCATGGATTCCAGCGCCTCTACTGGCAGGTGCAGCTGGAAACCTGGCAGAACATCCTACAGGAACACCTCAGCGACAAGGCATATCGAGAGATTTCCCCCATATACCAGTTCCTGCTGCATCACCAGGACGATTTCGCCCGACTGAGCCAGGAAGTGCATCAGGAAAGTACCAACTTCCACCGGGAGTTTCCAATCTGACACCCTCCTGTCTACCACCCCAGGGTGAATTGTCACTGCCTGGGCAAACACGCAACCATGAACACTCAAGGAGTACACCTGATGCCCGCAATACCTGAACCCGGAGACAGCACACTGCCTGCACTGTTCTCCATACTGTACGTGGAAGACGACCCATCCATTACCGTTCTCTATGAGCGCATGCTTCAGCACCTGGGCTTTCAGCGCATCCTGAGCGCGGCAGATGGAGAAGCCGGTCTGCACCTCTTTGAGCAGGCACGCCCCGATATTGTGCTTTCCGATATCATGATGCCCAAGATGGACGGCCTCGACATGGTGCAGCGCATCAAACACATCAGCCCTGAAACTCCCATCATCATGGCCACTGCCTTTAGTGAAAAAAACTTCCTTATGCGCTCCATTGAAATCGGCGTCGATCGCTATATCGTCAAGCCCATTGACCGTAAACAATTCGACTCCACCCTCCTGGGCGTATGCCGCACGCTTTATCAACAACGCGAAGCGGAAGAGTACGCGAAACGCAAGATTCAGATGCGTATCAACAAAGCCACCGCAAACACCCTGAGCGAAGTGGCGAATATCTTCCCCAACCCCACCATCATCTACGGAAGCAACGGTGAAATACACTTCATCAACGACGCCTTCACCATGATGTTCGAAAACACTGATCTGGAAATGCTGAGCAGCCGAAAAACAACCCTCGACCAGTTATTCCTGAAACGCCCTGGCTTCCTGAACAGCCTTGAAAGCTTCCACCCCGAAGATACCCTTGCGAATCGCGTCCTGGTGCGAAAAAATCACATAAACACCATTTACCAGGTCAACCGTCGTACCATCGTTCTGGGCGAAAACCAGGAGCACTGCCAGGTATTCAGTTTCACCAATGTCACCCGCCTTGAGTATGAAAAACATAAAAGCCAGAACCTGGCCCGCCTGCTGCGAGAGGCCATTAAAGTCCGCATGCCCGCCCAGAAGACCACCGCCACAGAAACCACACCCGCCAGCTCTGCCACACCCCTGCTCAGCAACGCTGAACTGGCGGTCCTGCGACGCAGCCACCTGCATAAAACCCCTGCCAGTGAATACATCAACGGCCTTGATGAAATTGTCATTGGTCAAGTGGAAGAGCTGGCGGAAGTAGACTTTGAATTAGAGGAGCACCTTATTGAGCTGGCGCGAACCCCCAATCGAGAATACCGGGAACTGATCGCAGCAGATATGGAAAAGTACGCCCGGGCCATGCGGCAGCTTGTGGACTTCAACGACCTGGCCTTCGCCCTTGAGCAACTGGGAGAACTCATTCGCTCCATTGCCCCCCAAGCCATCAACATCAACAAGTTTATCGTCCTTATGGACAGCGTCCGTAAAGATCTTGCCGACTGGCGACAGATGATCTTCATCACCCGTGAAGCCCTGGATATCCACTACCTTGACAGTTCGCTTTTCAGCTCCTGCCTGCAGATTCAACTGGATTTCGCGCCAGGTGACAGCGATGGCAATGACGGAACCGGCGACCTGGAGCTTTTTTAGCAGCATACGGAAATCATCGCCCTGACAGTACAGCTGCCTTCCCCTTGACGAAAAAATATTTACGGGTACTATCAGAGCAGTAGCCCAGGCGGTCAGAATGCACTTCCCTGCAACGGACCTCCCTTAGTGGCTGCGCCAATCACGTTCCCGGAGATGAGAAATTGCATGTCTGTTCATTTCACCAAGAGCCCCGCAAAGTGAATACGATTTAAAATGAGCAGATGGAGATGATCAAATAGATACAACCATGATAATCGTGCTTGTCATGGCCATTATATGGTTTGACAGCATTGCCTCTTTGGTGGCCAGACACCTTTTTCGCCGCAACAACCGGAAAAAAGAAGACAAATAGGAATAAAGCGGCGGGAAGAACCCGCCGCTTTTTCTTTGGAGACACTGAGATCATTGACAGGGGCGACCGATTCCCCTAACTTCAGGCATGGCCAATCAAGCATATACCACAAGGAGAGCCTATGCCTCGCGTCCTTCTCATTTTCCTGACCATGGGTCTGTTTCTGCTCGCCAGTGCTGCCAGCGCCATGGCGCAGAACATACCTGAGCTCAACGCAGACGACATAAGAAAACGCCTTGGCGAGCCCGGTTTTGTCGTGGTGGACACCCGCACCAACCAGGAGTACCTCCGCGGACACATCACCGGAGCCATCAACATCAGCTCCCAGGAATCCCGCATGTACCGCGATATCGCCCGTTTCCTGCCCCAGGACAAAAACACGAGCCTCGTCTTCTACTGCCGTGGCGAAACCTGCAGCCTGGCACCCGACGCTGCCATGGCCGCCTTTCGCGCAGGTTACCGCCACGTCTACACCTATCGCGGCGGCTACCCCGACTGGCAGAGCAAAGGGTATCCGGTCAGCACCGCTGACAACAACACGATCCGCAACTGAAGTTTTCTTGCGTGGAGAGGCCACCTTCGACCCCTGATGGAGACTCGAAGGTGGCATTCAGTTTGCGCGCGTCAATAGCTCCTGGAATCAGCCAGACCGTTCAGCACTCAATCCCTCCACGCGCTTGCTCTAATGAGGCAGCTGTCAATAAACTGCCCCGTTTCCACAATGCGAAATGACAAATCAAAGTTATAGTTGTTTGGGTAAGAGGTACTAACATATGACGCATACTGGTCACCCTCCGGCAGGGCGGGAATCCAGAAGCGCACAGCTGTGCCGGCCTCGGTGATGGTGTCGCCATTCTGGATACCCAGAATGCTCGGAGACGGGATAACCGCTGCCAGCTCTTCGTTCCTCGCCACCAGCTGCAGGTCTGCGATGGTATAAGCCTGGCCCTGGCCGGCGGTCAAGCGGATATGCTCATCAATCGTCCAACCGCCTGCCTGATTCATCTCGATCAGGGTTGGAGTATTCTCTCTGCTCTGCCTTGCACAGGTGCCGCTGGTAGCACTTCCAATCGTTCCCTCGGGCAGGCTGCGGTCGTTCCATTGGTCATCTGCCAGTCGTAATACTATCTGCTCCCCATCAGCTTCTATTCTTTCCATCAGAACGCCAGGCCAGTTACCGTCCTCACGACTGTGAACGGTAAAGCTGAGGTACTGAGGCAAAGCTTCCTCCAGGCCATCGCTGGCCTCAACCTTGATGCGATACAAACCTGGTTGGTTAATGTTCTCCAAAGCCGCCGCAGAATCGGGTTCAGTTCCTGATTCCAGTCTGCCCCACAAACTCAGCTCCGCGGTACTGTCCGCAGGCTGTTCCTCAAGGGTCCAGTTGTAGTACAGCCGGTCACCATCCGGATCAAAGCCCCCCGCCAGCATGTTCACCGCCGGGAGAATCTTTCCCTCGGCAAGCACCACGGGTGAATAGAGGCCCTGCTGACGAACTCGCCCCAATTGATGTAATCGGACACCACCACTGTGTGTAAAGCCAGGATTCAGCACGGGCGCATGGTTCTGTTCTTTCGCCAGAATCGTGGCGGTCTTCAATGAGGTGGCGTGATTCTGACGGCTTACCTGCCAGGGAACCGAGACGGCACCCTGGCTGTCGGTCACTGACAAGGCGGCAATGTAGGCACCGGGCACATCCGGGATAAATTCCGCCCGCGACATGGTGGCCGTACCATCAAGAAAGTCGGTGTTGCTGCCTACCGGCCTTTCAATCCAGCTCCACTGCCAGAAAATCTGGTCATCATCGGGGTCATAGGATTTGGTACCATCAAGCAGGACAACCTGTCCGGTCAAAGCAGTCGAAACGGGCACCACGACCTCTGCAACGGGCCTGGTATTTGCCAGACCGCCCACTGACGCCTGGAGGGTGATTTCCAGAGGTTCGCTGTCCTCGTGACCATCGTTGGCAACGATGCTGACCGTATAGGTACCAGGCGCCGCAATGATAATGCCCTGAGGGTTCCAGTTTAAGGGATCCGTATTGCCAGAAGGTTTTTCCAGCCAGGTGTAGGTGAAGGTCAGAGTATCGCCGTCGATATCATAGGCATCAAACCAGTCCACGAGGCGATGGATAACGTTTGCTTCCACATAAGTCGGTTTCGTATTGGCGACGAGAACTGGTCTGGTGTTGGGCGCATCCTCTGGCTTCGTGACAATGACCTTGGCAGTGGCTGGCTGGGAACGGGAGAGGCCATCATGGACGTGCAGTTCAACATACCAGGTTCCAGCCATATCGGGAATAAAACTCGGAGTGGCGCTGCGAGCGTCGGTCAGTTCCATGACCTGCGACCCGGTTGGCACAATAGGAAAAGTCTCATATTCACCGACAAAGCGCCAGGAGTACGCAAGGTCGTCACCGTCGGCATCGGTACTGCCCGTGCCATCCAGGGTGACGGTTTCACCGCGATTGACACGATATACACGATCACTGCCTTCCTGTGTACCGCCCACATCGGCGACCGGGATAGCATTCACTGCGGATATGTCTATCTCGACATGTGCTGGCGCACTGTAGGTATCGCCATGCCGTACAACCAGCGAAACGGTATAGGTGCCTTCGGCATCGGCCAGAAAGCGGGGGTTGACTGCGGTAAAATTATCCAGACTGGTGTCACTGGCAGCAGGCACTGTCAGGCTCCACGCATAGGTTAATTCGGCGGCATCACCGTCGGTAGGCGCTGCGCTGTGGCTGCCGTCCAGCTGCACCCAACCCAGGTAAGCGGTGGACGGAACCGGGGTGATGACCGCAACCGGTTCGGTATTCGTCGCATTGATGGTCTGGCGGGCATGGGTGCTGGCTCTGCTGTCCGCAACCTGTACATTGACCTCATAGGCTCCAGGCAGATCGGTGTACAGTTTGCGTATGGCATCATTCATACAGTCTGCACTTTCGGCAGGCTGTTGCTCTTCTTCTCCTTCGCCGTCTTGCGATTCCTGCGCACTGTGCAGCTCAGACTCTTCGCACACCAGGGTGACGGTGCTGCCAACAGGCTGACTGAGCAGGGTCCAACTGTAGCTCAGGCTGTTGCCAACACCTGGCGTGCTGCCGCTGGCATCAAACAGGACGCTTTCGCCCATGGGCAGACTGGTGCGGTCGCTTGAGAGCACGGCGACAGGGTCTTCAGGAGTACTGCTGCTACTGCTGCCACAGGCACTCAGGAGCAGCAGACACAGGGTGGTGAGTACTATAAGGCCGGCAGACGCAGAATGATTCATGACATTGTCCTTTTTCGTTGGGGTTATCAATAAACAGGAGCGGCTGGCTAAAAATGCAGGGTCATGCTCAGGCGGGCGGTGCGGCCTGGAGCAGGCACCAGACCCAGGCTGAGAGCATCGAGGTAATACTGGTCGGTGAGGTTGTCTATATTGAGAGCTTGTCCATAAATAATTATTGACCATTATGATAGTTTGCTATAGAATGATTCAGTGAGAGATCATTCATGGCGGTGATTTATGTCTAAAGTGCAATCATGGGAAGTCTCAGATGCTTTCTGGCAAAGAGTTGAGCCTTTGCTGCCAATCCAGCAAAGAGATCCTGACAAGACCTACAAACGCAAGCCTGGTGGCGGACGGAAGCGACTTGACCCCAGAATGGCGTTTTCCGGCATTGTCTATGTGCTGCGCACCGGTTGCCAGTGGAAAGCCATACCCAAGGAGCAGTTTGGTTGCGCCAGTGCCGTGCACAAGTACTTCATTGAGTGGAGTAAGGCCGGTGTATTCGAAGCTATTTGGCGTCAAGGGCTGGCTGAGTATGACGAGATGGAGGGAATTGCCTGGGAGTGGCAAAGCATAGATGGCGGAATGTACAAAGCACCAATGGCTCTTGAAACCGTAGGGAAGAACCCGACGGATCGGGGAAAAAACGGGAGCAAGCGTCATGTCCTGGTGGACGGTCGTGGCGTCCCGTTGTCCATCGTCGTAACCGGAGCGAACCGGCATGATGTGAGCCAGCTTGAAGCTGTTCTTGATGGCGTAGTCTTCGAGAAGCCTGCAGAGCAGGAGCAGCATCTTTGCGCAGATTGTGGCTACAAGGGAAAGCAGGCGCTCAGCAGCATTCTTCAGCGCGGATACATACCCCATGTAAAGCAGCGAAAAGAAGAGATCGAGGACAAGAAGCGTGACCCATCAAAGAAGGCGAGGCGCTGGATAGTGGAAGCATCTATTTCCTGGTTCAACCGTTTCAGGAAGATTCATGTGCGCTTTGAGAAGCTTGAGGTCACTCACTACGGGTTGACGTGTCTTGCGGCAGCCATAATCACATACAGGAAAATCGGCGTAATTTATGGATAAGTTCTGAAATCCAGCGTTACCCACTCATTGGGCTGATAACTGGCGAACAGGTCGTATACCTGATAGCTGTGCCACTGCACGGGGGGGGCAAACACCCCTCGAGTATCATTGTTATACAGCGGCTCCTGGTTGCGCTTTCCCATGAAGGTGCCACGCGCACCCAACTCCAGCTTTTCTGCAAACAGCCGAACTCCAAGCTCGGCGCTGGCATTGTGATTCGGGGGGATCATATTGTTGACATAGCTGGCACCAAGGCCATAGTCGGTGCACTTTTCGCGGCGACCTGTGCCCTCATGGCAGAGCTCGATTTCGGTATACCGGGTGGCGCTTACACCAGCAAAAAGCCATCTCAGATCGTATTTTGCCGATACCTCAAAACCATGAAAGCTCGCACTCTCGATATTGCGCAAACGGAACTCTTCACTCAGAGCGTATGGATTGCCCTCCCCGGCATTAATCATGGTGCGGGTAATGTAATCTTTCGTTGTGTTCTGAAAAGCGGCAAACTTCAGACGCACTCTATCTGAGCCGACGAAAACCCCGTCACGCAGCAGATTCACCCCCAGTTCCCTGCTTTCGGTTCGCTCAGGCTTGATGGGAATATCCATTGCGGGCTGCACAGAGAAGCCGAGGCTGCTTTCAAACAGGCTGGGCATTCGCACACCACGGGCATAGCGCCCATAAAGCTGCAGGCCTGTGACAGGCTCCCAGGTCAGGCTGGTAAGTGGTGCTGTACCATGGTGGCTGTTCTCGAACTGGATATAGGTGGTCTCCGGATTGGACCTCTCCAGACACACTCCGTCTTCGTCAAACTCCAGACAGGTCACATTATCCCTGTAATGGCCGTCCCCCACATGGGTCGCCAGAAGATTGCGGTCTTTGGATGTGAATGCGATGGAGCGAATTCCGGCATCAAGGGTCAGTGTTGGTGCAAACTGCCATTTGGTGGCGACAAAGGCACTGTACTCTTCGCGCCTGGCATCGCGCCCGTAGCGCACGTCCTCACTCTGCCAGGCACCGCCATAGCGCAACTGAAGATCATTCGCGCCATAAAAATCCATCGTGTTGGTGATATCAGCACCCCAGCGCTGGTACTCTTCAGGAATAGCCCAGCTTGTCAACGTCTCACCGATACTGCCCATCTCGTCATCTTCAAACTGATAGAGGCGATTGAGTGTCTCGGATCTGGTGAGCCAGATATTCAGCTTCATGTTGAGCCAGTCATGGTCGGGATCCCAGTGATAGCGACTGCTGTAGGTATCCGTTGTGACAACCGAGCCAACGGTCTGACGCACCGTGCCGAGCAATTGTGATGGCATGATTTCCCCGTGCGCACTCTCGTAACGCATGTAGCCAAGCTCCCAGCTTTGCGTTTCATCGATATGAAACAGGGCTTTGAAAAGCCAGGTCTGGTTTTCGAAGTTACTGTTCACGATCAGTTCTTCGCCCCGAAAACGTGTCAAGCCATGAACCTCTGCCTTTACCTCGGTTTCAAATGGATAACGGACGCTTGAAGTTTCCACCCAGGGAACAGGACCGTGCTTGCCAGCATAATAGTTTCCCTGGCTGCGCTCGGCATAGGCTGCCACAAGGCTGCCCCAGTCAAAACGTCGGGCCAGGGCGACACTGCCGGCCAGACTGCGCAGGTCCAGCAAATCAGGGCGATTCATGCTTTCATCACTGGCAAAACTGTCACGCAGCTCCTGAATGCTGCCTGCACAGTCCGAGGTGTCACATTCATTGTTTTTGAGTGTAAACTCCCCTGAACCCACAAAATACCCTGATGGTGTACCCAGCTTTGCCGGGCTGCCAGAATTGTTTCCCAGCAGACTACCGCGCAGGCGAATGCCCCACACATTCCCGGGCTTGATAATGTCAGTCGCGTCAATGGTTCGCATGGTGACCATGCCACCAGTGGTCCCAGCACCCTGAGCATCCATGGTGGGTCCTTTATCAATGCGAATGCCTCCGATAAGATCAGGGTCCACATAACTGCGGCTGGAAACGCCAGCATAACCACGATAGACGGTGGTTTCCTGGCGCGCACCATCGACGATAACCGGAACGCGCCCCTGTCCCTGCATGCCGCGAATGTTGACGTCCAGCCCCCCGCTGTTACGGTTCTCCCCGATAAGCACGCCGGTTTCTCCCTGGAAGATGTCACCGACAGAGGTGCCACGAAAGCGCTCAATATCGCGTCTGGTAATCACACTGACCGATGCCGGGGTGAGGTATACCGCATCTTCCTCACGGGTGCCGCGCACATGCACCGGCTCCAGAGCGAAGCTTTCACGGTTGGGTGGCGACTGCAGCATGTCCGGTGTCGAAAGGACTTCATCAAAGGGAACTGCCGGAACCACAGGCTCAGCGGCAAACTCGAGGGTGACGACATTGCCGCCGTTGAGGCGCCAGTACAGCCCCGTCCCATCCAGCAGCTGCTCCAGAGCTTCACCGGCAGTGTGCAATCCACTGACTCCAGGTGAACGAAGACCCTCGACCATGCCGTCTTCCATGAAAATATCCATGCCCGTCGCCAGGGAGTACTGCAAAAGAGCGCTGCCCAGGGGCTGGGCAGCTATGGAGAAATGGAGGAAGGAGTCAAGGGGACTGTCCTGGGACCAGACGACGGTATTCAGGGTGATACCGATCAGGGCAATGACGCACATGCGCCGGATCACTGGTTGTAAAAAATGCATCTGCAGTTCTCTCCTGTCTGTTCGCTCACAGCTTGCTGAAATACCTCGAAAGATGCAGGCAATTGAAAAGTACTCAGATCCACAGCGCTCACGAAGCGCGGAATAAAGCGTACTCCCCGTACGTTGCCACCGCAGGTATCGCAGCAGGTGAGGGGTTTCAAGAGCCTGGAAAAGGGCACCGAACTGTCCCCTCTACCTGGTAAGACGGATGAGTGCCGTGGAAGCATTACAGGCATGGAAAATTTATTTATTTTTCCTCATTAATTTATATAGACCAAACAATCAGCTGACTCGACGCCAATCGCCTTTTGCAACACATATTGCACCGATCCGGCATCAGCGACACCCCAAGCTACCAGCTGAAACTCATGCACCCTTGACAAGAAATCACAAGAGTGCAATAAAGTTCACCAGACCTAACTCCATTGAAATGCAGCCAGACTGTGTCACTACCAGAACCCAGGGAAATTTAATGTCAGACCAGAGCCCCCAGGGGCTTTTCCGCGATTATCAGAAAGAGGTGTTCCGCTATTTCAACCTACGGGTTCGTGCAGCCGGAATCGCCGACGACCTTACCCAGGAAACCTTCCTGCGGCTGCTGCGCAGTTCCATACGAATTCTCAATCCCCAGGCGTATCTTCTGAAAATCGCCCGTAATGTTCTCATTGACTATTACCGGTCCAGCCGTACTCTTTCCCAGGAGGACATCAGCGAGGAGGAATGGGAGAATGCTGTGGGCAAAGCCCCCTCACCAGAGGAAGCCTATCTGACCCGCGAGGAACTGGAGATGGTGCTGCAGGCTATTGAGGAACTCCCACCCCGTGGGAAGCAGATTTTCGAGATGCATCGCCTGCAGGGGCTGAGCTACCAGGAAATAGCCCTGAGAACCGGCATTTCGCGCAATACCGTCATGGTCCATATCACCCGTGCCCTGGCACACTGCAAAAAACGACTGAACGCATACCGATCGCAGCGGGAGGAATCTTGAGAAACAGCACCTACTCTGAATCGCGGCTGACGCCGCACTCCCCGGCCATGGACTTTAGTGACACCGCCCATGGGCGTGAGGCGCTGGATGAAGAGGCCATTGCCTGGTTTGTACGACTGCGGGATGAAGGCACCACACATGAGGAGATCGTGGCCTGGAAATCCTGGATGAAAGAAGACCCCCGCCACGTGCGGGCGTGGCAGGAGACACTGCAGCTCTGGCAGGGCCTGGAGCCCGGGCACATCAGCCGTGGCACCCCGCTTTCCACGAACAGGCGGCGGTGGCAGGCGCGGAAACTTCTGCTGAGCGCCGCCGCCATCCTCATCCTCCTGACAGGCACAACATGTATCAGCCTGCTGCACCACCCCGGAGGGCTGGGATGCCTGACGGCAAGCCACTGTACCAGTGCCGGCGAAACTCGACAGGTACAGCTGGAGGATGGCTCCCTGGTGACCCTGGGCGCCGCCTCCGCCCTCAGGGTGCACTATGACTCCGGTAAACGCCTGGTACACCTGCGCCACGGCGAAGCCTACTTCGATGTTCAGCACGACCCGTTGCGACCTTTTGAGGTTCAGGCGTCACAGGGGAGCGTCCGTGTCGTGGGAACCAGCTTCAACCTTCGGCTCAAGCCACAGGGAGCCCAGGTCAGTGTTGCCAGCGGAAAGGTTGAGCTGAGTACCCACGGGCAGCAACTTGAGCTCACAACAGGACAGAGCGCCCAGTACACGGGCGCCCATCTGAGCAGGCTGCCCGAGAGTGATCCGGCCACCATCGGCCTGTGGCGTCAGGAACGACTGCTGTTCCAGAGTACCCCGCTGGGGGAAGTACTGCGCGACCTGGATCGCTATCACCCAGCTCGTATCCTGGTTGATCCTGCAGTGGCATCCATGCCCGTCAGCGGGATCTTCAGCACCCGCAACCCCGAAGCCGCGCTGGAAACTATCATCAACTCGCTTGCCCTGCGCGAAACCCGTTTTGGGAACCTGATTATCCGCATCGCACCAGCGGGATAATTCAGCGTTGCACGGAAAGGAAAGTGCAGGACACTGCGCCGAAAAAGCAAAAAAACATGCTGATGCCAGCAGAGTGCGGGCAAGGAAGCGGTTGATTTTCCGGGATCAGATGGCTCGCATTATCAACTGAGCCAGAAGCAGCAGAATCAGCAGCAGGAAGATAATGTCCACCGTTCTTTGAATGCTCATATTGCTGCCAGGAAAACGCGTTCGGTGGTGCGTCGATGAGATTCCCGGCACTTCATAGAGCCGTTCGATGGCAGAGAGTACGCGCCTTGCGGCTGCGGCCGTATTCGCCAGACGCTTATAGAGATACCAGAACAGCACCACCAGCACGACACTGACAAGGGTGCTGACGTACCCGAAGCCACCGCTTTGCGGAAAGCTCCCGAGAGCCAGATAGCCGAACAGAAAAAAGGCGCCCGCGATGGCCAGGTAAGAGATGTTATCGTAGTGCCGCAACTCATACCCAAGGCCCTCATACGAAGCAGTGGGGAAATTCCCAAGATCGAAATTCGCAACATCGACCCACTCGCGTCGAATTTTCTCAAGGGCCTTTTTTTCGTGGGCCTGTAACCTGACACGTTTTGCGGAATCAGTCGGATCACAGGCTTCCTGGTAGCTCAGCTCGTAGTCCTGGAGCACTCTGCCAAAGATAAACCTGGTCCTTGGCATATGAAATGCGGACGTGATGATGTGCACCCTTTCAATACCAGCAAGTGAAGTGAGGGCCCGGAGCACTCCGAAGGCATCCTCAAGGGTATTGGAGGATTTTGTGGAAGGCAGGATTCTGTCCGGGCTGACCCCCTGCCCGAGAAGGTACAGCGCCAGCAGCTTTCCATGGGGTGTTGCCGAGGTGTTGAAATGATCGCCAAATGCCCCTGTGGGAAGAACCAGGCAGTCAGCATGCGCTTTTACGTACTCTGCAGCTGCCTGGGCACGCAGAATCGCTGTTTCAGACAGCTCTCCCGCCTCATCATTTTCATTGCCCAGGAGTACCACAAGGGTTCGGAACTTTTCCATGACAGCGCCTCTTCAATGTTTTCTCTCTGAACCTGAGGTCTACTCGGTCGTCACGCGTAAAAGAAGTATGAAATCGGCAATCAGAGCCGCGCGCAGCCATGATCGCATACGACGGTGAGAAATCATGGCGTTCAGGGTCCAGACCACCATGGCTCCTGTGATGGTTACCAGAAGACTCTCAGCAAGCGGCATGGCTCCCCCTGCCACATCAAAGCGCGTTCACATGCGACGCAATACCCTGAGATTAATGATGTTATCAGAAAATACCGGCACGTCCTGCAGACGTCAAGGGGTTTCCGGGGAGTCGCCACTTTCCTGTGGTATTACCCTCTGCCCGCGTGAGCACGAACACCCCCAGGCTCCCTCGGACGTACATCTGGGACTTGTGTCTTATCCCTTTTCTGTGTCATGGTAAGAGCCAGCAAGGCAAAGCACCTGGTGCTGAAGAAATACCGTGGGACCACTATGAACGAAGAATATGGTTCATCCAGTGAATTCATACAGCATCTCCGCGAGGAGTTTCTCCAGGAGCTTCCAGAGCGGCTTCTCGTCATGGAGCAGCTGGCACTGCAGCTGGAAAAACAACCTGACGACCAGCAGAGCTTCACGGAACTCTACCGGCAGGTGCATAGCCTCAAGGGCATCGGAGCCACCCTCTACATTTCCCTGATGACAGCGGCCTGCCATCAGTGGGAAACCCTTTTCCAGGAAGGCGAAAGATACCGGGACAACGCTTTTGCTGACCTGGCGTTCCGGTATATTGATGTGCTCGCGCAGATCGGTCAGGCGGTGCAGGAAGGTCTGTTTGAATGCCCAGGCTGCCAGAGCCAACTGGAGCAGTTGCGCCAGTTCCATCTACAGGAGCGCTACGCAGTTCTGATCGCCGACTCATCCCGGATGATGAGGAGCCTCTACCGCATGACTCTGGAGCCTTTTCCTCTACAGATCACCACGGCAGACAATGGGCTTGAGGCCTTGGAGAAGCTGCTCCATAATCCCTTTCACATGGCGATTCTGGGCGGAGAGCTCAAGGAGCTGTGCGCCCAGTCCATCATAGCGGCGCTGCGTCTGAACCCAGGACGCAACCGACGCATTCCGATTTTCCTGGTCACCAGCAGCGAAAAACCCTTCTTCGAAAAGATCACCATTGACCAGGTTCTCCGGCGCGACAAAGACCTGCAGGAAAACCTGACGAAGGCGATAGAGTCCATTCTCCACCAGCGTGACGGGTAACTCTGCGCGACGCATTGAACGGCTGAAAAACACCTTGCGCAAAGCTCTCACGACACCGGAGACTGTAAGTCCGCCCCCAGGATCACCTCAGCATTTTGTCACAAACCGAGTGAACAGCGGGCAAAGGGGTGCTGGCCAAACGCAGATCATGAAAGGAATCCCATGTCCTGCTCACAGTGCACAACAACCCCAAAACTGCCAATCGGACCCCAGATACAGTATATCAATGCTGCTCATCGGTATATTCTGGAAAAAATTAATTCCCCGTTACACACAAGCGGCATAACCCCAGAACTCTTTGATGCACAACTGGCAGCCAATACCGACGATTTTGCCGCCACCATCCAGATGCTCGGCAGCAGCGCATCACTGACCGAGCTTGAGTGTCAGCACATCAACATACTCCCCCTGGCCCCCGGCGAACCCATGGACTTCGGCAAACCCTCCGCTGAACCGCTGCGCCAGCTCCCAGGCAGCTGAGGAGGAAACATGCACGAGCTTTATCGCGAAATTGAACTGGACGCCCCCTGTGAAGCTATCTGGGACTTTATTGCCACGCCCCGTAACCTCAATGCGCTCACACCACCAGAGCTGCAGTTCAGGATTATCACGGATCTGCCAGATACCATGCACAACGGGCTGACCATCCTCTACCACATCCAGGTCCCCATTTTCGGTTCCCATCGCTGGCTGACAGAAATTAAGCATATCCGCGAGGGAATATCCTTTGTCGATGAACAGCGACAAGGGCCTTACCGTTTCTGGTACCATTACCACGAAATACAGCGCCTGGGGCCAAGGCGCTGTCGCATGGTGGATCGAGTCACTTATGCCCTGCCATTGGGTCCACTGGGAACATTCGTCCATCGCCTGATTGTCAGAAACATGCTGGGCACGATCTTCGACTACCGACATCAGAAACTGCTGGAGCTGTATCCACCGACAGATGAGTCGGCGCCAGAGCAGCCTCCCGTCATAGCTGCAGCCAGAGATGGTTAGAGAACCTGAGGCTGCGGCGCTCCCAGGTAATACCCTTGGGCGTAATGTATTCCCAGTTTGCGAACGGTTTCGAATACTTCTTGTGAGTGGACGAATTCTGCCACGGTGTAAATCCCAAGCCTGCGTGCCATAAGCGCAATACTCTCGACTGCAGCCGCATGTACCGGATTGGTATGAACATCGCGGATGAGCGATCCGTCGATTTTAATACACTCTGGCCGAATTCCGATGATGTGGTCAAAGTTGGAGAATCCACTGCCAAAGTCGTCAATAGCGATAGTGGCACCATGACCTCGAGCCGCTTCTGCAAATGACTCCAGCATAGCCCTGTCCCGCATGTGCTCAGACTCCACAAGCTCAAGGATGATTTGACCGCTGAAAGGAGCAAAGAGGCGCAACTGCTCCAGAATATACTCACGCTGTGAGCGATCCAGGATATCTTCGTAGTCAAGGTTAATGGCAAAGCGATGCGCAGTTGCGCGAAACCGATTGAAAGCAGCATCAATCAGACTACGCGAGAGGGAGAGATAGGTGCGATAGCGCTTCGCGATATCGAGAAAGCCCATGGGTGAGAGAATTCCTGCGACGGGATGATCTATGCGCATAAGGCACTCGTAGTGGCTGACTTCCAGGCTTTCGGTATGGAAAATCGGCTGAAGCCAGGGGAGTACGCGCTGCTCGCGCATGCCATCGCGAATCAGCTGGATGGTTGTCAGAACATTGGTCTCATCATGTTTATTGTAGCTGCTGGTCAGGATATCCAGATTGATGTCGATGATTTTTTCTGCGGCGTCCATCAGATCAAAAAGGCCTTCTTGCATAAGCAGATTGCGGACATAGCGCCGCACATAACTCATACCCACGTTCACATAGTGGTTTGGCAAGCCAATGCGCACGTGGGCGTCACTGATCTCATCAAGATAATTACCATATCCGTCGTCGTAAACGCCATTAAACAGAGCTACAAACCATTCTCCCATTTTACTGTGGTGGATTGATACCTGTGATTCATTTTCGATAAAGGCACGGGCGTGGGCAAAAGTGAAGATGAACTCGTGGAAGTCGTGCGCAAACCGATCCCTGTTAAGTTTTGCCAAATCCCGCAGCTCAACAAGCGAGGCCTGCTCCCCACGGCTGAAGTTATAGTGCTCAAAGGTATCCTGAATATTCCTCACTGGCAGTTGCTCCCTGGCATAGTTCATGTGCTTCTCACTATCCGACAGAGGAGGAGGTTGTGTCAACGTATGCTTTCTGCGCCAGGAGCTCCCGATCGCCTCATCCACTATCCACTGTCGCTTGAACACTTTCTTGAGCTTTTCATGATTATTTCCCGATAAAAAATGCCTATTTTGCCATATAATTACAAGTGAGTACGCATGCCCCTGGTGTTGCGCACCCTGCCACGAGAACTCAAGAGTTGCCATGTAAACATTTGCCCCACGGGGGGCTATTGATACTACATGATCGGCACACCTGGTATTGACATGTGCTCGAATCGAAAGGCTGGCGCCAACAACCTGCCGTCTTGGGTGGGGGAGAGAAATCTGCGCTATGATGCCTGCCACAGGAGCGATTTATGGGTCGTTTACGAATTCCCTCCATACTCATCGTGGAAGATGATCTTCTCGCCTCTGAACTGCTGAGCTGCATTTTGAGCAGCCTGGCGGAGACAGTGTATGTTGCCAATGATGGTGAGCAGGGATTGGCTGTCTTCCAGATGCATCGTCCAAGCCTGATCATTACCGACCTGCACATGCCCGTGATGACAGGCAAGGAGATGATTCAAAAAATTCGCCAATACGATTCCGAGGTGCCTATCGTTGTCATATCTGCCTATGCGGACACATCAAACGTGGTTGAACAAGCCAGTGCAACCATGACCAAACCAGTACGCAAAGAGGCTATCCAGGAAGTTGTCCGACAACTTTTCCCCTGCCCTTCGTACAAAGCATAGGGAAATGGAGGTGAAAATGGCTGAGACGATACGTGAGCAGCACCCTGTTGAGGTGTCCCGCCCTGTCACGGCTACCCCCTTTCCCCTGATTGCCGTCTTCTGGACTCTGACTATCTTCGCGATGGCAGGCTGGTCATTCTTTGAGACATACCGATCAGCTCTGTCCAATGCGGCATCAGCGGCTCGTATCGGTTTTTCCAAAGATGTACACTATCGCCAGTGGAATACCCGGCATGGCTCCGTCTATGTACCCATCAGTGAATATGGCACTCCCAACCCCTATCTGGCCCATCTCCAAGAGCGGGATGTCATGACCAGTGATGGTCTCCCATTAACCCTTATCAACCCTGGCTATATGACCCGCCAGGCCCATGAAATCACCGACGCCATTACGGGTATACGCAGCAATATAACCAGCCTGAAGACACTACGGCCGGAAAATGCCCCGGACAACTGGGAGCAAAGGGCACTGCGCGCTTTTGAACTGGGGGTGCCTGAATACAGTTCCCTGGATAGTATAGAAGGGAAAGCATATCTGCGCCTGATGCAACCGTTATTGGTCGATAACAGCTGTCTGCGCTGCCATGCCCATCAGGGATACCAGATCGGCGATGTTCGTGGGGGTATCAGTGTTTCTATCCCCTGGGTACCGTATCGAGAGAGTATCCTGTCAAAACTTCCTTTTTTTATAATCAGCTTTGGCGGCATATGGGTAGTGGGTTTGGCAGCGGCACGCTATGGCTTTGATCGCATGCAACTGCAGATCCAGCGAGAACACCACCTGGAGCGAAAGCGTTTTGAAACATTGCTTCATGCTGAGCAGGATCGCAAAAATGCCCAGATACGCCTATTGGTTGACCTGGCCCACCAATGGCGGCAGCCGCTGAATGTGATCGGACTCTCCATGCAGAATCTCGAAATGATTGCCCTGGATGCAAAAGCTGACAAAGCCAAAATCCCTGAAATAGTTGGCAGCGCCATGGAGCGCCTGGAAGGCCTCTCGCACACCATTACCCGGATGACGGGACTTTACGAGTCAGCAGATACCATTGCTCCGGTATCCATCGCTGAGGCCTGCGACACGGCCAGCAGTCAGATACGCTCGCAGTGTGGAGCGCCTGGCCTGACTGTTTCCAACTGTATTCCACCCAACCTCACCCAGCTCGCCTCAAGCTTTGACCTGGTGGAAATGTTCATCAGCCTGTTTTCCAATGTGCTCACCATCGCCGAAAAACGGAATACCACCCCGACTCTGACCATTAAAGCAAGGGATATCAGTAAAGGAAAGGTTGAGGTGAGCGTGTGCGATAATGTTGGAGGCATTGAGGATTCTCAACTGAGTGATCTCTTCAGCCCTTACACCACAAGCCATTTTCGCAGTGAAGGTAAGGGACTGGGACTTTACTTTCTCTCACGGAAGGTGGAGGAAATCTACCAAGGCAATGTGCAAGCGCGAAACTGTGGCAGCGGAGCCTGTATAGTCATCATTCTTGGTGCCCATAAAGACGCTGACCACCCTGCTCTGATGAAGTCGAGTGGCGGGGCTCACTCATGATATGCTGACGAGCTCCATTGTGCTTCGTATTAACCGCGATCAAGCACATTTATGAGATACGAGCAGCTGAAGTTTCGCGTATTATCGCCTTGACTTAAGGCACTTTCCATTGACGCTTACCACACTGGAACAGTATTGATTTTACCTGCTTGACTCATCACAGAATGGACACAAAAGCGCGCTCCGAACGCCCGTTCTTCCGGGTCGTCGGCTCGCCTGTTCCAGAGATCCGGCAGCAGGCTGCTCAAAGAGCTCCATCTGCTGCGTACAGGGAGTCTGCCTCACTCGCGCCTTGCACCTGAGAACTTTTCAATTGCCTGCCTGATTTGAAAATATCTCCAGCAATCCGCTAAAACCTTAAAAGCATGAAGCATAATCCCATAATCACCGTTGGGACGAGAGCCGCCTTCAGCAAACCTAAGGGCGAAACAGCACCGTGCTTGAAATGTCTCCCAAGTATTGACTGACCTGCAGGGTTCGGAGCATTGGCAATGACCGTTAAGCCACCACCCGTTACAGCGCCGGCAACCACGGCGTATTTCATCGTATCGGTAATGCCGGGCACAAACGTGCTCAGATACGTTATTGCGGCATTATCGTTAAACGCGGTTAAAAGAGTCGCTCCAAGCATCAACGGAGTCTCAGTCAGGCTCCCGAGCACGGGAGCAATCCACCAGGCCTGAACTCCCCCATGGATGACAAGACCCGCCAGGAAAAAACCAACCAGTAAGGCCGGCTTTAAGTCAATTCGATTCTGATAAGGCGTTGTCACCTGAACAAAACCAAGCAGAAATAAAAATCCCGCGATAAAAAGGGCTGGATAATGGGCTGTGGCAACGGTCCAGACCAGGAAAAGCATATGCACCACCATAATCCAGGCAGGCACCCAGTCTTCGCGATTATCCCAATAGGGGTCACGATAGGGCGGTTGCTTATCGGCCGGCAACAGACCGGGCAGTTTCTGGCGCATCACTTTGAGCTTAATATCGTAGAAGCGAACATCAAAAGCTTCTTCAACACTCGCCTTGTCAACCGACTGGCTGGCAACTCGCTCCATGAGCTCCTTTTTTAATCGACTTCGTATCTCATCACATCTTTCGTCAAAAATTCTGATAAAACCCAGATCATCGGTAACATCGTACTTAATCTTGGCAAATTCGTCTTCCAGCTGTTCACGCTTTACATATTTCCTTTCGATCTCCCGCTTCATACGAACGAGAGCATATCTTTTTTCCAGTTCGCGCATTTCATTGCGATGCAGATAGAAATAGAGCGCATTTGCAATGACAATACCGATAACAGCTTTCCAGCCGAAGTTGAGAAACATAAACCCAAATCCCCAATCCCAGGTGGAGGCAACCATCAGTACAGGTGGGGCAGCAAAGTGTGATAAGGTTCCGCCTACGGAAATATTGACAAACAACAAACCTATGGTGGCGTACTTGAATGATTCACTCGGCTTTAAATTGTAAAATTTCGTCGACAGCAACAGAGCCGAAATCGTCATGGCTGCCGGCTCCGTTATAAAGGAGCCGAGTAACGGACCAATTGTCAAAATAGTGAGCCACCAGGCCGAAAGGGTACCGCCGAGAAAGTTGGCGACTTTCCACATCATCAGCTCAGAAAACTTCAGAATAGGTCGCGTTGCTGCCAGCGTCATAATAATAACGACAAACAATGGCTCGGTATAGTCAACCTTCTGACCAATATAATAGACGAAGGTGCCAAAGTCATAGAAGACCCCTATGGCTACCGCTAAAGCGATTGCCCATATACCAAAAACAGCCTCAACTTCGCCCAGAAAGTGGAAGACCCCTGCGCCGAAATGAATAGAATTCCTGGGAACCTTCCCGGCCTGTTTTTTGTGTTCATGCTCATGTTCCCACTTATGGGCAACAGCAAGGAATTTGCTCGTCATAAACGTATGGATAATGGCGCAGAGAAATATCAGCGTAGCGACAAGATTAAAGGGCTCTTGAGCGATACGGCCCGCCAGAACGGCCAGAACGCTGGAATTGTCCGCATCACCATAACTCTCAAGGCTGCGAGGAAAAACGAGAGGTTCAGCAGGGCTGCTGCTCGCAGCACTGGCAACCACCACCAGGCCCACAACGCTCAGGAGAATAAAAAACATTTTTGCATGTGATTTGCTGAACCTCGTCATGCCGATCACCTCGAGCAATTTTCAGGAACCGTGAAACTCTCTCCAGCTTTTAACGCCTACGCTGAAAGAAACACTGAAGTTTCGCACCCCGAAACGGCAGGTTGTCGGCGCCGACCCACATGCCATGCTGAAATGGAGGGAATGGTTCTGCACAGACTGCGTCGCTTGACATTCCCTCACCCTGTTTATGAGTTTCTTTTGCCACTTTTTACCCGCAAAAAGTGGCGCAAAAGCGGCCCCCAGTGCTGCCCTTTTCAGCCGTCCGCTTGCCTGGAACTGGGGACCGCAAACAACCGCCCTCCGTGGCTTTTGGTTTGCGGTTGCCGCCCTCGTGGCGGCAACCCTGCGGGTCCATAGCGTTCCAGTCTGCACGTCCTGGCTGGGCCAGCCCACGGGGGAAAGACAGAAGCAGGCCGTTCCCCCCCTGAGCCCGTCCGTTGAGTGCGAAGCCTGGCTGGCAAGACCCGAACGGGACACTCACAGGAAGTGAGTGGTCCGGCAGCACTGCAGGGAGGCAGTGTCTGCCGGATCTCCAGAACAGGCGAGCCAACGAACCGGAAAAACGGGCGTTCGGGGGGCGCGTTTTTGCGTCCTTTTTGCGCGGTCAAAAAGGACAATATCCGGAAACAAAAAGCGGAATACCAGATACGTCAAGCATTCAAAATCAATACAGTTTCCGCACGATAAATGTCAGAATAATAACACCTCAACCTAAGACAACAAGATGCGAAGCTTGAGTTTATACTCTTTACATGAAAAGAAAAGGGGAAAAAGGGCACCATATGGCTTCACGAATTCCGCACCCTTGAACCATGTGCAGAAAACCCCATTGGCCCTGCTTCCCATCGGATGCGCGAGTGTTGCAAGGTACGGAGAGTACGCTTTTTCTCCGCTTCGCCAGGCGGTTACAGGTTGCCGTGTTTGCCAAAAAAAATCCGCACTCCCTGCTGGAAGTGCGGATGTACTCGTAAAAGTGGGGTGGCTGACGGGACTCGAACCCGCAACACCAGGAGCCACAATCCTGTGCTCTACCGTTGAACTACAGCCACCATAATGCCAATTTGCTGAAAAATGCCCACCTGCTGCCGTATACGCATTTTTCAACAAACTGTGAATATGTAAAAATTCCGATTCCCATTGGCGCGCCTGAGAGGATTCGAACCTCTGACCTACTGATTAGAAGTCAGTTGCTCTATCCAGCTGAGCTACAGGCGCCCCGTGAATGGTCGGGGTGAGAGGATTCGAACCTCCGACCCCCTGTTCCCAAGACAGGTACGCTAACCAAGCTGCGCTACACCCCGCGACCAATTACGAAGTTGGCTTTATACAAAAAAGGAGCGCCGGTGTCAACGGGAGATTCGCTTTTCCGGCATGTCCGCAGAAAATAATCAGGCCCCGCCAAAGGTCTCCATGGTGTAACTCACCCGCTCACTGACGGTTTTATGGTGACGGGCCATGCTCTCTATCCTGCGCAGCCGAGGGAGAATTCCGCTGCCATTGGCCACCTGAATGGACAGGCCGGGCCGGGCGTTGAGCTCCAGCAACAGCGGGCCGCGATATTTGTCCAGCACAATATCAGTACCGATATAGCCCAGGCCGGTAATATCGTGGCAGCGGGCTGCCAGGTGGAGCATTGCGGGCCAGCCGGGGATACTGATATCCTGAAAGTGTCTGCCGGTATCGGGGTGGGTTTCGATGGGCATGGAGTGCTGCACCGCCTGCAGGCACCGGCCAGTGGCGATGTCCAGCCCCACACCCACGGCTCCCTGGTGCAGGTTGGCTTTCCCATCGGACTCATGGGTCGCCAGGCGCAGCATGGCCATAACAGGATAGCCCTGAAAGACAATAATGCGGATGTCGGGTACGCCTTCGTGGGAGTAGCCTTCAAAGAGATCATCAAAGTGGATCAGCTCCTCGACAATTACGGCATCAGGGGTGCCGGCCAGGGAGTAGAGGCCCGCCAGGATATTGGACATGTGGCGTTTAACATCGCGAATGCCGAGTACCGCTCCCGAGGACTTCACAAAAGCACCCCGCTCGCGTCCGGTTATCACCAGTATACCTTTGCCGCCGGAGCCTTTGGCGGGCTTGACAGCAAAGCCCGACAGTTCCCTGAGCTGCTGGTCAATCCGGTTGATTTTGTACTGTTCACGAACCATGAAGCACAGTCGTGGAACGGGGATATCGTGACGCTGGGCCAGGTATTTGGTCTTGAGTTTATCGTCCACCAGGGGATAGAGATGACGGGGATTATAGCGTCCGATGAAGTCGATATTACGGCAGTTCATGCCGAGAATGCCCATGCAGCGCAGCTCACCAGCGCTGACAAACCACCTCATGGCCGCCACTTCAGGCGCATGGCCCGGAACCGGCGCAACTCCAGAAGTTTGTAGCCGGTATAGTTCCCCATCATCAGGATCAGCGCCACGAGAATCAGATTGATTTCGGGGAAATGAAAACTCAGGTGCTCCATGAGCGGCCACTGCATGAGCAGAAAGGCCAGGATAGCTACCAGCAGGCTGCCACCGCCCTGCATGAGCACTTCGCGGGGACCTTCATCCTCCCAGAGGATGGACATGCGCTCAATGGTCCAGGCGATGATGATGATGGGGAAGAAGGCAACGGTCATACCGGTATTGAAGCCCAACTGATAGCCAAAGAGACTGGAGAAGATGATGATGAAAATGACGATGACGACAATGGTGGCAATGCGCGCCACCAGCAGGAGGTTCAGGTAAGAGAGGTAGCTGCGCAGGAGCAGGCCGATGGCGACAATGGCGATAAAGCTGATCAGGCCGGGCAACAGAGTGGTCTGCAGAAACGACAGGGCAATGAGTATGGGCATGAAAGTACCTGATGTCTGCACGCCCACCATAATGCGCATGAACACCACCACCAGGGCACCAAGAGGCAGCAGAAGCAGCATTTTGAGCATACTCTGCTCCTCCACCGGCAGCTTGTGCACCCCGAAGAAGGAAAAGCCGGAGTCATCCATGGTCAGCCGTGCCAGCTGCACAGCGGAAATACTCTGGCGCATCATGGCAAAACGCACCTGTGAACCATGGCCTCCACTGACGTCCAGCAACGAGAGACTGTCCTGGCTCCACAGGAGAAAGTCTTCGGGAATACCCTGCTGCGCCGTACGGGGGTTGAAGAGCACCCAGCGATCGCGGGCAAATATTTCCAGCATGGGTATGAGCTGCTGGTTGCGGCGCCCGTCCTCCAGCTGCAGGCCCATAACCACGCGGGAGGGAATCTGGGCGTAGTTGAGCAGCTTTTCCAGCAGGGGAATCAGGGGCGTGGAAGAGAGCAGCAGCGCGGCGTTCTGCCCAGGTGTAGGAGTTGCCAGCAGCTTGATAAGCTCGCGGGTCATGCTCTCAGGAGTGCTGGACATGGCCCGTGCCGTTTCCAGAATCTGGCGGGCAGCCAGTGCCTCGGACTCATCCCAGTGCACACTGGCAATGGATGGCGCACTGGCAGGCGCTTCGGATCCAGCACCCTGTCCGGGTATGACCTGTGCCTTGTAGTAGAGGGTCTGCGCTCCGCTGACAGCGCGAACAGACCATTCTCCACGGCGATTGCCATTATTTTCCAGGATGGAAAATCCATACCCAGGCGAGGCAGTTTGCTCAGAAAAGAGGGCAAAGCCCGGCGGGCTGTCGGGGATATCCAGACTTACCGTCACCGGCCCGCCAGTGGCAGTAAAATCAATACGAGCCTCAACGAGCCACACGGGAGTCTGGGCTCCCGGCAGAAAGGGAATCCCCATATGTTCGTGACGCAGCCAGGCAATGCTGAGGCCCGTCACTATAAGGGCGGCGACGATGAGGTACAGGGAGATGCGCGAAATCATGGAGCTTCGCCAGGCACAGTGAGCTCAACGGGGAGCACAGGTGGAGCTATATTGGTCTGGGCAACATCCACCACCATGATATCCATCAGAATATTGCGCCCGATGAGAATGGGGAACTCCAGATGCTGACGGTCTGAAAGGGTAAACTGGGCTGTCTGGGTGGTTTTGCCAACGGTCACCCCCAGCTCAACGACGGGTCGCCGCTCGGCCTCATCCTGGATGGCCTGTATGATGCGCACATTGCGCACAATCTTGCGCTCAAGGACGATTTCACTGTCATCATCAGGGTTGACAATCGTAAAACGAACCCAACGTTCTCCATTGCGCTCAAAACGCTGAACATGGCGAGCATCCAGGGACGATGTGGTGGCTCCGGTGTCAATGCGGGCAGGGAGCACAATGCCTGGTGGGGCCAGATACACGTTTTCAATGGAGCCGACAACCTGTTTGTCGGCATTGACGGTGGCAAATGGCTCCAGCTGCACTTCAAACAGCTCCGTGTTCTCACTGTCCTTGACCTGCAGCCGAGTGGAGCGAATGAAACTTTCCCACTCCCGCTGACGCGTATAGAGCTCAGCCTGTTGAGTGGAAACAGCCTGCAGCGCGCGCAGCACTTCCTCCTGCGACGCCAGTAACGCGCTTTGCATGGACGCCTGTTCATTCGCCAGCAGTTCCATACGCTGCTCCTGCTCATCGATCCGCTGCTCCAGAGCCTGCAGATCACCCTCTCGAACCATCAGGTGACCAGGCGCGCAACCGCTCAGGAAAAAGGCAAATGTCATCATAGATGCAAATACTCTCACAGCAGATCTCCAGTATTTGTTTACGGCAGGGTTAACTTTCCGGCTCACTGTATTGCGATGCCACTGGAGTGTCAAGACACCGTGCAGCCTTTTCGCGGTGCGACACCGGTTGCGGTTGAACAATTCAGCGCAACACAGTAAAGTACTTTCAGAGTTCTGTACCCTTGGAAAGCAGACGGCTGACGCCTCCCTGCCTTTTTGCCGGAGAGTTTCAGCGGGATTTCCAAGAGCGGTGGCACGTGTCGGGCAACGCCGCATATGCCATTCTCTGAGCAGCTGATTACAGAAATATTACAGGAATTTTACCATCGAAATTCCTCCAATACCCTATGATAGTGCCTTTCCACCTCACCAAGGAGCACTTGCATGCGTAATGATCCCGTATTCCCTTATATCAACCGCGAAATCAGCTGGCTCTCCTTCAACGCCAGGGTACTGCAGGAAGCTACCAATCCGGAAGTTCCCCTGCTGGAGCGGCTGAAATTCCTGGGAATCTTCTCTTCCAACATGGATGAGTACTTTCGGGTGCGGGTTGCGACCATCAAGCGCTTCATTGATATCGGCGAAAAAGCCCTGGATATTCTTGGCGACGATCCGCGCAAAATTCTACTGGCCATCAAGCGCATGGTGGCCACACAGCAGGACGCCTTCGAACAGGCCTATACCCGTATCCGCCACGAGCTGGAGCTTGAGAGTATTTTCATCATCGATGAAACCCAGCTTGACGAGCGCCAGGCGGCTTTCGTGGAGAGCTATTTCCACAACCGGGTGCGGCCCGCCCTCTTCCCCATCATGCTCGACCACATCAAGAGCTTCCCCAACCTCTATGACGGCAATGTCTACTTCGCCATCGAGATGAGTCGCAGCGATGACCCCAGCCAGGAGAAACACGCCCTGCTGAAAATTCCCTCGGACGTCATGTCCCGCTTCCTGACCCTGCCACCCCAGGGGAAAAATCAGTACATCATCCTCCTTGACGACGTGATCCGCCACTGCCTCAAGGATATTTTCAGTATCTTCGACTTTGACGTCTTCCGCGCCTTCACCATCAAGGTCACCCGCGATGCCGAACTGGATATTGAAGACAATATGATCGAAAGCTACATCGACGCGGTCAGCCGCAGCCTGAAAAAACGCAAACAGGGCCGCCCGGTGCGCATGGTCTTTGATCGCACTATATCCGCAGATCTTTTGCAGTTTCTGACCCGCCGACTGCGCCTGAGTCGCCAGGACTCACTCATCGCCGCTGGTCGCTATCATAACTTCAAAGACTTCATGAACTTCCCCGACGTGGGGCCACTGAGCTTCCGCTACGAGCCCCTGCCGCCGCTGCCCCATCCGGTACTGGCCGGACAGAAGCGCCTGCTGAGCATCATCCGCCAGCAGGACATCCTGCTGCACTTCCCCTACCAGTCCTTCCACTATATCCTCGACCTGCTGCGGGAAGCGGCCATCGACCCTGACGTCATCAGCATCAACATGACCCTCTACCGTCTGGCCCAGAACTCCATGGTTATCAACGCCCTGAAAAATGCCGTCCGCAACGGCAAGAGTGTCACAGTGGTCATTGAGTTGCAGGCGCGCTTTGACGAAAAAGCCAACATCTACTGGGCCCAGAAGCTGGAAGAAAACCGCGTGCGGGTCATTTACGGCGTACCCGGCCTGAAGGTTCACTCCAAGCTCTGCCATATCACGCGGCGCGAGGAAGGGAAACTGGTGCACTACTGCACCATAGGTACCGGCAACTTCAACGAGTCCACTGCCCGGATTTACTGCGACGATACCCTGCTGACAGCCGACCCACGCATTACCCGCGATGTGGACAAGGTCTTCGCCTTCCTCAAGGACAACAGCCGGGTGCCCCGCTTCAAGCACCTGCTGGTAGCCCCCTTCCAGATGCGCCAGCACTTCGAACAGATGCTTGACCGGGAAATTGAAGCGGCGCGAGCCGGCCAGGAGGCATGGATATTCATCAAGGTCAACAGCCTGGTGGACCGGGCCATTATCGCCAAACTCTATGACGCAAGCAGGGCGGGGGTGAAAATCCGCATGATCATCCGGGGAATCTGCTCCCTGGTCAAACGCAAGGACTTCAGTGACAATATCGAGATTATCAGCATTGTAGACCGCTTTTTGGAGCATTCACGGATATTCTTTTTCCACAATGGCGGCAAGCGACTATGCTTCATGGGCTCGGCGGACTGGATGCGCCGCAACCTCAGCAACCGGGTGGAGGTCATTACGCCCGTTTACAGTGAAGCGCTGCAGCAGGAACTGTGGGATATGCTGAGTATTCAGTGGCAGGATAACTGCCGTGCCCGGATCATCGACAGTCGCCAGAGCAATCCCATGCGTACCCCCGGAGCCACGTCTCCCAGAATTCGAGCCCAATACGAAATCTATGACTACCTGCAAAGGAGTGTGACCCCATCATGATGAAACTGGCCGCCATTGATATCGGATCAAACGCCGTGCGACTCCTGATATCCCATGTATATGAAAATGGCGACAGCAGCCCCCTCATCAAAAAAGCATCCCTTTACCGCGTCCCCGTACGCCTTGGCGAAGACGCCTTTACCAGGGGCCATATTTCCGAGAAAAAAGCACAGCATCTCGTCAAGACCATGGTCGCCTTCAGAAACCTGCTGGACGTCATAGAACCAGCAGCCTGCATGGCCTGCGCCACTTCAGCCATGCGCGAAGCCGACAATGGCCAGGAAGTCATGGAGCGCGTCCTCAATCAAAGCGGCATTCAGATCCACATCATCGATGGTGGCATGGAAGCCGATATGATCTGCTCCAACGCCATCGCCGAAAAACTCAACCACTCCAAATCCTACCTCTATATCGACATCGGTGGCGGCAGCACCGAACTGAGCTTTTTCTCCGGCGGTAAGCGCCTGGAATCACGCTCCTTTGACATTGGCACCATCCGGATTCTGGAGGGGCTGGTGAGCAGCGAACGCTGGAAGGAGATGGGCAGCTGGATCAAAAGTACCACCAAGGGGCACAGCCCCATCCTCGGCATTGGCTCCGGCGGCAATATCAATAAAATCGCCAAAATCGCCGAAAAGGACTCCACCTCGCCCCTCAGCCTCGCCAGAATGCAGAAAGTTCATCAGCATATTCAATCGCACACCTATGAAGAACGCATGCGCAAACTCGGCCTCCGCCCGGACCGAGCTGATGTCATCGTGCCCGCTGGCGAAATCATCCTCTTTGTGATGGAAGCCGCTCGCATGAGCAAGCTGCTGGTACCCAAAATCGGACTCTCAGACGGCATCATTCACCACCTCTACCAGCAGCAGAAAACTTCCTGACCGCTTTCTGGCAACCATACGCCACAATACCCTATTCACTAGCGGCACCACGAAAAGCAAACAGCAAAGCTGATAGCTTTCGCGTCCATATTTCCCTTGAAATTAATTAATCGATCATTTAATATCTGACCACCATTCAGGAGCACCCCATGCACAAGCAGTTGAACAGAAAACCTGGCAGGCCAAAGGGAACCAATACCGAGCAGCGCGAGCAGTTACTCGACATCACCGTGGAGCACTGCGCTCGTCACGGCATTGGCGCAACCAGCCTGCGCGCCATTGCCAATGCAGGTGGAGTCACCCCTGCCATGATCAGCTACTACTTCGGCTCCAAGGATCAACTGCTGGACGCCGTTATCAATGAGCGTCTGATACCTGCCTTTGACGGGCTGCGCCAGGAGCTGCTGTCGGCTGGCGACAATACGCGTACACTCGTGCGCACTTTTGTGACAGCCGTCCACGCCATGGTGCGGCGCCATCCATGGCTGCCGGGTCTCTGGATACGGGAAGTTGTCAATGAAGATGGTGCCCTGCGCCAGTTTCTGCTGAGTTATGTGGTCAAGAACCTGAAGCTCCCCAGTAAACTGGCCCAAGCCTTCCAGAACGCTCGGGAGCAGGGCAGTGTGAATCCCCATGTGGAACCACACCTGTTGCCCGTCTCCCTCATAGGCCTGACAATGTTTCCCCTGGCAACCACCTCCCTCTGGCAGCAGCACTTTGGCCCTGAAACGCTGAACATCAGCCAGGAACGTTTGCAAGATCACACCATCGCCCTGCTGGAACACGGACTCTTTCCCGCTGCAGACAACTGATAACAAAAGGAGCCTCCCATGCCATCCGTCCGCCGGAAACTCGCAATCTTTCTCCCCATGGCTTCAGGCATTCTCCTGGTCGTCATCCTGGTTGCCAGTCGCAGTGGCCCACAGCACAACGCCCAGGGAACAGAAATTCCAGTGGTCTCCACCATTCAGGTGAAGGAGGTTGACTTCCTCCCCAGAGTCCGCGCCACAGGTACGGTTACTGCCGGGCGCAGCTGGCGGGCTGTGGCCGAGGTCGGAGGACGGGTTGAACTGGTCACAGATCTGCTGCAAACGGGCAAGGCAGTAGAGGGCAACCGTCTGCTGCTGCGCATAGAGTCCACCGACTACGACAATGCCCTGGCCGATGCCCACGCGGTCTGGCTGGCGGCGAAAGCCCAGGTTGCCGAGCTGGAGAGTCGCCGGGAAAGCATGAAAGCATCACTTCTGCTGGAAGCGCGGGCTCTGGAGCTGGCGGAACGTGAATTGACCCGACAGCAGGGTCTGGCAGCCACGGGAACCATCTCCCAGACACAACTGGAGCGTGAGGAGCGCAGTTTCCTGCAGCAGCGCCAGAGCGTGCAGCAGTTGCGCAATACGCTGAATCAACTCCCCCACGAACGTGAACGGCTGCTGGCCCAGCAGGAAAGCGCCCGCGCCCGCATGGAGCGCGCCAGGCGCGATGTGGAACGCACCAGGGTGCAATCCCCCTATGCCGTCGTTATCGGGCCGGTACATGTGAATACGGGGCAGGTCGTGTCCCCGGGAACCCTATTATTCGAAGCCCATGACCACCAATCCATGGAGGTTGTGGCCCACCTGCCCCTTGGTCGTCTTGCGTCGCTCACCAGCAGCACGCCCACGGAGAGTTCTCTGCCTCCACGCCAGGATTTTACCAATCTCGGTGCCCGTCTTCTGCTGCCCGGCATCCCTGAACCCGTATCCGCTGAAGTGCTGCGTTTTACCGACGCCCTGGATCAGCACACTCGCACTCTGGGTGTCGTCCTGCGCATCAACGCCTGGCAATGGCAACAATCCTTTCCAGCGCGCCCCTTCCCCTTACTTCCCGGTATGTTTGTCGAGGTGGAACTGACAGGTGTTCCACGTTCTGCGGCTATCCTGCTGCCCCGCTCCAGTGTTCGCCAGGATAGCGTGGTGCTGGTTGTCGACAGCGAGCAGCGCCTAGAGCGCCGCCAGGTTTCCATCGGCCATAGGTACGGTGAACTGGTGCAGGTTCTGGATGGAGTAAAGCCAGGCGAGACGGTCGTGGCGGGCGACCTGATGCCCGCCATTGAGGGCCGCACGGTCGAGCCCCGCTTCAGTGCAGCTTCCCAGCAGCTCATTGAAGGTGCGGGTGCGCCATGATCCGCTACTTTGCCGAGCATCCCACAGCAGCCAACATTCTGGCTATCATCTTGCTGCTGGCCGGCGTACTTTCCATTGGCTCATTGCTGCGGGAGACTTTTCCCGACTTTCGCCCCGTGGAAGCTTCCGTCGAGGTGGAGTATCGGGGTGCCAGTGCCCACGAGGTGGAAGAAGCGATTTGCCAGCGCCTGGAAGATGCGGTTGACGGCATTACTGACCTGGCGGAGTTTCGCTGTGATGCCCGCGAAAATTTCGCGCTGGCCATTGCCAAGATGTCGGGAAACGGCGACGCCCAGCGTTTTCTGAGCACCATAGCCACCGAAGTAGACGCCATCGACGACCTCCCCGCCCAGGCAGGCAAACCCATTGTGCGCGAACTGCATCGCACCGATCTGGTGGCAGCCCTGGCCATAACGGGGCCCATGGATGAAACCGATCTGAAGGTCTATGCCGAAAAGCTGCGGGAGCGTCTGCTGCGCAACCCGCATATTGCCCAGGTCAACCTGAAAGGATTCTCTGAACGCCAGATACAGGTGGAAATCGCGGCTGATGTGCTGCATCAGCACGGGGTCAGCGTGAACGCCATTGCCGCCATTTTGGCCCGCCAGAATATCGAATTGCCCGCCGGAACCCTGGAAAGCCCCCTGGGCGATACGGTGATCCGCTTCACCGATGAACGCAAAGCACCTCAGGCCTTTGAAGATATTATCATCATTGGCACAGCCGATGGCCACGAGTTGCGACTGGGCGACCTGGCCACCATCATTGACACCTTTCGCCTGCCCGAGGTGCGCACCGAGCTGGATGGTACACGGGCCGCCGTACTGGAAGTGTATAAAGGACGAGATCATGACAGTCTGGACGTATATGCCGATCTGCAGGAATTCATCACAAACGAACGCCTGCGCGCGCCGGAGTCGGT
Organism: Desulfurispirillum indicum S5; assembly: GCF_000177635.2. Taxonomy (NCBI): domain Bacteria; kingdom Pseudomonadati; phylum Chrysiogenota; class Chrysiogenia; order Chrysiogenales; family Chrysiogenaceae; genus Desulfurispirillum; species Desulfurispirillum indicum. Next base: position 1,986,948 of record NC_014836.1, read on the forward strand.
GCAACTGGTACTGACCCAGGATATCACCTCCATCCTGCAGGATCGCCTGCAAATGCTGACGCGCAATGGCATTCAGGGATTGTTTCTGGTGGTGGCAGCCATCTGGCTCTTCTTCAGCCTGCGCACTTCGCTGCTGGTGGGGCTGGGCCTGCCCATCTCCTTTCTGGGTGCCTTTGCCCTCATGGCCATGCTGGGCGTCTCCATTAACATGGTCTCCATGGTTGCCCTGATGCTGGCCATCGGTCTGATGATGGACAGCGCCATCGTCATTGCTGAAAATATCGCCGCCCACAGCGAGCGGGGAAAAAATCCCCTCTCAGCCGCCGTGGAAGGCGTACGTGAAGTGGCACCCGCCATCCTGTCCTCATTCCTGACCACCGCTGCTATCTTTGTGCCCCTGGCCTTTATCTCCGGCGACATTGGCAAAGTGCTGCGCGTCATGCCCTTTGCCGCCCTGCTGACCCTGATCGTCAGCCTCGTGCACGCCTATCTGATCCTGCCCCACCACATGTGCCACAGTACCCGCAGACTGCAGAATCGTACTCCGAACCGCTTTCGCCAGCGCTTCGAGCACGGCTTTGCCACCCTGCGGGACGAGTACCTGAACCGGGCAGTGCACTGGGCCGTACACCAGCGCTCCCTGTTTGCGGGCCTGTTGATTTTCTTCTTTCTCTCCACCATTGGCCTGCTGGCGGGTGGTCTGGTGAAGTTCGAAGCCTTTCCCGATCTGGAGGGTGACGTGGTGGAAGCGCGCCTGATCATGCCCCAGGGGACACCCCTGGAGCGTACCCGCCAGGTGGTGGAACAAGTGGTGAGCGCCCTTGAGCAGGCCAATGCCGAACTCAGCCCCCAGCAGCCGGGTCAGCAACCACTGGTGCGGCATATTCTGGTGCGCTATGGCGAAAACGCCGACGCCTTTGAGCGTGGCCCACACGTCGCCACCATAACTGCCGATCTGCTGACGGCAGAGAGGCGCTCCACTCGACTGGATGAACTCTTCTCCCTGTGGCGCGAGCACACGGGGTCGCCAGCCGATGTACTCAGCCTGAACCTGAAAGAGCCGGTTATTGGCCCGGCGGGAAAGGCCCTGGAGATCCGCTTGAAAGGTGAAGACCTGCACACCCTGGAAGCGGCCGCCTACGACCTCTCCCAGTGGCTGAAAGGCTATACCGGTGCCACTGATATACTCAGCGACCTGCGCACCGGCAAACCCGAATACCACCTGCAGCTGAAAGCCGGAGCCGCCAGCCTGGGAGTAGACGCAGCCGAAATCGCCCGCCAGCTGCGCGCAGCCTGGCTGGGGGAAACTGTCAGTCAGATTCAGGTGGGAAGGGAGACATTTGAAATCATGGTGCGGCAGCGCGACCGCCACAGCCTGCTGGAGCTGGAGCGCTTTCTGGTCACTCTGCCCGACGGCACCCTGATTCCCCTGAGTGAAGTGGCTTCCATGGAGCCTGCCCGTGGATGGGGCCGCATATTGCGCATTGATCGGCAGCGCACGGTCACGGTGAGCGGCGACGTGGATACCCGCATCGCCAACGCCATGGAGATAATCACCGATCTGCAAAAGCGTTTCCTGCCCGAACTGCAGGCCCGCTATCCTGAAGTGCAGGTCCACTTTGAAGGGCAAATTGCCGAATCCCGCCAAACGGGCGCATCCATGCGCAACGCCCTGCTGCTTGGCCTGCTGGGGATCTTCTGCATCCTCAGCTACCAGTTCCGCAGCTTCATCGAACCCGCCGTCGTCATGGTCGCCATCCCCCTCGCCTTCATGGGGGCCGTGTGGGGACACCTGATTACCGGATACAACCTCTCCATGCCCTCGGTCATTGGCGCCGCATCCCTGGCCGGAATCGTGGTCAATAATTCCATCCTGCTGGTCGCCTTTGTCAAGATGCACGCCTCAGGCGGAGCCACTATTCTGCAGGCTGCTCTCAGTGCCAGCCGGGATCGCTTTCGCGCCCTCACCATCACGACGATCACCACCGCCCTGGGCCTTATGCCCCTCATGCTGGAGCGCAGCCTTCAGGCCCAGTTTCTCAAACCGCTGGTCATCAGCATCATCTTTGGCCTGATCACATCAGCTATCCTGGTACTGCTGGCCATACCCTGCCTCTACAGTTTCCTGGATGACTGGCGAAGAAAACCTCAATAGTCAAAGCCTTCAAAGGGTAATCATCCCCTGGGAGAAAAATACGCAGTGTCCCCCGATCAGAACGCGGTCGATGAGATTTTCGCAGAAGAGCTCACCGCTGCGGGGCGATATCTGCCGGGCATGTAACGTTGTGCGGCCAAGGCGATCGGCCCAGAAGGGGATAAGGGTGCTGTGGGCGGAGCCGGTCACCGGATCTTCGGCGATGCCGGCTCCGGGAGCGAAGAAACGGGAGACAAAGTCCACGGTATTTCCAGGCGCCGTGACGATAAAGCCCAGAGTATCGGGAATGCGCTTGAGGGCATCAAAATCCGGCTGCAGGCTGCGGATAGTCTCTTCGTCTTCAAAGAGCAGCAAATAGTCCCGGGACTTCCAGGTCTCCCGTGGTTCTCTGCCCAGGGCCTGTCCAAGCAGAGGTGAGAGGGCGGCCGGATGGGGCCTGCGCGAGGGAAAATCCATCACCAGCAGCGTACCGCGGCGCTCCACCTTCAGCACACCGCTGGCAGTTTCAAAGGTGATCCGGTCAAGCTGTGGCGCCATGCTGGAAAAAATCACAAAGGCACTGGCCAGGGTGGCATGGCCGCACAGGTCCACCTCAACCTGGGGAGTGAACCAGCGCAACTGGTAGTGTCCGGGAGCCGTGGCAACAAAAAAAGCGGTTTCAGAGAGGTTGTGCTCGGCGGCGATGGCCTGCATGGTTTCCACGCTCAGCCAGGATTCCAGAGGGCAGACGGCAGCGGGATTGCCGCCGAAAACCTGCTGAGTAAAGGCATCGACGTGATAGACAGGGAACTTCATGGCATCCTCCCATGGGCGGGATGAAAAATCACGGATATTATCTGCGCACCATTCGCAGCAGCTGAAAAAGCCCTGCCTGGACGGCGCGTTGCCGGATCAGTTCACGGTTGCCGCTGTGCAGGTAGCGTTGCACCTCCACGCAATCCTTCACCCGCGTGCCAATATACACTGTGCCCACCGGTTTCTCTTCAGTCCCCCCTTCGGGACCGGCAATACCGGTGACGGAGATTCCGCAGTGGGTACGGGCAATGCGACAGACACCATCGACCATTTCACGGGCTGTGGGTTCACTGACAGCGCCGTGATCCACGAGGGTCTGCTCCGCGACCCCAAGCAGCTCCACCTTGGACTGGTTGGAGTAGAAGACGCCGCCGAAGAGCAGGGTGGCTGAAGCGCCGGGAACGGCGATAAGCTGATCGGCAATCTTTCCGCCGGTGCAGGATTCCGCCAGAGCCAGGCTCAGCTGCTGGCGCTGAAGCTCTTTGAGCAGGACGACTTCCAGCACTTCGTTTTCCATGGAGAAGATATCCTCCGGCGCGAAACAGGGCAGAATCAGCTCCATAACCGACGCAGCAATGCGGTCAGCTTCCTGCTGGCCTGCGCGCGTTCGGCTGGCCACGCGGATGCGTACAGCAGCATCATTGGGCAGCAGGCCGATGCGGTAGTCCTCGCCCTCCAGCAGGTGGGCGATGCGGCGGGCCACTTCTGACTCGGGGATACCGCAGAGGGAGATGATGGCCTGGCCATTATAGAAGCGTTCCTGGGGATACTGCAGGAAATGCTCCATGAAGTTGCCACTGACGGCGCGCATCTCCGCCGGCACACCAGGCATACAGAGAAACTGGCAACCGCTGAGCATAAAGGTGAAACCATCGGCGGCACCCACGGGGTTAGGTACAACGGTGGCACCGACAGGAAAAGTCGCCATGCGCTTATGTATGTCTTTCATGGGACGCTTGCGCCGAGTGAAAAACTCCTGCAGGCGACTGAGTGATGCCTCATCGATGCGCGATTCCACTCCCAGGGCGCGGGCGCTTGCCTCCTGGGTCTTGTCATCGTGGGTCGGCCCAAGGCCGCCAGTGACCAGTACGAGCTGATTGTCGGCGGCCAGCTCATGGTAGGCTGTGACAATGTCATCTGTTTCGTCACCCACCGTCAGGTGAGTACGCACATCGAAACCCTGTTGGGTCAGCATCTGGGCCAGGTAGCGGGCGTTGGAATTGAGGATAAAGCCACTGAGCAGCTCATCGCCGATACTGAGAAGTGATGCGCGCATATGTCTTCCTTTGCGTGAAAAGTGGAAGGGCACAGATCAGAGCAGCAGGCTCACCGCCACAAGCACCAGCGCGGCGGCGGCACCGGCCGCCATATCATCTGCCATGACACCCCAGCCGTCGCTCAGGGTTTCCAGTCGGCGGATAGGCCAGGGTTTGAGAATATCAAAAAAGCGGAAAAGTACAAAGACTGCCAGCAGCATGGGCCAGCTGACCGCAAACCACATGCCGGCAAAGAACACACCGGCAATCTCGTCGATCACTACACAGGAGGGGTCCTTGCGACCATAGAGTTCCTGGGCGCGATGGCACACCAGCACTCCGCCATAAAACAGCAGCGCGGCAATGAGCAGCTTGCTCCACAGGGGAAAATCTGCCACCAGCCACAACAGCGCTATGCCGGGCAGGGTTCCCCAGGTGCCAGGGGCAAAGGGTATCTTGCCGAAATAGAGTCCAGTGGCAATAAAATCAAGAGGAATACGCTGAGCCGCTCTCATGTGCGCTTCCCGGCGGCCATGGCCTGGTCCGCTCTGCGGGTGGCGCTCATCAGGAGCTCCCCCAGCAGGCGATTGCCTTCATCCAGATCAGCATACTGATCTGGATAGAGGGGTTTTTCCACCACAAAGTGCATGCGGCCAAAGGGCAGGGGAAAGACAAAGGAGTCCCAGCTGGAGAGAATTTTCACTGGCCTACAGCTATAGGAAACTGCCAGTACAGCTGTACCTGTGGCCTTGGCGGCACCGACCGCACCTGGTTTGACTACCAGAGGTGGGCCCTTGGGGCCATCGGGGGTGATGGCAACGTCATGCCCCTGGCGAAGTTTCCCGATGACCTGTCGCAGCGCTGCAATTGCGCCACGGGTGGAGGAACCACGTACGGCATCATGACCGAAGTAACGCAGTATCCGGCCAAATATTTCCGCATCTTTATGCTGGCTGAGCAAAGCATAGATATTGCCGCGACCATAAAGCCAGAGCGGCGCAACAAGTCGACCATGCCAGGAGGCTATTGTGTAGGGTTTGGGGTCATCTTCCACCGCCTGCAGGATCTCCCGCCCTTCATAGGTCTTACGGCAGGTCAGGAAGCAGATTTTCAGATACATCTGGGCGATAAAGGGCAGGATCCGGAACAGGAGCAGAGATTTCATCAGGAGACGATATCAAGCAGTGTCCCTATCATTTCGTCCTGGGAGCGGATCACTCCGGTATTGGCGCTGACAGAGTACTGGTTTACGGAGCTGTTGACGATCTCGCGGGTGATATCGGTGTTGGATCCTTCCACAAGGCCCGCCATGGCAATGGCGTCGGCACTGAAGGACACCGTGTCCGCCGGAAATTCGCTGGGCCGGAAAGGACCGTGGCTCTTGTCGATGCTGACGCCGGTGGGGCGCACTCCTCCAGAGACACCTTCTGCAGTATCCACCCGCTGGGACTTGAAGCCATCGGTGTTGACATTGGCCACATTGTGGGCCGATGCGGATTGTCGAAAGCCATAGGTTTTTATGGCGGAAGCGGCATTATAGAATGCATCTACCATGGGGCTGACTCCTTACATCCTGTTCCGGGATCCTTCCCGTTCTTTCCTATCGGCAAAGAAGCGTCACTTCTGAAGTTCTTTTAAACGTCGATACTGCTGCTGAATCACCGGTGTGGCAAAAAAATCGGGATCATCCCGCTCTATGCGCTCAAGCCGCGTCTTCGCTGCGGTAATTTTTTTCGTCCGCAGGTAAAAATCGAGAATATACGCCTCGTGTTCGGCAATAATTTCAAAGGCCTGCTGCTCCATTACCTGAACCTCACCGGTGCGTGGCGAACTCTGATATTCGCGGTAGAAGCGGTGGGCCAGAGAGTACGCCTTGCGGGCTGGATTCACATCGCGATCAATGGTGCGAATCTGCTCCATGTACATTTCCATCAGGCGGATCATGGTATCGTCGGCAGCGGAATGGTCGGGAAAGCGCAGCAGATAGTGTTCATACTCAATGGACGCGTCCAGCCACTCGCCTTCCTTCTCGTAGGTGTGGGCGATATAGAGCATGATCCGGGCGACGGCTTCTGAATTATCCGCCAGGTTCATCACACCACGGTACTCCTGGCGCGCCTCATCGTACTGCCCGCGTTCTGCCAGCCGGTGGGCGGTTTCCAGATCCGGAACGCGGTCGGGATCCGCTTTCTTGGCGCATCCGGCGCTCAAAATGAGAAGTGCCAGCAGAAGAAGTATATATCTATGCATGAATATCCTTTGCCTCTGAGAATTGTATCGCTTCCCGCCATCGGCTTATGCGACGGCGATTACCAGTTTCAGGCAAAAATACTACCTGAGAAGCGGTCCTTTGTAAATGTGGTTTTGCGCTGATTTTGTTTCCCGGGGCGAATTCCCCCCCCACGACTCAGCTCCAGTGCTCTGCCTTGAGGTCGCGGTTCATGAGATCGCGAATTCCCTGACAGACGTCCTTATCCTCAAAGAGAATGCGGTAAACTTCCGCTGTTATGGGCATATCAACACCCTTCTGCAGTGCCAGCTCATGGGTTGACTGGCAGGTCTGAACGCCCTCAGCCACCATGTTCATACCCGCCGTGATATCGCCAAGGGTTTCCCCCCTGGCCAGCCGCTCTCCCACAGTGCGATTGCGACTGAGGCCACCGGTACAGGTGAGCACCAGATCGCCCACTCCGGCAAGGCCGCTGGCAGTCTGACTGTGGCCTCCGCACTTGACCACCAGGCGGGTGATTTCGGCCAGACCACGGGTAATCAGGGCGGCAGTGGCGTTGTGGCCAAGCCCGAGGCCATGGCAGATACCGCTGGCAATGGCGATGACGTTTTTCACGGCGGCGCAGATCTCCACGCCCATGACATCCTTGGTGGTATAGGCACGGAAGGACGTGTTACTGAAAATATCCTGCAGGCCGCTTCCGGTGCGAGTCTTCGGACTGGCAATGGTCACTGCCGTCGGCACCCCCTGCACCACCTCGCGGGCAAAGGAAGGCCCCGAAAGCGTGGATACGTTGGCGTGGGGCCCCAGGATATCGGCAAAAATCTGGTGGGGCAGAAGCAGGGTCTCGTTTTCGATGCCCTTGCTGGCATTGACGATGGGCGTGCCAAGTTCCAGGTACGATCCGATATCCTGGAGCAGCCGGCGGGACTTCTGCACAGGCACCGCCCACAGGTAGAGCTCATAGGGACTGAACAGCCGCCCGTAGTCCGTGGTGGCTTCCATGGCATGCAGTTCCATGTCCGGCAGGTAAAGACTGTTGCGGCGCGAGCCGTTGATCTCCTCTGCCACTTCCTCCTCACGGGCAAATATCAATACTTCCCGACCAGTGGAAGCGAGGTGATGGGCCAGGGCGGTGCCCCAGCTGCCGGCACCGATGACCGCGCATTTCATTGTATTTCCTCCTGTATGGTGCTCAGTACAGCCGGCGAGTGCACACAGTCGGCCACCGCATCGGCGTTCCTGCTGCTCAGGGGCAGCAGGTGCCCGGCAATATCCCGGATAATTTCATCTATATCTCCCATCAGGGAGTGATCGCCCGCTTCATAGAGCTTCAGGGTTGCGAGGGGTTGCTCGGATGCCATGGCGACCGACTGTTCAAAACTGACCGTCTCATCACGTTTGCCGTGTATCAGCAGAAAGGGCAACCGTGTCCGCAGCCGATAGGGCATATAGCTTTCCACATCTTCCAGAAATGCAGTTCCCAGTTGAATGGTGTCATTGACCCCGTAATGGTAGAACAGGGCGAACCCTTTCTCCTTCCACACCTGCAGTCCATCTGCCCCCATGCCCTCCAGCCGGTTGGCGTAAAAATCAAAAGAGCCCGCCAGGGTCGTCAGGGATGCCACCGCCGGCGAAGCTCCTTGCTCGCAGTAGCGGGCAAGCACCATGGCGCCAAGGGACGAGCCGATCAGGTGAATGCGCTCATAGGCTCCCGCCAGGGTATCCACGATGCGTCGAAGCTGATCCACCATCTTCGGCACCGTGAGGTGAAAGAAGCGATCCGCCTGCATATCGTCAAAGGTGAAGCGCAAAAAAGAGTAGCCACGCTGGAAAAGTGCGTCCTCAATGGCACACGCCTTGGCCGAGAGCATGGATGATCCGAAACCATGAAGATAGACCACAATGTGTTGAGGATTGTTGTGGCGCAGACTCCAGTGGCGGGGAAGCTCAGAAATACTGAGGGTTGCTGCCATTTTTCTCTCCCTTGTCTTTGGCGTCAGCTTCCGGTGTGCCCGGAATATCCACATCCTGGTGGGTGAAGTGGCGTATGGAGGCGGGAACTTTCTTCGTGGGAATAGGCGGGTTGCCACTGCCGGGGCGGGAGCGGGTATCCAGCTCAGCGTCAGGAGCTTTCTCAGGCTTCTCTTTGGGAACCTGAACTTCCTTCTTGTCCTCTGGGTATTCGATGCGCTGGTGATAGATTCCCGTCAGGGTCTTGGTGAAGCTGGCAGCAATCATGCCGATATCCTTCAGGGTCAACTCACACTCATCCAGCTGCCCATCCACGAAGATATTATTGATGATCTTCTGCACCAGGTTCTGAATGCGCGTATGCGATGGCTCCGAAAGGGCCCGGGTCGCGGCCTCGCAGCTGTCTCCCAGCATAACCAGTGCGGCGGCGCGGGTCTGTGGTTTGGGGCCGGCATAGCGGAATTTCTCGTCATCAACCTTCTCGCCACCCTCCAGCGCTTTCTTGTAGAAGTACTGGATGAGCGTCCGGCCATGGTGCTGCTGAATAATCTCCCGTATGGATTTGGGCAAACTGTACTCTTCGGCCAGCTCCATGCCGTGTTTGACGTGGTTGGTGATTACCAGGCTGGACATGGCGGGCGACAGGGTATCGTGGCGGTTGATCCCCCGCTGATTCTCAATGAAGTACTCGGGCTTCTTCATCTTTCCGATATCGTGATAGTAAGCCCCTACCCTTGCCAGCAGGGGATTGACGCCAATTTCTTCGGCCGCTGCCTCAACCAGGCTGCCCACGATGATGCTGTGGTGATAGGTACCGGGCGCCCGCAGAATCAGCTGCTTCAGCAGAGGATGTCCCATATTGCTCAGTTCCAGCAGCCGCAGGTCACTGGTGACATGGAATCCCGACTCAAAGATGGGCAGCAGGCCCATCACCAGCAGCATGGATATCTGCCCGGAGATAAAGACAAAGGCAAAGGCCCAGAGGGCGCCCCAGGAAAAGAGATCGCCGTTGAAGAGCAGGATGGAGACCATGACCAAAGCGCCTGCGGCACTGGACCACAGGGCGGCGAAGGTCAGATCCATGCGGTTGCGGAACGAGAAACTGCTGTAGGCCGCCACAAGCCCGCTGACGAAGGTATAGAGGGCGAAGCTGATATCGTGACCCACCATCACGCCACAGATGATGGAAAAGACCGTGGTGTAGATCATGGCGATGTGCAGATCCAGCAGGATCGCCACCAGCATGGCCCCGGCCGCGATAGGCACAGCGTAGATCAGGTAGTCATAACTCACGTAGGGCAGGTTGAAGGAGAGCCCGGCAGCAATAATGGAGAACAGCTTCACCAGGGCAATGGAGCCAAGCAGGATCGTGAAGAAAATATAGAGGCGGTCACTGCTGTTGAAAATCTTCTTGCGCGCCTTTTCGAAATATTTCCAGGGAATCAGAATCAGAATACTGGCCATGATCAGGGTGGCCATAAAGGAGAACCAGTGCTCCAGGGGGCTTTTAACCCGTAACAGGGTATTCAGTTTCTGACGGGTCATGGCGTCGACAATTTCGCCTTCCCGCACGATCATCTCACCCTGGCGCACCACAATGTAGACTGGCTTGACCTGCTGGGAGAGCTCCTCACGCCGGGTGATGGTTGCCCGCTCGTTGAAAGTGATATCGGGGGAGAGGTTGGCCATGGTGAACATGACCACGGCAGACTCCTGACAGTGCTGATCGATGACCGCGGCCACCTCGGAGGGAGTGCGGGGAGGGCGCTCGGGTACAATACGCTGAACACCGCCGGTGCTGATATCCCGCACAAAGGCGTTGTCAAAGACATGGGAGCGGCTCCCGGGCAAGTAAACTCCCTGGCCGTAGGCCGTGCCGACACACTGCTTGATGCGCTGCTCCAAAGCTTCCGAGAACTGACGTTCCTGAAAGTGTGCCAACACCTCCGGCTGCAGATGAAAGCGCCCCAGCATCGCCTCAAGCTCTTTGACTTCACCGGAGCCTTCCGGCGCCGAAGCAGCGCGCCGCGCTGCCTGAAAAGTCTCTTCGATGGCAATGACAAAGCTGCGCTCCACTGAGCGGTCATGGTCGAAGAGCAGCCCGGCGTGTTCATGGGCCTCCCGCCGTTTCTGTATGGTGGCGGCTTCGTCAATGACCAGCAGTTCCCGATCAGATTTGATATTGCGACTGGCAATATCTCCGACCTCATAAATATCTCCGGTGAACCGTTCTTCGGGGATGGCAAAAAAGGCGACCAGAACCACGGTGACCATGGCGATCACCTTGACCCCCAGAGGCTGATTGATGGTGTGGGCCAGAAAGTACTGGTGCCAGCGACCGATGAGATTGCTCATTGCTTGTTTCCTGATTCATAGTGCTCGTAAGCCTGAACGATAGCGCTGACCAGCGGATGGCGCACCACGTCGGCATTGGAAAAAAAGGTCATGCCCACTTCGGGAATGTGGCGCAGGATATCGATGGCCTGCTGCAGGCCCTGGGAGACACCAGCGGGAAGGTCCGTCTGCGTAGGATCGCCGTTGATCGCCATGGTCGAACCGTTGCCGAGGCGGGTAAGAAACATCTTCATCTGGGACGGCGTGGCATTCTGCGCTTCGTCCAGGAGAATAAAGGCACTGGAAAGGGTACGGCCACGCATGAAGGCGATGGGCGCAACTTCGATGGTTTTTTTCTCCATCAGCTTCTCCACTTTCTCGACACCGAGAAAGTCGTGCAGGGCATCGTAAATCGGTCGCAGGTAAGGATCGACTTTTTCCTCAAGGTCGCCGGGTAGAAAACCCAGCTTTTCGCCGGCTTCAACAGCGGGCCGGGTGATGATGATCCTGTCGACCACGCCGCGCTGAAGGCGTTCCACGGCGCAGGCAACCGCCATATAGGTCTTGCCGGTTCCCGCAGGGCCAATGCCGAACGTCAGCTCCCGCTCCTGCAGGTTGCGCACGTAGGACTGCTGGGAAGCGTTGCGGGGCCGCACAAATTTGCGACCGGCACGCACGACATCCCCGTCGGCATCACTGCGAAAACTGGGGATTTCACGGGGCACAAAGGTTTCCCCGTGACGCACGCGCTGATTCACCTGCTGCAGAAGCTCCACCGCCTGCTCCACCTGCCGGTCAGAGCCGCCACGAACGAGGAGCCGGTTCCCACTGCCGGAGATTGTGACATCACAGACACGCTCCACCTCGCGAAGGTTTCCGTCACCTATGCCCATAACCTGGGCCAGGGTATCAACATCAAGCTCTATTTCCTGTGTATGCAACTATGTACTCCAGAATTGCGGTTTTGCGATCTGCCACCGATTCTTCAGCAGCCTGTCGGAAATATATCACACTTTGCCGCGGCAGATGCAAGGGAAGAGGGGAGATTGCAGCCGAAGGCGCACGGGAAAAGCATCTGCACACTGGCCACACTGGCCCCACCCTCCCCTGGCGGGTCGGCGGACAAACCTGCGGCAACGACATCGCAAAAGCCCGCACCAGTGCTTGTTTCCACGAAAATTCCCGGTTGACTGAAATACTCCATGCGCTATACTTGCAGAAAATTTCTGCGGAGTCACCTGTCATGAAAATACAACAAGTGGAAGTCCTGCACATTGCCCGACTCTCCAGGCTCTCCCTGAGTGAGGCCGAAGTGGAACAATACGGCGAGGATCTCAACAGCATCCTGGGCTACATGGATGCCCTCAACGCCCTGAACACCGATGACATCCCCCCCACTTCCCACGCCGTCACCAATGGAACCGTCATGCGCGATGACGCGGTACTTCCCTCCCTGCCCCTTGAGCTGGTCATGGCCAATGCGCCGGATCACGACATGGATCACTTCCGGGTTCCACCGGTTATCGAGTAGGCCGTCGCACATTCTGCCTCAACACTCTCTTCGCCAGGAGCATTCATGCCGCTGCATAAAACACTGACCCAACTGCAACACGCCCTCGCCACTTCGGAGATCACCAGCCAGCAACTGGTGGAAGCCTGCCTGGAAAACATCCGCACCAAAGATGATCAGCTTCAGGTTTTCAACCAGGTCAATGAACAGGCCCTGGCAGAAGCCACCAGCGCCGACAAACGCCGCAGCCTGGGCGAAAAACTGCCCCTGCTGGGCATTCCCATTGCCGTCAAGGACAACATCAACGTCAAGGGCCTTGCCACCACCTGCTCATCGCGCATGCTCGCCAACTATACCGCCATCTATGACGCCACCGTGGCCACCCGCCTGCGCGAAGCCGGCGCCATCGTCATCGGCAAGGCCTCCATGGACGAATTCGCCATGGGCTCTTCAAACCAGACCGCCTTCCAGAAGCAGACCCGCAACCCCTGGGATCCTACCCGCGTTCCGGGCGGCTCCTCCGGTGGCAGCGCCGCTGCCGTCGCCGCGCGCATGGCCCCCGCCGCCCTGGGAAGCGACACCGGCGGTTCCATCCGCCAGCCGGCAGCCTTCTGCGGCGTCGTTGGACTGAAGCCAACCTATGGCACCGTCTCCCGCTTCGGCCTGGTGGCCTTTGCCTCCAGCCTCGACCAGATCGGTCCCATCACCCACAGCGTAGCGGACGCTGCGCTGATGCTGAACGTCATCGCCGGACACGACCACAACGACTCCACCAGCCTCGCCTTCGACAAGCCCGACTACACCTCCTGCGTGGGCAAAGATATCGCCGGGCTGCGCGTTGGACTGCCCCGTGAGTATTTCATCGAAGGCCTGAATCCGACCATCCGTCGCCAGGTCATGGCCGGGGTCGAAGCGCTCAAGGAGCAGGGAGCCATTGTCAAGGAGATATCCCTGCCCCATACCGACTACGCGGTGGCCACCTATTACATCATCGCCACTGCCGAAGCCAGCTCCAACCTGGCTCGCTACGATGGCGTACGCTATACCCATCGCAGCGAAGGAGCAACGGATCTGATCGACATGTACACCACGACCCGCAGCCAGGGCTTCGGCCCCGAGGTGAAACGGCGCATCATGCTGGGAACCTATGTGCTCTCCAGCGGCTACTACGACGCCTATTACCGCAAGGCCCAGAAGGTGCGCACCCTGATCGCCCGCGATTTCCAGCAGGCTTTCAGCGATGTGGATGTCATCGTCACGCCAACCACACCAAGCACCGCTTTTGCCTGCGGAGAGAAAAATACCAGCCCCCTGGACATGTACCTGGAGGACATCTTCACCCTCTCCTGCAACCTGGCAGGTATCCCCGGCATGAGCATCCCCTGCGGGCTGGATGAAAAGGGACTGCCCATCGGACTGCAGCTTTATGGCCGGCACTTCGGTGAAGGTGACCTGATCCGCGCCGGATCTGCCATTGAACATTCCATCGGATTTCAGGGTCTCAGCTGAGCGCGTCAGCCTCCTGAGGCTCCACAAAGGAGCTCCATGCACATACTGCTGGTCGATGACTCCAGGACCATAATCGCCATTATCGAGGAGATGGTCAGCGAACTCGGTGAACCCACGGTGTTTCACGGGCACCTGGATCCCCTTGAGGCGCTTCAGTGGTGCCAGAACCATGACGTGGATCTGCTGCTGGTGGATTACATGATGCCCGCTATGAATGGCCTGGAGTTCCTGCGCCATTTTCGCCAGCTGCCTGCCAAGGAGCAGATTCCCGCACTGATGATTACGGCCAATCTCGACCCGCAGGTGCGCTATGAAGCGCTGCAGGACGGCGTAAACGACTTCCTCAACAAGCCCCTGGATGAGATAGAGTTCAAGGCCCGCATCCGCAACATGCTGCAGCTGCGACGCCACCAGATATTCATGGCCGATCAGCAGGAGAAGGAGATCCGACGTGAGCGCGAACGTCTGCGGGTTGCACAGCGGGTCGCCCAGCTTGGAAGCTGGGAGATGGATGCCTCCAGCGGTGACATCTGGCTCAGCGCCGAACACGGTCACCTTCTGGGACACTGCGACTGCCAGAGCAGTGGCTGCTCCATGCCCCTGAACGATTACATTGATCGCTACGTAGACCCCCTTGACCAGAGCATGGTCCGCGAAACCTGCCGCAACGCCCTGAGCCAGCTCTCCTGCCAGAGCCTCTCCAGCCTATCCTTTGAGTTCCGCGTCAACACGGCCAATGATACCAGGCGTACTTTCTGGCTCTATGCCACACCAATGGAGCAGCAGGAAGGCGAAAACCTCACCCGCCTCTTCGGCATTGTCCAGGACATCAGCCAGCGCAAAGAACGCGAATCCCAGCTGCGCAAACTCTCCCTGGCAGTGGAGCAGAGTGCCAGCACGGTGATGATCACCGACACCGATGGTAACATTGAATATGTCAACCCCCGCTTCACCGAGGCCACTGGGTATACCTTTGCCGAAGTGCAGGGCAAAAATCCACGACTGCTCAAACCTGAGGGCGTGTGCAGCAGCCACTACAAAGCCCTGTGGGAGAACATCACCGCCGGCCGTCAGTGGCTTGGCGAGCTGCGCAACCGCTGCAAAGACGGCAGCTGTTACTGGCAGCTGGCCTCGATTTTCCCTCTGCTGGACGATAATGGAACCATAACCCACTATGTTGGCATCGGCGAAGATATCACTGCCCAGAAGTCCCTGGAGGAAAGCCTGCGTGCCCTGAACCGCGACCTGGAGGAAAAGGTTCAGGAAGAGACCCGGAAGCGCCTGCAGCAACAGGCACTGCTCCTGCAGGAGTCCCGGGTTCTGGCCATGGGGGAAATGATCGGCGCCATTGCCCACCACTGGCGACAGCCCCTGAATACCGTCGGCCTGATGGTTCAGAAGATGCAGATCGACTACGAGTCCAGCGAACTCAGCTCCGAAACCATGGCAAGATTCGTACGGGAGACCATGATGACCCTCCAGACCATGTCGCGGGTCATTGATGAGTTTCGCGATATTTTTGAACCCGACTGCTCCCTGGAGCAGTTCTCACTTGAAAGCACTCTGTCAAGCGCCCTGAAAGTGGTTCGGGCCCAGATGGACAACAACCACATTCAGGTGGGCGTGGACAAACCCTCCCAGGACATCTGGATCAGAGGTTATCCCAAAGAGTTTCAGCAGGTGCTGCTGAGTGTGCTTGGGAACGCCAAGGATGCCATTGTCCTCTCAGGAGCCACCAGGGGTCGCATCCACATCCAGGTAAACCTGCAGAATCAGCAGGTGGTGCTGTCGATCCACGATAATGGTGGCGGCATTAACCCCGCCATCATGGACAGAATTTTTGAGCCCTACTTCACCACCAAGGAGCGGGGACGTGGCAGCGGTATCATTACCGGTACCGGCATCGGCCTGTTCATGTCAAAAATGATCATCGAAGAGAAAATGCAGGGAAAACTCAGCGCATCCAACATCGACGGCGGCGCCTGTTTTGAGATTGTCCTTCCCCTACCGACACCACCTCGCGAGGAGCACACATGAGCAATCTGGTACGCTTTGGCATCTCCCTGGATCGTGACCTGCTGGAAACCTTTGACGAACGCATCCGCAAGAAAAAATACACCAATCGATCCGAAGCGATCCGGGATCTCATCCGCGAAGACCTGCTGCGCCAGGACTGGCGGGAAGGTGAAACCGTAGCCGCCGCCATCACCATGGTGTACGATCACCACCAGCGAGGCCTGGTCGCCAGCCTCATGGACATTCAGCACGACTACCACCACGCCATCATCTCCAGCCAGCATGTTCACCTCGACCACCACAACTGCCTGGAAATTATCGTCGCCAAAGGCACCGCGGAAGTTCTGGAAGAGCTCCATGGACGCCTGAAAGCGCAAAAGGGCGTTTTCCACGTGGGGCTGGCCATCGCTTCTGCCATGGACGACGAAGGCGAGCATCACCACTGACCACAGCCCTTGCCCTGTTTGCCCTGCGGGGGAATGGGCGGCTCTCGCTTCGGTTCTGCAATACAGCAAGCTTTGCGTAAGATCCTGCCTTGCTCTTTTCCCCTTCACTTTCGTGTTTTTGATGCGTTTTGTGGTCTTCGCTCTTCCTGCATTGTCTTGGACTCTTGCACGGCCTGCCTGTTGCGCCTACCGTCAGCAGCCGCTCAGACAATATTGCGGTGGCGGCTGTAAAGAAAGACAAAGAGTCCCAGGAAGACGCCGTTGGCGATAAACGGTGCGATGTAGGGAGAGATGGCATCGCCTTTGCCGAGGGTCATGGCCAGTGAATCCACTATGAAGTACACCATGGCCACCAGCAGGCCCACGGTCACCGAAAAGATCTTGCCCGACTTGCGTTCGCCCGTGACGCCCAGGGGTATGGCCACCAGGCTCAGGACAATGATGGCCAGTGAGTAGGAGACCCGCCGCAGCAATTCTGAGACATAGAGATGGGAGGGGTGACCGGCTTCGCGCAGGATGGCAATATCGCTGGCCAGCTCACGGGAGCTGTACTCCTCCAGGGGCTTGATGGATGCCTTGGTGCTCTCCATGATACCGGTAAACTCAACCTGATGCTCCGGCAGGCGGCTCACCTGCTGGGTCATGAAGTTGCGTATCACCACACCCTCCAGATGAATGCGCCCCTCCTGCAGGCTGCCGTGGTCGGCACTGACATACTCCTGAATCATCCCTTCCCGCACCGTGTAAATCTCCACCCCCAGCAGCAGGTTGTTCTCCATGTTAAAACGGCGGATGCGCGCAAAACTCGTTCCGTCATAGTTGCGTACCCACAGGTTCCCGGCAATGATCGCCGAGGGAGGTCTCTGCTGGCGCGCTTCGTACTTCTGCAGGGCGTCCACTTCCGGCTTGATATGCTGGAAGACCTGTTCGCCCAGCAGAAAATGCGCGCCAGCAGCGCAGGAGACAAAGACGAGAACCGGCAGTGAGATTTTCTTCAGGGAAATCCCTGCCGAAAGCATGATTTTCATCTCGTTATTCACGCCAATGGTGGTGATATACATGACCGTGGCAATCAGCATGATTGCCGGCGTGAGGTGATACAGGCCTATCAGCAGCGTCGCCCCCACGTAGTAAGCAATCTGCAGGCTTGAAAGGTGCGCAAAATCATCAAGGTTACCGATGATATCCACCACACCGTACAGAGCCACCAGCACCGCCATGGCCAGAAAGATGATGTGCAGGTACTGGCGGAAGGTATAGAGAAGCAGGGTCACAGGATATTCCTCCGGAAACGGAAATAGACGAAAACGGTAACGGCTGCCATGACCCCCGGGCCGATCCACTCTACCTGCTGGGGCGCGATCAGGCCGGCATCCATACTGTGTACGCCAATGGCCCGGATAAGGTAAAAGGCCAGCACCACCATGAGGCTGGTCAGTACGCTGGCTCCCTTGCCGGAGCGCCCTCCGCGTGCTCCCAGCATGAACCCGAGGACACCGAACAGCAGGGTGGACACTGAGAGCGCGTAGCGTTTGTGTATTTCCAGGATGGCTTTGGAACCCTTGAGCTGGCGCAGCTGCTCCACCGACATCATGGAGTAGCTCAGGCGCAGCGAGTCCACTGCGGTTTCCAGTGGAATTTCGTGTACGGCGAAGCGAGTGAAACTCTGGCCCTGACGCGCATCGACAATGGTACCATCGCGCAGCAGCAGCACCATGGACTCATCCCCCTGCACCAGCGAGCCACTGCGGGCACTGAGCACCAGGTCGCCCTGGGCAACCATGACGTCGTGGAATCCCTCACGGCCAAGGTGATAATAGAAGAGTGTCGTGTCCCCCAGCTTGTTAAAGACACCGGGCAGAATCACGCGGTAGGAGACATTCTCCGCCATATCCGCATAGACATGCTGAATCTGTTTGGAGGCCAGAGGGGCCAGAACAAAGCTGTTGGCTATGGCGATTCCGGTGATGACGGTCGAGGCGAAGAGGATCACCTTCATGATGCCAAAAGGGGAGATGCCCGCTGAATAGAGAATCACCATCTCATTGGAGCGGTTCAGGGCCGAGGAGAGGGCCATGGCGGCGATCAGTGCGCTGACCGGAATGGTAATAAAAGCAGTGGAAGGCAGGGAGAGAAGAGTCAGCTGCGCCAGGCTCATCAGGCTGATACCCTTTTCCAGGGTGGAGCTTCCCATACGGATAAGGGAGTTGGAAGCCATGATCAGGGAGAGCGAGGCCAGAGCGGCAAAAAAGTAAAAAAAACACTCCCGCAGGAGGTAACGCTGCCAGGTGGAAAGCATAGGGTTCAGTATGTCCTGTGTCGGGATTTCCGTGTTCCGGTCAAAGGATATTTGCGTTGCCCGAAACCGCGCCTTATGTAAAAATAGAGAAAAACCGAGCAAATGAGAAGGAAAATCTATGCGCTATATCACCGCCGGCGAATCCCATGGTCGCGGCCTCTTTGCCATCGTGGAGAATTTCCCCGCAGGGCTTTCCATCGACGCCGAATATATCAACACGGACCTCAGAAGACGCCAGATGGGATACGGGCGCGGTGGTCGCATGAAAATCGAAACCGATGCCGTGGAGTTTCTCAGTGGCGTCCGCTGGGGAAAAACCTTCGGATCTCCCATTACCATGGCTGTCTGGAACCGTGACAACAAGAACTGGCAATCCATGATGTCTCCACTGGCCTCCGAAGAGAACCCCGAAGCCAGAGTACGCCATCCGCGCCCTGGCCACGCCGATCTTGGTGGCTGCCTCAAGCGCAACATGCACGACGTACGCAATATCCTGGAGCGCTCCAGTGCCCGTGAAACCGCCATCCGGGTTGCCCTGGGCGGACTGTGCCGCAGACTGCTGGAACACTTCGGCGTCAGCATCCAGAGCCATGTATGCTCCATCGGCGCCATTGAGTCACAGGTGAAGGCCACGGATATCGACGACCTCACCAGCATCAGCGCCCGCGCCGATCAGAGCATCGTTCGCTTCCTCCACACCTCCCAGGATGACGAAGCCCGCGAATACATCGACACCATCCGCCGCCAGGGCAACACCCTGGGTGGCGTCATCGAAATCATTGTCACCGGAGTGGTTCCCGGCCTGGGCGACTATGCCTCCTATGGCGACAAGCTGGATGGACGCATCGGACAGGCCCTGCTGGGCATGCAGGCCATCAAGGGCGTGGAAATCGGCATCGGCTTCGAGGCAGCCCGCCGTCCGGG
This sequence comes from Desulfurispirillum indicum S5, assembly GCF_000177635.2. NCBI lineage: Bacteria > Pseudomonadati > Chrysiogenota > Chrysiogenia > Chrysiogenales > Chrysiogenaceae > Desulfurispirillum > Desulfurispirillum indicum. Next base: position 2,006,396 of record NC_014836.1, read on the forward strand.
CTCGGAAGTCCATGACGAAATTTTTTTCGATCAACAGCAGCACCGCTTCTATCGCGGCACCAATCGCGCCGGGGGCATTGAAGGGGGGATGAGTAACGGAATGCCCATGGTCATCCGCGTGGCCAAAAAACCCATTCCCACCCTCTATACGCCCCTGAAAAGCGTTGACATTGACACAAAAGAGCCCTACGAAGCTACCATTGAACGTTCTGACACCACGGCAGTGCCGGCGGCTTCTGTCATCACCGAAGCGATCTGCGCCACCGTCATTGCCCAGGCGTATATGGAAAAATTCGGCCACGACAGCCTGGAGGAGATGCTGCGCAACTTCCACGGCTACCAGGAACAGCTTCGCCACTTTTAGCAGACAACAGACGAGGGCTTTTGAGGCCTGCCAGAGGAGCATTGATGCAGCGACATATCATTCTCAGCGGCTTTATGGGTTCGGGCAAGAGCACCGTGGGACGTATCCTCTCGCGCAGACTTTCCCTGCCATTTCATGACGTTGATGATGTGATCGAAAAGCAAACGGGCATGAAAATCATGGACATTTTCAGCCAGCACTCCGAAGCCTACTTCCGTGAGCTGGAGACCCGCGTACTCCGGGATATCCTGGCCACGCCTCCCTCGGTAATCGCCACGGGAGGAGGGACGCTGATGGAACCGGAAAACCTCACCCTCTCCAAGCAGCAGGGCGTGCTCTTCTACCTCAGCGCTTCCGCAAAAACCCTCCATGAACGGGTACGTCACTCCCAGCACCGCCCGCTGGTGAAAAAGCACTCCTCCCTTGAAGCGTTCGCCCGCCTGCTGGAAGCCCGCATCCCCTTCTACAAGAAGTGCGACTACATCATTGATGCCGACAACATGAGCCCCGATGAAGTGGCCACCTACATCCAGGAGATACTGACCCCATGAAGCAGATCACGCTGCAGGTCCCCATCGGCGCCACTGCGGCCACCTCCTATCCCATTCGCATTGATGACCGATTCTGTCTGCCCGAGGGCATCGGCAAGCGCCGCACCTACATCATCACGCAGCCACGGATACTGGAGCTCTGGGGCAATCAGCTGCTTGAACACAGCGGTCTGCAGCCCACAGCCACCTACTGTATGGGCGACGGCGAAGAGCACAAATCCCTGGACACCTTCGCAGCCATCCAGGAGTGGCTGCTGGAAAACGGTGCCAATCGCTCATCGCTGCTTATCGCCTTCGGCGGCGGTGTGGTGGGCGATATGACCGGCTTTGTGGCAGCCACCTTCATGCGTGGCATCGACTTCATCCAGATACCCACAACGCTGCTCAGTCAGGTGGACTCCAGTGTCGGCGGCAAAACCGGTGTCAACCTGACAAGGGGAAAGAACATGGTAGGGGCCTTCCACCAGCCCGTCCATGTCGCTATCAACACCGACACTCTCACCACCCTCGACAGCCGCAACTACGCTGCCGGCATAGCCGAAGTGATCAAGTACGGCTTCGCCATGGATGCAGAACTCTTTGACACCCTGTGCCGCCAGCGAGCTGCCCTGAAGGCACGCGATCCGGAAGTGCTCTCAGAAATCATCCGTCACTGCTGCCTCATAAAATCCCACATCGTCTCACAGGATGAACGGGAATCTGGCCTGCGGGCGGTTCTCAACTTTGGCCATACCATCGGCCATATTGTGGAAAAGTGGGGCAAATATCAAAGCCATCTCCACGGCGAAGCCGTCGCCATCGGCATGGTGGCCGCCGCCCGCCTGTCGGAGCAACTCCTTGGGCTTGACCCCGAAAGCACCCGTCGTCTGGTGGAACTGCTGGACTTTTTTGACCTGCCCGTATCACTGCCCTTGCCTTTTGATATTATAAATCAGTACATTGGTTCCGATAAGAAAAGCACCGACACCGCAATACGGTTTGTTCTCGTGCCCGCCACCGGGCAATGGGAATTCGTGGACATCCCTCTGCCCTTCGCCCTCCAGGAGTACATCAGTGAGTGAAAAGCCAAAAAAAAAGCAGCTGGAAGAAAAGGTAAGAATTCTCACCAAGGCTCTCTCCAAAGATCCCAAGTCGCGGCTCTTTGTGCCCCTGGCGGTCGCGTACCTTGACCTGGAAAGGCCGAAGGAAGCGGAAGAAGTCTGCCGCGAAGGCATCAACCACTATCGGGACTACTACCAGGCCTATACCGTCCTGGCCCTGTCACTGATTCGGCAGAACCGTAACGAAGAGGCAAAAAAGGCTTTACAGGAGACAGTGGGACACACCCGCGGCAATATCAAGGCCACCCGGCTGCTCTCTTCGCTCTACGAAGAAGAAGGCGACTACGACCAGGCCATTGAGTGCCTGCAGCAGATTTTACCGTACTGCACCGCTGAAGAGCGCACAAAACTTGAAGATAAAATTCGTCTGATGAAGACCAACCGGGAACAGCAGAAAAACGCTGCTGCCGAAGCGGAGGCGGAAGCCGACGACGTCCTGGACTTCCTGGAGTCAGATGACGAGCCCGGCGCCGGGGAACCCGCAGACGAAGATTCCGCGGCAGAAACAGCCCAGGCATTCAACGAAGAGACTCCGGAAGAAGCGCCCGCCTACAGCGCTGACGAGGCTTCCCGGGAGGAATATGAAAACCTCGGCGACCAGATCACCGATGCGGAACTGGAGCGACAGGAACGCGAAGCCGAGGCAGAGGGCAACACCATCGTCCTCGAAGATGAGGACAGTGACTTCTCATCGGCCTTTGGCGCAGACGCCCTCATGGGCGACATGGATGCCCCCGTGGAAGACGAGGAGGAGACCGACGAAGACCTCGAGGATATCCTGGGCGATCTGGACAGCGATTCCGTCCAGCCAACCCTGCCCACGGAGCCAGTCGAAGTCGAAGTCCCCGAGCCCGCTGAACCCACCGGCAGCCTGGAAGAGGAGCTGAGCGCCCTGGACACGGAAGAAATCAGCGCGACTGAAAGCCCTGACGATGAACCTGAAAGCTTTGAACTGGACGAAGAGGTGCCCCTCACAGGTGACGACTTCGACGTTGAGGGAGAAGATCTTGAGGATATTCTCTCCCTGCAGCCTGAACAGGAGGCAGTGGAGGAGCACCAGCCTGACATACCTGCATCTGAGCCAGAGCCGGAACCCGAGTCCATGGCACCCCACAGCAGCATGCCGATTCCACCGGCCACTCCCCCCGCTGAAGGCGTTGAAAAGTATCTGGGCATTCCCGACGACATCTGGAACAGTTCCCTGGAAGAAGTTGCCCGGGATATGGATGATATTATCGACCTGGGACGGGAAGTCCTCGATGTCAAGGATATTCGGGCCGATGAGCAGCTCTACAAGGAGTACGCCCAATCACTGGGTCTCGACGAGGAAACAGACACTCAGCAGGCCAGGCAGCACGGCGAGCATATCACCATCGATGGTGTTGACTACATGCCCACGGCTACCCTGGCGCGGGTTTTTGAAGGGCAGGGCTTTCCCGAGAAGGCGCTGCAGGTCTACCGCCACATGGATGCCGATCAGTACGCCGAGGAAATTGCCGCCCTGGAACAGCTGATCGCCAGAAATGAGAATGACCTCAAGCGCTACGACCTGCATCGCTCCATGGAAGCCATCCAGGCTTTCCGAAAAAAACTGCAGGTGCTGGAACAGGAAGGAAAGTGACCATGCATATCGCCGTGATCCATGGCCCGAATCTGAATATGCTCGGAATCCGTGAGCCGCAGACCTACGGAACCATGACCATCGCCGACATCAACGCCATGATCGCCACCAAAGCCAGCGAGCTCGGCATCAGTACCCAGTGCTTCCAGAGCAACCACGAAGGGGAGCTGATCGATTTCATTCACCGCCAGCATGGCACCGCTGACGCCATTATCATCAATCCCGGCGGGCTGACCCACACCTCTGTCGCGTTGCGGGACGCCCTGCTCAGCGTCAGCATTCCCTATGTGGAAGTCCACCTCTCCAACGTCTACAGCCGGGAGCCCTTCCGCCACCACTCCTACCTCAGCGACAAGGCCAAAGCCGTCATCAGTGGAGCTGGCCATCGCGGCTACCTCTACGCCCTGGACGCTCTTTCAGCGACACAGAGCAGCTGAACGGCACCTCAACACTGCCACCCTTACACTGCCAGAGGTACTCCCGGGTATTTTACACAGTGTGCCGACGCAGTGGCTCGTAGAAAACATTACGCTCCAGCGCCACATAACCGGCGCTGCTGATGGTATGCACCAGCTCCTCCAGGCTCATGCGGAAGGAGACGCCCGCACTCTTGACCACATTCTCCTCCAGCATCAGGCTGCCGAAGTCATTGGCCCCGAAGCGCAGGGCCACCTGGGCCACCTTGGCACCCTGGGTCACCCAGCTCACCTGCAGATTGTCAAAATTATCAAGGTAAATACGGCACAGAGCCAGCACCCGAAGGTAGTCATAGCTGGTCAGTTTCCTGAGGCTGGCCCCCTGGGTACGGGCCAGCTCGGTGTGATCCGGCTGATATGTCCATGGAATAAAAGCGGTGAAACCACCCGTCTCATCCTGGGCTTCCCGCAACATATCCAGGTGCTCGACCAACTCCTCGGGGCTCTCGCCGGCACCGAACATCATGGTGGCGGTGGTACGCAGCCCCTCGCGGTGAGCCTCTTTCATGATATCAATCCACTGCCTGCCGCGTATCTTGTTGGGAGAGATGCGCTGGCGCACGCGATCGGCCAGAATTTCCGCACCACCACCGGGAATGGAACCAAGGCCGGCGCCAATCAGGCGCCGCAGGCACTCCCGCACACTGAGAGCGCTGAGGGAGGCAATATGGTGGATTTCGGGAGCGCCAAAGGCATGGATATTGACTTCGGGGAAGTCCTCCTTGATCTGCCGCAGCATCAGTTCATAATCTTCGATGGTCTTCGAGGGATGCAGCCCTCCCTGCAGCAGGATCTGCCGCCCCCCCACCTCGACCGTCTGGCGGATCTTCTCCCGGAAGGCTTCACGGTCAAGCCAGTAGGCATCCGCGCTGTCCTCATCGCGGTAGAAGGCGCAGAAGGTGCACTTGCAGGTGCAGATATTGGAGTAGTTGATATTGCGGTCGATGATAAAGGTCACGACGCCGGGATCGGTCTTGCGGTTGCGCAGACTGTTGGCGACGGCTCCCAGCTTCAGCAGATCGCCATGCTGGAGAAGCTCCAGGGCCTCAGTGCGGCTGACGCGCTGTCCATTCAATACGTTGGCATATATGGCATCCAGTGACATGGGGAATTCCTCGGAGTAATGTTCCGGCGAAGCGCCGACGCTTATGCTACTGGGAATACGTCGGGAATTCAAGCCAATGACTGCCACTGGTGCTTTTTCATCAACATTTCTTGACACGGCAACGCGAATCATTGTATGCAGCACCTGTGAAACCTCAGTAACAAGGAGCGCACTATGTCTGAAACCATTTGCCACTGCATGGACGTTGATCGTGATACCATCGTCGAAGCCATCAAGAGCCAGAGCCTGAGCACTGTTGAAGATGTCCAGGAAGCCACATCGGCCGGAACAGGCTGCGGAGGCTGCATTCCTGAAATCGAAGCCATTCTGGATGAAATCAACGGCTAAACATGTACAGGTCGGCAAGGCTGGTTTATTATAAACCAGCCTTTTTTTTATTGTTTCCTCTGGCAGGTGAGTGGTGGATCTGACACGCAAACTGGAAGTTCTCAGTAACTCGGCGAAGTATGACGCCTCCTGCTCATCCAGTGGCAGCTCGCGGCAGTCACCCCGCCATGGCACCGGCGCCGCCGTGCCCAGCGGCGTCTGCCACTCCTGGAGTGCCGATGGGCGCTGCGTTTCCCTGCTCAAGGTTCTCTACACCAATCTGTGCATCTACGACTGCGCCTACTGCCTGAGCCGTCGCAGCAACGACATTGAGCGCGCCTCCTTTACCCCCAATGAGCTGGCCCGCCTCACCATGGATTTCTACCGCCGCAACTTTATCGAGGGCCTCTTCCTCAGTTCGGCGGTTGCCGTCAGCCCCGATCACACTATGGAGCGCATGCTGCGTGTCCTGGAACTGCTGCGCTGGCGACACCACTTCGGAGGCTACATCCACCTCAAACTCATCCCCGGAGCCAGTGAGACCCTGATACAGAAGGCCTCACTGCTGGCCGACCGCCTCAGCTCCAATATCGAACTGCCCAGCAGCGGAAGCCTGGCCCGCCTGGCTCCCCAGAAAGACAAGGCACGACTTCTCGCTCCCATGCGTCAGGTGAAACAGCTGGTTCAGCAGGGGCAGGACGAAGCCCGACACCTGCGCCATGCCCCCCGGCACCACCGCGCCGGCATGACCACCCAGATGATCGTAGGTGCCAGCGATGACTCCGACCACACCATTCTGACCCTTTCCGAAAACCTCTATGACTCCATGGGCCTCAAGCGGGTTTACTACTCCGCCTATGTGCCACTCAACCAGGACAGCCTCCTGCCTCCCCTCACCCAGGAGCCACCCCTGCTGCGTGAACACCGCCTCTATCAGGCCGACTGGCTGCTGCGCTTCTACGGGTTCCGCGCGGCTGAACTCCTCTCCAGGGACCTCCCCAATCTGGACACCCGCTTTGATCCTAAACTCTTCTGGGCTCTGCATCACCTGGAATCCTTTCCACTGCATGTGGAGAGCGCCAGCTACGAGGAGCTGCTGCGAGTGCCGGGAATCGGCGTGCGCGGCGCCAGACAGCTGGTAACCGCCCGACGACAGTGCCGGCTGCGCGAGGAGGATTTAAAGAAGCTGGGGATTGTGATGAAGCGCGCGCGCTTCTTCCTCTGCCTTGGCGGGCGTTACCTGGGAAACAGTGCCGACCTGACCCGCGAATCCCTGCTGGAAAGTCTGCTGAGCCGGAAACAGCAGCGCACACGGGCAAAGTTCGCCGGCGCTCCAGCCCTCTTTGATGAACCGGATCTGTTCGACCCGTCCACGGACATTCGCCTCAGCGCCCTGAGTGGTGAGCTGTGAATATACTGCAGTATGATGGCACCTTTGAAGGGCTGCTGAGTATAGTGGCTGCGAGTATGGAAGAAAGCGATGCGCCCGACGCCATTGAGGCCCGACGCCCCTGGCAGGCAGAAGCTGCGCCCGTGCTTTTCGGTGAAGTACGGTACGTGGAAACCGATGATGAACGAGCGCAAAACCTCATCGGACAGCTGCGCCTGCAGCCGGACGGTTTGCTGCGCTCCATCGGCTGCGCCTTTCTCAGCGAAGATGATGGTATAGAACTGAGCATACTGCGCCTGATCCGACAGTGCCTCTTCCAGGCAAAGGCGCCAGCTCACCGGCTGCGAGACCCCGACCTGGCCGCCATCGAAGAGAGCGCCCGCCGTACCATACGCGAGCGCCACCGCATGCTGGGGCTGGTACGCTTTCAAAAACTCAGGAATGGAATCTTCTGGAGCCGGATCAGGCCGCGTCACAACATCCTGCCCCTGCTGGGGGAGCACTTTCGAAGGCGCATGGGTAATGACGAATGGGTAATTACCGATCAGCAGCGCACCAGCGCGCTGTGGTTTCAGCAGGGCAGGCTGGAGTATGCTCCGCTCACGGAGCTGGAGCACCTTCCGCAGATGCACCGTGAAGAGGAATTCATTCAGGATCTGTGGCGTCGATACTTCGACCAGATAGCCATCGCCGAACGGGCCAACCCCAGCCTGCAGCGCTCCTTCCTGCCCCGGCGTTACCGCAGCGCCCTCGTGGAGCTGGGATTCACGTGACCGTCTGGCCAGTGTTCTCGTCAAACCATCTGCTACCACACCATGGGAAGTTCCATTTCAAAAAGAGATGCCTTGTCCCTTTTGAGCAGCAGTAAGTCCCCCAAAATGCTCACGGAAAAGTCCGGGATTACTCGCTGGTGAACTTCAGGGTCAGCACCGGGCAGGTGGCCTTGCGCACGACTTTTTCCGTCACGCTGCCGATAAGGATGCTGTCCAGGCCACTGTAGCCGTGGGAAGCCATGATGATCAGATCTATATGCTTCTTTTTGGCGTACTCGCAGATAGCCAGGTAGGGATTGCCCTCTTCCACCACGGTCTTGATGGTGACAGGGGACTGGTCGTACTTCTGGACCACTTCCCTGAGGTTTTTCTCCACCTGCTGGTGCACGGAGTCCACGATGTTCTCCAGATCCAGCACGTTCATATAGGTATTGGTATAGAAGGAGCCATTGACGACGCTGAGGACCGTCAGTTCGGCGCCGTACTTCTGGGCCATCTCCACTGCGTAGTCCAGTGCCTGCAGGGAAAAGTCACTCATGTCCACGGGGGCGAGAATGCGCTTGAAATCTACCATGGGGTCCTCCAGTTACAGTATTCTTTCAGTATCACAGCGGGTATGCCCTCAGGAGAGTTCGCCGTTTCTCACGGCGTGCCCCTTGCCCGCATGCAGTTTGCCCTGGGCGTAGGCCAGCACGGAAGGAGCGTCCACTCCCGTGCTGCCCCGGGCGATGGTCATGCGGAAGAAGACCTGAAACTTCTTGCCATCTGCCTCCAGGGCCTCATCGGAAAGCTGTTCCGCAACGCCATCCATATACTGTTGGGCCTCTACGGTGGAGTATTCGGTGGGAATAAGCACACCGAAGTGCCCCGGAGTAAAGGCGGCGACGATCATGCCCGGCCCGGCAATACGCTCCAGGCAGGAGGCCACTTTGCGCAGCAGTTTTTCAATGGTGGCAAAGCCAAACTTGTTCATGAGCTTATCCACCCGCTCCAGCTCAATATAGACAATGTAGGCCTCGCCGGCCTTTTTGACAATACTGTCGTAGGTCTGCACGAAAAAGCGCTCGTTGTAGAGCCTGGTCAGGGGGTCTATCTCGCTGAACTTGTGGCGCAGAATCATGCATTCGCGGGTAATGGCCAGGTAATTGACCAGCAGCTGAAAAATCGCCTGGTCATTGGCGGCAAAGAACTCCTCGCGCTCGCTGAGCAGGGCGATAACCGCCACCACATTTCCCTCGCTGATGATGGGATAGCCCAGAAAAGAGCGGAATTGGAAGGGTTCATTGAAGGAGTAGGCGCAGGTGTTGCCGCCATCCTTGCGCACATTTCCCAGGATAAGCGGCTTTTTGTTATAGCAGATCCAGCCCATGAGGCCCGTGCCAAAGTCCGCCGCCGGGCGCTCGGAGCTGCGAAAGGTCTGCCCGGTGACAAACTGGATGCGGTACTTCTTCTGGGTCGGATCCACCGTAGCCATCAGGCCTGTATCCACATGCAGGCGCGCGCACAGAAGTTTCACCATCTGACAGAGGATGATATTGAACTCGTAGCCTTCCTGGATGATGCGGTTGAAGCCATGCACGATATCCAGGTAACCGGCCTTCTCCTCGTAGTATTTGTAGTGCTGATAGGTGTTGAGGATCGTCTTGATCTGCAGGGAGAACATGCTGAGGATCTTCTTGTCGCGGTCATTGAAACCAAACTGGCGCTTGGTATCGACCACCAGAATACCCTGCCCCTCGATGGGAACCCCGATGAAGGACTTGATGTCCTCGTCCTTGGCGTAGTAGGGAAAATTGTGGATCTCCCGCTCGGTGCGGGAGACGTCGTAGACCTTACCGTGCTTGTAGATAACCCCGAGCAGGGAGTTCTCCAGGGGGACACTGAAGTCCTCGACGATATTGCGACTCAAGGTCTGGCAGGCCACCAGCTTCAGGCTGGTGTGGGAAGAGTTCAGAATGAAAAACGCGGCAGTGAATGCGTCGGTCACCGAGGCCACCAGTTGCATCAGATTCTGCAGATCCCTGTTGATATCCATACTCTATCCTTTGGCGGGGGCGTATTGGGTGTGCTGCTCCACATGGGCCAGGTCAACGCCGACAATCTTGCTGACTCCCGGCTCCTGCATGGTAATGCCGTAGAGGCGGTCGGCCGACTCCATGGTGCGCTGGTTGTGGGTGATGATGATAAACTGGGTATCCTGGGCCAGCTCTTTGATCATGGAGCTGAAGCGTACCACGTTTGAGTCGTCCAGGGGAGCGTCCACTTCATCCATGAAGCAAAAAGGGCTCGGTTTGACCAGGAAAATGGCGAAAATCAACGCCGCTGCGGTCAGGGTCTTCTGGCCCCCGCTGAGCAGGTTGAGGGTCTTGGGACGGGCACCGGGAGGCTCGGCGATGATTTCCAGCCCCGCTTCCAGGGGGTCGGAGTCCGTAAGCTTCAGGTAGGCCGTGCCCCCCTGAAAGAGACGGGGGAAGACCAGCTGGAACTTCTCGTTGACCTGATTGAAGGTCTCCATGAAGCGCGTCTTGGTGGTCTGGTCTATCTTGTCAATACCGGCGCGGATGGAATCCACACTCTTCTGCAGGTCTTCCTGCTGCTGGCTGAGAAACTCATAGCGCTCCCGTACCTCTTCATAGGTATCTATGGCTTCCATATTCACACTGCCAAGGGCGCTGAGGGAAGCCCGCAACATCTTGAGCTGATCCAGGACTTCCTGTTCATCCATGAGCAGCGCTGAGCCTGAAGGATTTTTCAGGCTGGCCAGTTCGATATTTTTCTCATCGGCCTGCCTGGTCACGTTTTCCATGGTCAGCTTATTCTTTTCGATGACCAGGTAGAGGTTTTTTTCCTTTTCTTCCAGCTTTTCAATGGAATCGCGGTAGCTGGCCAGCCTGTCCTTGAACTGCCGAGCCTCGCCGCCCATCTCATCGAGCTCGCGGCTGGTGCGGGCAATAATCTCCTCGTTTTCAATGGCCTGGGTGTCAATCTCCTCCAGGCGCTTCTCAATACTCTGCAGTTCGGTCTTCGAGGTGCTCTCACGCTGGCGGTGTTCCTCCAGGCGCTGCAGCATATCCTGGCTGCGCTGTTTCACCTCCGCCAGTTTCCGGTGCTTTTCCTCCAGCACATTGCGGTCGGACTGCAGTACCTCTTCGGCCCGCGCCAGGCGCACCCGTTCCTCACCCAGGGCAGCCTGGTCATCTTCCAGCTGCGGTTCCAGGTGCTCAATACTGTGGGTCAGGTCTTCAATTTCCTCTTCCAGATCCTGCTTGCGGTTACCATGCTCCTTGAGCTCCTCGTTCAGCGACTGGATCTGCTGACGCGACTCTTCCTGGCGCTGCTCTATGCGCTGGCGCTCGCGATTCATCAGTTCCAGGTGCTTCTCCACCCGGGAGATAATGGCCTTCTGCTCCTGTATGGCGGCGGCTTTGGCTTCCACCAGTGGAGCCAGGCGCGCGCACTCGGCCTGCTGTTCCTGCACAGCGGCAAAGACCTGCTGCATCTGCTCCTGGGAGAGATCCAGCCGACGGGTCAGGTCATCCTCCTGCTTCAGCAGCGCCTGCTCCTGCTCCTCCAGGTGCGCGATATTGTCCAGCACGTCCAGGGCCTGGGCAGCGGAGAGGTCGGCACTGCCAATGCAGCAGCTGTCGCGGTACACGGTGCCACTGGCGTCGGCAAAAATCTGCCCCGGATAACGGCGGCAAAGCTCAGACGCCTGCTCTGCGTAGTAGAGATTGCCGGGCAGAGCGATGTGGTGTCCCGGTGCGGCCTGGCAAAGCTGCGCCACCGGCACGGCCCCCTCAATGGGACTTGCTGGCTGCTGCCGGGTGAGAATCTGAGGAGTGGTTCCGTCAAACTTCTCCACCAGGTACCCCAGGGCCAGAGTGCCCAGCAGGCTCAGGACGGGAACGCGAAAAGCGGGATCGGGAATGTGCAGCGCCTCAATCATGCGCTCCTGAAAATCTGCCGGCGGGTTGGCCTGCAGGGACTGCAGAATTTTGCGGGCACTCTCGATCTGATAGGCGACTTCATACTTTCTGCCGCGCACCTCGCCAAGCTCCTTGCGCAGGCCATCCATGGTGCTCTCCAGCTCCTGCTTGCGCTCCTGGGCTTCCTGCAGGCGCTGACGCGCCACTTCCTGCCGCGCCACCAGAGCGTCGTACTCGCCATGCACCACACTGTGCTGATGCTGGGCAGTGCCCAGTTCCTGCTCCAGCTCCTGCTGATCACGACGGCAGTTCTCCAGCTCCTGCTGAGCCTCCTTGATATTGTTTTCCATATCGATGAGGCGATTGCGGCAGTTGGTGATGCGGGTCAGGGTTTCAAAGGAGTCCTGACGGGCCAGTTCCAGCTCTTCTTTATAGCTCTCGATTTTTTCCTTTTTGCGCTGCAGGGCCTCCGAGGCCTCGGCGATGGTTGCCCTGAGCTGCTCCATGCGGTTGGTGGCACTGTCGATGCGGGAGCTGAAGTGACGGACTTCGTCCTGCAGGGCGTCCTGCAGGCGTGAAAGCTCGGTGAGCTCCCCCGCTTCGCGGGAAGAAAAGTCCTCAAACTGGCGCATGGACTCCTGAATCGACTGCTGCTTCTGCTCCAGCAGGGCTTTTTCCTGCAGAAAGCTCTCCCGCTGGCGAGTGTGATAGGTCAGCTTGGCTTCCATCTGGGCGATATGCTGATGCTCACGCTGCAGCTGCTCCTGCAGCTCAGCCATATGCTTCTTCTGTTCCTCCAGCTGCTCCTGAACATGACGGGACTGCTCCAGCGCCTCGGTCAGCAGATTGCTGGCCTCGAAGTACTGCTTGGAGAGCACCTGCACCTCCAGCTCGTAAATCCTGCTGGTGAGCTCCCGGTGCTGCAGTGCCTTGGCGGCCTGCTTCTTCAGGTAGTGGTACTGCTTCTCCACTTCCTGGGTGACATCCTGCACCCGCAGCAGGTTATTGTTGACATCCTCCAGCTTGGCCAGAGCCTCTTTCTTGCTCTCCTTGAACTTGTTGATGCCGGCGGCCTCCTCAATGACCCCCCGGCGGTCTTCGGGTCTGGAGGTAACGATCTGGTGAATTTTCCCCTGCTCGATGATACTCATGGCGCGGGTGCCCACGCCAGAGTCCATGAAGAGACCGCGCACATCCTTGAGGCGGCTGGCGGCCCCATTGATGCGGTATTCGGAAACGCCGTTCATGGTGAGGCGGCGGATGACTTCAACTTCGTGAAATTCTGAATAGGGGTAGGGGAAGCTGTCGGACTCCAGCTTCAGCTTGACTTCGGCCATCTGGGCCGGAGAGCGGCGCTGGGTCCCGGCAAAGATCACGTCGGCCATACTGGCACCGCGCAGATCCTTGGCCCGCTGCTCGCCCATCACCCAGCGAATGGCGTCACTGATGTTGCTCTTGCCGCATCCGTTGGGGCCCACGATGGCGGTGATGCCATCGCGGAAATCCAGGACGCTGCGCTCGCTAAAGGACTTGAAGCCTGATATCTCAAGGCGCTTGAATTTCAAAAAAACACCATTTCCCGTGAAACGAACCGCGATAAGGTCGTTTTCCGTAAAGCATTGGTATATATGAACTGAAGCGCCATAACATAGCATAAGGTGACAATGAAAAAAAGCGGAAAAAATCGTCTGAATGGGCATGGGAAAAAGATCAGGCAGAACAGCGCGCACCGAAAACAGTTGCGTCGTCAAGAAAGCACCACTTTCCTGACGACGCAACACGGAGAGAACCAGGAGAAGATATTACCCTCGCAGCGAAGCCTGCAGACGATCCAGGCGAACCATCAGCTCGGCGAACTGGGGCGGATTCAAACTCTGGGGACCGTCACACAGCGCCATATCGGGATTGGGGTGAACCTCGATCATCAGGCCGTCAGCTCCAGCCGCCATGGCCGCCAGGGAGAGACTGGGAACCAGGGAAGCGAATCCCGTGGCGTGACTGGGGTCAATGATAATGGGCAAGTGGGTGCGCTGGTGCAGCACGGGAATAGCGCTGATATCCAGGGTGTTACGGGTGGCTGTCTCAAAGGTGCGGATACCCCGCTCGCACAGAATAACATCGCGATTACCCTCGCTGAGAATGTACTCAGCGCTCATGAGAAATTCCTCAATGGTGGTGCTCATGCCGCGCTTCAGCAGTACCGGCTTGCGGGTTTCGCCCACCAGCTTGAGTAGCGAGAAGTTCTGAATATTGCGGGCACCGATCTGCAGTACATCGGCGTAGCGCTCCACCAGATCAAGATCACGGGGATTCATGACCTCGGTCACGATGGGCAGCCCCACCTCATCGCCAGCAGCGCGCAACCACTTCAGGCCATCTTCACCCATGCCCTGGAAAGAGTAGGGGCTGGTGCGCGGCTTGAAGGCACCGCCACGCAACGCCTTCGCACCGGCCTGCTTGACAGCGACGGCAGCTTCCAGAACCTGCTCAGGAGTCTCCACGCTGCACGGTCCCGCGATAACCGAGGTGTAACCTCCACCAAAGCGGGCCGGGCCAACTTCCACAATGGTCGGAGTGGGTTTGGTTTCCAGACTGGCCAGTTTGTAGGGTTTCTGAATGGGGACCACCGAGTCCACACACGCGATTTTGTGCAGATCCAGCAGGCTTTCGCGATTTCCACCGACGCCCACCGCGCCGATAATGGTCCGCTCTTCTCCCACGATCACATGGGGACGAAAGCCGAAAGCCACCACCCGTTCACAGACATGTTCGCGATCTTCCTCTGTTGCCGTTGCCTTGAGTACGATAACCATAGTGTTCTCCTTCAGTACTGAGGTTGTTGCTGGTGAATAAAAAAAAGCCGCCGGAAAAGGGGGTCTCCCTTCTCCTGCGGCCTTTGGCTTCTGAATATAGACAAAAGACCGCAAACAGAACCATGTCCTGCTTGCGGTCCGTTGTGTCGGTTACCCAAACAGGCAGCTACCTAAAAAAGTAATACTGCCAAAAATATACTGTCTGAAGCGTTTGCACGGTATTGACATCCTTATGATGCGGTTGTTTTCAGCTGGAATTTATGCATAATATGGACCTCTGTTACCCGTGTCAATAAAAAAATCTGGAGCATACCGCATGCAGGAACTCATCCGCCGCCCCCGAAGACTTCGCACCTCGCCAACGCTGCGCCGCATGGTGCAGGAAACCACCCTGACCCCCAGCGACTTTGTCATGCCGCTGTTCATCTGCCATGGTGAAAAGATCAGTCAGCCCGTGGGCTCCATGCCCGGCGTGAACCGCGTCAGCATTGACGTGGCCGTGGCCGAATGTCGCGAGCTGCAGCAGCTGGGCATTCCAGCCGTGATCCTCTTCGGCATACCCGCAGCCAAGGACCCCCTCGGCAAGGAAGGCTATGACGACAACGGCATCATTCAGCAGGCCGTGCGCGCCATCAAGCAGGCGGTGCCCGAGCTGCTGGTCATCACCGATGTCTGCCTGTGCGAATACACGGATCACGGCCACTGCGGCGTTATCGTCGACGGCGACGTCCATAACGACACCACCGTTGAGCTGCTGGTGAAGGAAGCGATCTCACACGCCCGCGCGGGTGCCGATATCGTGGCCCCTTCTGACATGATGGATGGCCGCATCGGCTCCATCCGCGAAGGCCTTGACGAAGCGGGTTTCAGCCAGATCCCCGTCATGAGCTACTCCGTGAAATACTGCTCGGCATTCTATGGGCCCTTCCGCGACGCGGCCGACTCCACCCCCCAGTTCGGCGACCGCAAAACCTATCAGATGGATCCCGCCAACAGCCGCGAAGCCATCGTGGAGGCCTCCCTCGACGTGGAAGAGGGCGCGGACTTCCTGATGGTGAAACCCGCCCTGCCCTACCTGGACATCATCGCCTCCCTCAAGGAGAACTTCTCCCTGCCCCTGGCGGCCTATCACGTCAGCGGTGAATACGCCATGATCAAGGCAGCAGGCCGCAACGGCTGGCTGGACGAAGCCAAGGCCATGGAGGAGTCGCTGCTCTCCATCAAGCGCGCCGGCGCCGACATCATCATATCCTACTACGCCAAAGAGTTCGCTCAGCGCTATCAGGGGAAATAACGACCCATGCAGGATACCATCGTCATCGGCCACAAAAATCCCGATACGGATTCCATCTGCTCGGCCATCGCCTACGCGCAGCTGAAGTCGCAGCTTGCTCCGGACACCAGCTTCGTGGCCGGGCGCTGTGGGCAGCTCAACAAGCAGACCCGCTACATTCTTGAGCGCTTCGGCGTTGCCGCTCCCCGCTTTCTGCGCGACGTGCATCCCCGGGTGCGCGACGCCCTGCAGGAGGAGGCCGTCTGGGCCCACTGCAACACGCCCATTTTTCAGGTCATGCGCAATATCGATGAAAAACGCATTCGCATAACCCCCATAGTGGACGACCACGGCATCTTCAATGGAGTCGTCAGTATTCTGGAGGTGGCGGAATTCTTCCTGGAGAAAGACACTGTCCACCACCCCAACTTCCTGATCCGCCCGGAGAACTTTCCCGCCGTGCTCCCCGGAACCTTCCACCGTGAGGGGGAGCTGGAGGAATTCCCCGCGCGTATCTTTGCCGCAGCCATGCCTTCCGAACGCGCAGTGGAGCGTTTTGAGCGCATGCAGAGTGATGACATCCTGCTCATCACCGGCAAGCGCCGCGACATTCTCGAATACGCGATCCGTAAACAGTTCCCCGCCATTATCCTCACTGGCATTGAAGGCCCCGATGACCTGGATATCGACTTCAGCAACTATCGCGGCTGGGTCTACATCTCCCAGTGGGACACAGCGGAAACCCTGCGCCGCTGTACCCTGGCCGTTCCCTGCAAATCCATCATGAACCGGGATGTGCCGGTGGCAACCCCAGAGATGCTCTTTGAAGAGGCCCGGGACATCGTGGCCAGCTCTGAGCATAAAGGGCTGCCGGTTCTGGACGAACAGCGGCGGCTGCTGGGTATGGTGACGCGCACCAACTTCCTGCATCGCCCACAGCCCCGACTGGTGCTCATGGATCACAATGAGCTGGCCCAGGCCGTGGATGGCGCGGAAAATGCCCGCATCGTCGAGATCGTGGATCACCACCGGCTCGGTTCCCTCAAAACCACCCACCCGATCCACGTTCTGGCCAAACCCGTGGGCAGCACCTGCACCCTGGTTTACCAGCAGTACCGCTTCCACGGCATCACCCCTGACCCGGTGACGGCAGGCCTGCTGCTGTGCGGCATTCTCAGCGATACCGTCATCACCAAGTCCCCCACCACCACCGTGGAGGACACCGATGCCCTGGAACGCCTGGCCACCCTCGCGGGAGTTGACTCCCAGAAGCTCGGCCTGGAAATATTCTCAGCTTCCGACAGCCTGGCCAATGCGGAACCCCGTGCCGTAGTGAACGGTGACCTGAAGATCTACAGCGAATTCGGCGTCAGCGTCGGTATTGCCCAGGTGGAAGTGGTGACCCTCTCCGAACCAGCCGAGATCTATCAGCAGCTGCAGGCGGCCCTGGATGACCTGCGTTCCAGCCGCAAGCTGGACTGGACTATGCTGCTGATCACCGATATTATCAAGGAAGAGAGCATTCTACTCACCAGCGCCTACCCCTGCGGTGAGCAACGACTCAGTTATGGGCGCCGCGATGACCATGTGTACCACCTGCCTGGAGTGCTCTCCCGCAAGAAGCAACTGCTGCCGGAAATACTGCGCATACTCGAAGAGTGTGGCAACGAAACCCTGAGGAAATAATCATGGCTGCCAAGAATGATGCCGCCCGCCCCAACCGCATCACCATCCGCAACCCCAACATCGACGATCTGGCCCCCGTCTTTCACCTGGGCGAGAAGATCTTCACCTACCGCATGTCCCCAACCCTCTACCGTACCTGGGACGAATTCGAAGTGGTGGAATTCTTCCTCAGCAGCCAGGAATGCTGTTTTGTGGCGGAAAGTGATGAGGAGATTGTCGGCTTCCTGCTCGGCTACATTATCGACCGCAAAAACGCCACCCGCAAGGTGGGTTACCTGACCTGGATCGGCGTTGATCCTGACTTTGAGAGTAAAGGATTGGCAGGAAAACTCTTTGCCAAATTCCGCAGGGTCATGCATGAAAATGAAGTGGAGCTGCTGCTGGTGGACACCGAAGCCAATAACCACCGCGCCCTGAATTTCTTTCAGCGGGTAGGCTTCAAATCCCCGCGTGACCACCTCTACCTGACCCTGAAGATGGATGAGGAAGAGTGATCCGCGCAAAACTGCACGCTGAGAGCTTACTGAAAGGGAACTCTTTACGGTGTGTTGGTACTCGCGCCAGCATTCCTCCCAGAGACGCTCACTTTCGTCCGAGGACCTCCGTCTCTGCCGCTCGCCATCCGGGCTCGCTCTCGGAATACTGGCGCTCCTGCTGAAAAAAACGTTGGGGAGCCGTGAATGGTTACGCTGAAAGTACATTCTCAAGTTTCGCATCTTGTAGTCTTGACTTAAGGCATTGTTGTCCTGATGTATACCATGCGGAAACCGTATTGATTTTGCATGCTTGATTCATCTGGAGTCTTTTTTCGTTTCCGGATATTGTCCTTTTTGACCGCGCAAAAAGGACGTAAAAACGCGCCGCCCGAAAGCCCGTTTTTCCGGATCGCCTGCTCGCCTGTTCTGGAGATCCGACAGCAGGCTGATCAAAGAGGCCCATCTGCTGCGTTGCCGGGCATCGCTCGTCACTGCGACGTACAGGGAGTACGCCTCGCTCCTCGCTTTGCCCGCGCCTTGCACCTGGGCCTCTTTGCGTTGCCTGACCCCTGCCTCCCTGCAGTGCTGCCGGACCACTCACTTCCTGTGAGTGTCCCTTCGGGTCTTGCCAGCCAGGCGTCGCACTCACCGGACGGGCTCAGGGGGGAACTGTCTGCTTCTGTCTCTCCCCCGTGTGCTGTCCCAGCCAGGACGCGAAGACTGGAACGCTATGGACCCGCAGGGTTGCCGCCACGAGGGCGGCAACCGCAAACCAAAAGCCATGGAGGGCGGTTGTTTGCGGTCCCCAGTTCCAGGCAAGCGGATGGCTGAAAAGGACAGCACTGGGGGCCGCTTCCCAGCCACTTTGGGCGGGTCCAAAGTGGCAAAGGAAACTCATAAACAAGTTGAGGGCAATGTGAAGCGACACAGTCTGTACAGAACCATTTCGGCCATTACAGCATGGCATAAGAGTCGGCACCGACAAACTCCCTCTCCGGGGGTGCGAAAGTTGAGTACATTGAATGAATCGGGCAATGGAAAAATCCTCGGACGCAAGGCGCCTGCCGCCGTTCGTCACAGGTGTTTTTTCAGCAGCCTGCCAAAGGAAGTCCTATGATCAACTCCGCCCGCCTGCGCCAGCTTCTGCTGGACATGATTGACATCTACAGCCCTTCCGGCAAGGAAGAGGAGGTCGTCAGCTATCTGGAAGCTCACCTTACCCGCATGGGTCTGCCCTTTGTGCGTCAGGAGGTGGAGGAGGGCCGCTTCAACCTGATCGTAATGCCCGACGATGCCGAACCGGAAGTGGTCTTCGTGGGCCATGTGGACACCGTGGTGCCCGCCCACATCGACGCCTACCGCCCTGAGGAGGACGGCGACACCATCTACGGCCTCGGATCAGCGGATATGAAAGGCGGGGTTGCCGCCATGGTGGAAGCGTTCGCGGCCTACCTGCAGCAGCACGGTACACTTCCCCATGCCGCCCTGGCCCTGGTGGTGGGAGAAGAGGCCGCCCAGGACGGGGCCGCCAGACTGGTGGACGAATACTCCTTCGACTGGGCCATTGTGGGGGAACCCACCCACCTTGACCCCTGCTTCTCCCACTACGGCTACCTGGAAATGGAACTGGCCACCACCGGGCGGCGGGTGCATGCCTCCATGGCCGGCATGCAGACCCACGCCGTCAAGGATATGCTGCAGGTGCTGCTGGGATTCGGCAACTTCATGGATGCCCGCTACCCGGAAATCGTCTATAACATCCGCGACCTCAACAGCACCCGCTGCGGCTTCGCCGCGCCCGAACGTTGTGAAACCGCCATAGACATGCACTTTCCGCCGCGCTTTCCCGCCGGGGAACTCATGGCGGAAATCGAAGAACAGCTGGCCCGCCATGAGGGTGTGGAAATGGAGCTGTCCTTCATCACCGTGCGACCCGGCTACGACATTCCCGTCAAGGGCAGTTTTCCAGGGATTCTGCAAAGCGTCTACGAGCAGCTGGCCCTCCCCTGGAACCCCAAGGCCTTTGTCAGCGACTCCGACGCCGCCATTTTGTGGCGCGAAGGCATCCGCCCCGTGGTACTCGGCCCTGGCAGGCTCGAAGAGGCCCATACCCAGGACGAATCGGTAAGCTTTAACTCCGTGGCCCAGGCTGCCGCCATCTACCTGTGCATGCTCGGGGAGCTTGGGGCCACACAAGGCCCCGGGAAAGACCAGGGGACATAACCCATGGCCCGGAAGATCACCATTATCCTCGGACACCCCGATGCAGCAAGTTTCTGCAGTGCCCTCGCCGAGGCCTACGCCGCTTCGGCCACCGCAGCCGGCCACGAGATCCGGCTCTTCCGACTTGGCGAAATCGACTTCGACCCCGTACTGCGCCATGGCTACCAAAGGGACCAGGAGCTGGAACCAGGGCTGCGGGAGATACAGGAAGCCATCACCTGGGCATCACACCTGGTACTGGTATACCCCAACTGGTGGGGAGCCCTGCCCGCTCTGCTCAAAGGCATGTTCGACCGCATATTCCTGCCCGGCTACGCCTTTCGCTACCGTGAAGACGCCCCCTTCTGGGATCGACTGCTGACCGGACGCAGCGCCCAGGTCATCGTCACCATGGACACCCCTCCCTGGTATTACCGCCTGGCCTATACCATGCCGGGCCACCATCAGATCCGCAAAACCATCCTGGAGTTCTGCGGTATCCGCCCGGTGAAGATCACCTCCTTCGGCCCGGTGCGCAGCGCGACAGCACAGAAGCGCGAGCTGTGGCTGCAGAAGGTGCGCGAGCTGGCGCAGTCCCTCTGACACCCGGTTCCTGTGCGACACAGGCTGCCCTGCCTACTCCGCCAGGGGTATTATCAGCGGATTAAACGCTTTGGAGGCAATCATCACCCGCTTGCCCACCTGCAGCTCCCGACACTCCTGCCCGCTGGCCACCACCTGCACAATGTCACTGCCCACCAGGATATGCACAATACTCACCACGCCGCTGGGCACCATGTGGACCACCTCGCCTGTGAAGCGGAACTTGTTGCTGATGCCGGAGCTGGCAAAGACCTCCGCCGGGCTGCCGCTGCGGGCCACCTGACCCCGCTCCAGTACAAAGACCCGGCTGCTGAGGCGAAAGACTTCGCTCATATCGTGGCTGACCAGCAACGTGGTGGGCTGGTAGCGCCTGTGCAGACTCAATAGCTCCTCCTGCAGCTTCAGGCGCATCTGCAGATCCAGCGCACTCAGAGGCTCATCCAGCAGCAGCAGGCTTGGCCGCAGGGCCAGGGCGCGGGCCAGGGCCACCCGCTGGCGCTGGCCACCGGAGAGCTGATCGGGCTTCCGACTGGCCAGCTCCTGCAGGCCCGCCACTTCCAGCAGTTCGCGTACCACACTGTGTCGCTTTGCTCTGGGCAGAGCAGCGCCGATATTCTGGGCCACGCTCATATGGGGAAAGAGGGCGTAGTCCTGAAAGACCATGCCGATGGAGCGCTGACGGGGACTCAGGTTGATCCGTCGATTGGAATCAAACCAGGTCTGGCCGTTGACCTCGATCGTCCCTTGATCGGGAGCCGTCAATCCCGCCACCATGCGCAGCAGGGTCGTCTTGCCCGCCCCCGAGGGACCGAAGAGGGTGACAAACTGTCCATCTTCCACCGTGGCCCGAAACTCCAGCTCCATGGGGCCATCGGCAGTGTGCAGGCGCTTGGTGACGTTTATGCTGATCATGACAGCTCCATACGGGCAAAGCGCCGGTTCACCACATAGACAATCAGCAGAATGGCAAAGGTGATGGCAAAGAGCACAAAGGCGTACTGGTGGGCCGTGGCGTAATCCAGGGCCTCCACCCGGTCATAGATGGCGATGGAAGCCATGCGGGTTTCACCGGAAATATTGCCCCCCACCATCAGCACCACCCCGAACTCCCCCACCGTGTGGGCAAAGCTCAGGATGCACCCGGCCAGAATCCCCGGCTTCATGTTGGGCAGCAGGATGGTGAACAGGGTTCTGTTACGGGAGATGCCCAAGGTGGCCGCCGCCTCCCGCAGATTGGCCGGAATAGCGGTAAAAGCACTCTGCAGCGGATGGATCATAAAGGGCAGGCTGAAGAGCACCGAACCCACAATCACCCCCTCAAAGCTGAACACCAGCCGCAGATTGAACCAGGAATCCAGGAAGCCACCCACCGGATTGACCGGACTGAAAAAGACCAGCAGATAGAAACCCAGCACCGTGGGCGGCAGCACCAGCGGCATGCTCACCAGCGTCTCCACCACCGACTTTGCCCGACTGCGGGTATAGGCCAGCCAGTACGCCAGGGGAATCCCCAGCACCAGCAGGATGATGGTGGTGATGAGCGCCACCTGGAAGGTGAGGGTCATGGTCTGGATGAAATCGGGATTCATGTACAACTCCTCGAAAATGGCGTTCTCTATCTCTCAGGAAAAAGGTCTCACACCAAGTCCACAAAGGCACAAAGAACGGCAGACTGTCTGGTGGATGCGCTGCGCTTATCCACCCTGCGTACTGAAATACTTCATGAGCTCTTTACAGTGTAACAGCACTCGCGCCCGCATTCCTCCCAGAGACGCTCACTTTCATCCATGGCTCGAGTCTCTGCCGCTCGCCATCCGGGCTCGCTCTCGGAACGCTGGCGCTCCTGCTGAAAGTTCGCCGCGCAGTCGTGAATGGCGATTCCTTCACAAATGAAGCGTACTCCCCGTACGCTGCTGTGACGCGCGACGGCGAGCAACGCAGCAGATGAGGGTTTTTCAGAAGCCTGTTAGCCTGAAAGTGAGATTTCATTGGCCTTCACAAGCCACTCCACACCATCCCCCACCTTCAACTCCATACGCCTGGCCGAGCGGCTGGTGATGATGGAGACGATCTGCTGACCAGCAAAGTCCAGGCTGATTTCCGCCAGCATCCCTTCGCTGCGCACGGCGGTGACGGTGGCGCTCAGGCGGTTGCGCAGGCTGATTTGACCTCGCAGTTCCTTGGCAATGGAGACCTCCGTCTCCTTGAACAGCACCCGCACATTGTTGCCCTGGCGCAGCCAGGGGCACTGTTCAGGGGTTTCCACCACCAGGGCGCTCATGGTGTGCGTGCCGGCTACAGCTATATCCACCAGGCTGAGGCTGCCGTCGCTGTCAATGGCGTTGATAATTCCGGTCAGGGTGTTCATCAGAATCCATACCGCGCGAGAACTTCCTTGCCTTCTGGCCCCACAATAAACGCGGCAAAATCCTGGGCCAGGGCGTTGCCTTCGGCCCTTTTTAAGATCACAAATCCCAGAGGCATGGGGCTATGCATGGACTCATCTATCAAGACGAATTCGCCAATGCGCTGCATGTCATCAGAAAGAGCCAGGGAGTAGGCAATAATACCTGCCTGAGCGGCTCCACTGGCAGCAAAGTGTGATGCCTGGGAGATATTCTCTCCCATGACCAAACGACGCGACAACTTTTCCCATAAACCCGCCGTTTCCAGCGCTTCCTGTGCGGCAAAACCATAGGGTGCCAGCTCGGGATTCGCAATGGCAAGACGGCGTACGGCGGGGGTATCCAGTCCAGCTATTCCCTTGTTCAGGTCCACTGCCCCCCCTTTACGCTGCCACAACACAATGCGGCCAACAGCGTACTCATGGGCTTCGCCCATGGTATATCCTTCCCTGTGCAGCGTCTGGGGATAGTGCATATCAGCTGAAAAGAACATGTCAAACGGAGCGCCATTGATAATCTGGGCATAAGCTTTACCACTGGAACTATAGACGACTTCCACGGAACTGCCCGGATGTGCCCTTTCAAAGCTCCTGGCAGCATCCTCCATGGCAAAGCGCATGCTGGCAGCTGCAACCACGGTCAGGGATTGAGCCAGAGCACTGCTTATACAAATTGAAACCAGAATCATAACCAACAGAAAACGCCTCATCATCTCTCTCCTTTGGCAGAACCTTTGATACTGCTAAAATCTTTCGCTATATACATAACTATATAGCGGTTGCGAAAAAAATTTACACCCCGAGTATCACGCTGGAAGCCTTGAACACAGCCCAGGCGGGCTGTCCGGCCTTCAATTCCATGCGCTCCAGGGATTCGCGGGTGATGACTGCGGCCAAACGCGCCTGGCCGGGCAGCTCAAGGACCACTTCGGCGTTCACTTCGCCCCCGGTCACTCGCTCCACTGTACCGCCCAGCACATTGCGGGCACTGATGTTCTCCGGCTTCTGCGTCGCCAGCAAAATTGAGCTGGCTTTCACGAGGGCGTACACTTCCCTGCCCTCGGCCAGTTCCATGGCTTCGGCGCTGTCGCGGGTGACGATGGCCGTGATCTCGTCGCCACCACTGAGGCCTACCACCACCTCGTCATTAACGGCTCCACGGCGCAGCCTTGATACCCGCCCACTGAACTGATTTCTGGCACTGGTCTTCATGCCGATCCTCCGGAAAAAATTCTCCATACTCTGGGCAGAGCCTCCGTGGCGGGCAATTTCCTCCAGAAAACGACGCTGTGCTTCGGCGTAGAGGTCGTACATGCGCAGCACCCGCTTCCCTTCCTCGGTAAGAAGGCTGCCACCGCCGCCACGACCACCACTGATGCGCTCCACCAGAACCTTCTCGGCAAGGTTGTTGATGGCGTCAACGGCGTCCCAGGCTCCCTTGTAACTCATGCCCGCCGCCTTGGCGGCAGCGCTGAGGGAACCGCAGCGGTCGATCTGGCGCAAGAGCTCAATGCGCTTTTCGCTCAGGGCAAAAGGCTGATTGCCGGTCATTCCCATGACACCCTCCTGAAAACACTTCTCGTCGCTATATAGTGCACTATATAGCGATAGTCAAGTAGCAAAGTGCGTGCCACTTCCCTGGATCTGCCCGCAATGAGGGCACGGGAAGAGGCAGCACAGAAAATGTCATGTTTATGCCCATCATATTTCTGTCAAGTGAAGGAAAACCGACAGGAAAAATCTCAGCGCCGCCCCTTGTCTGCCAGGTGCTTGCGCAGGGCCTTGCTGCTGGATTTTTCCCGCTGCTTGCGCTCGGTGATGCCCCGCAGAGTGCGGCGCTGCTGCAGCTCCCGGGTCTGTTCCACCAGCTTCAGATAGGCTTCATAGCGATTGGCATCCAGAGTTTCGTCATCCACAGCGGCCAGTACAGCGCAGCCTGGTTCCGCGGTATGGGTACAGTCACCAAAACGGCACTGGGCTGCCAGCTCCTCAAGGTCATCAAAGGCCAGGCTCACCTGGCTTTCGTCCATGATCCAGGGGGCAAACTCGCGCATGCCTGGTGTATCAATCACCGTGATGCCACCGGGCAGAAAGAGCATCTGGCGCATGGTGGTAGTATGGCGGCCCTTGCCATCCCAGTGGCGGTTGTGGGAAGTGGCCATGACCTCTTCACCGGCCAGGGCGTTTACCAGGCTCGACTTGCCGACACCCGACGAACCGATGAAGCATATGGTCTGGCCGCTGGTGGCATAGGCGCCAAGACCGTCCATACCACGGCCCGTATGGGCACTGACAGCATGAATGGGGACATTACCGAGGATACCGCGTATCTCTTCCAGCAGCTCATCGATTTCGGCGGATTCCACCAGGTCGGCCTTGTTGATGAGAATCGTGCATTCAATGCCACAGGCCCGCACGGCCAGCACATAGCGTTCCAGCCGTCGCAGGTTGAAATCGGGGCCAAAACAGGTGATGACAAAAACCACGTCCACATTGGCGGCAATGGCCTGAGCCTGCAGATCCTTGACAACGGATTTGCGCAGCAGAATATTCCTGCGGGGCAGAACCTCCACCACCATGGTCTTTTCGCCGCGACTATCGGCCAGTACCATATCACCCACCACGGGCAGGTCGATGGCTTCGCGGGCGCTGTGCTGCAGGGCTCCCGCCACCACGGCATCCAGCTCCGTGTCGGGACGCACCAGGGTCAGCAGGTTTTTGGCCATAACGCAGCTGACACGGGCCATCACCATGCCGGGTTCCGCTGGCTCAAGGTGGTGGTACGCGGCAAACAGGGAGGCGTGTTCACTGTGCATTGGCGGAGTTTCCTTGTGTCTGTTGAAGCTGGCGGGCGTGATGCTGGCGGGCCTGGTACATGAAGGTCTGCAGGGCGACTTCCCGACCAGGGGGCGTGGAGTCGTCGCAGCTGATATCCAGGTAGGGAACATGGCGATCGTGCAGCATGGGTTTGAGGATGGAGGAGGCCACGGTGCTGGGCATACAGGTGAAGGGATAGAGGTTCACGACACCGTTGAAGCCTGCGGCGATATACTCCAGCGCCCCACCGATGCTCAGGGGCGCTTCGGTGCCTATGGCAAAGTCAAAGAGCCCCTGACCTTCCACCAGGTGACGCACTTCATCCACGGAGTGATCGCGCTGGATGTCCAGGTGTTGCAGGGCACTGGCATACAGCTGGTGCTGGCGACGCGCCAGGTAGCGTTTTTCCACTTCGCCCAGCAGCCACCGTTTCAGGTACCGGGGTACCTGGGAAAGCCTGCGGGTCTTCCAGCTGTCCCTGAGGGATTTGCGATGGTTCAGGGTGGTCTCATAGGAGACAAACTGCACCCACTCCCCCAAAGAGGCGTTGACCACTTCCGCCCCGAAATACTCCAGCTGGGCGATGACATCGCGGTTGGATTCAGGGTGGCTGCGGATATAGATTTCACCGACTATACCAATGCGTGGCCGCCGCTCCAGCGTTCGATCCATCAGTTCAGCGGCACCACGGGCGATGCGGGCCACTTCCTGGCGCAACGCGTCCAGATCGAGATCAGCACCGCGCTGTTCAATCAGCTGTTCCATGGACTGCAGCCCCCGGGTGATCCAGGTGTTCACGCTGCCGGGCTCCTGCTCGTAAGGCCGGGTGCGCCAGGTGATGCGTCCCAGAATATCGGCGATGATGGTCGCCATGTAGGCCAGCTTGCGAAAGCTCTTTGTCCTGCCGTCCGGCAGAATGCCCGAGGAAGAGTAACCATCCTTGGTGGAGAGATAGAGAATGGGTACATCCCGGAAATGGGGAAAACGATCCAGCACCAGGCGCTGCATTTTATTGTACATGCCGAAGCGGCAGGGACCATCGGCCTCCGGCATGAAGTAGACGTACTCTTCGGCGCGAAAGTCCTCCCCAAGGCGTTTGCGCTCACCTTCCAGGTGGTGGAGCACATCCCCCAGGGTCACCTGACAGGGAAAGCACTCCTTGCCCGAGGTGAACTCCTTACCGAGGGCCAGGCCGGTGTAGGTTTCCATCACGCGGGCGTTGACGCCAAAGGCGCGGAAGGAGGCCGCCAGCAGGCGGGCACCGAAGGGTTCCATATCGGGAATCAGCAGGGTCTTGGCCGATACATCAAAACGCGCCACACTGCGCAGGTTATCAAAAAAAACACGGGGTTCTGGTTGTTGCTCCATTTGATCCTTTCCTGTGATCGGGGAAGCGTGCGTCATCAGCCGGAAGTGGTCGCGCGCTGACGCATCATAATATTATTCACGACATTACGGAAGGCCTCCACCCTGGTCAGGGTTCCGGCCACGCCGCTGTGTTCATCCAGCTCCAGCATCAGCGACGGTTTTTCCTGGAGAATATGCTGGTAAAAATGCTCCAGGAAGGAGTCAGCACCACAGGAGAAGTTGCTGATATGCAGACCGAACCAGTTGGGGTGGCGGGCAATGGCCTTGGCCGTCTTCAGGATGCGTCCGCCCAGGCCCCAGTACATGCCGGGAAAGTCACTGAGGTCTTCGCCATCCAGGTGGAGGAAGTCCATGGGCAGCGCGGCTATGCCAAGCTTTGACAGATGTTTGCCAATCTGCAGATTCAGTCCTTCGTCATAGAGATTATAGGGACGGCCCGTCACCACCCACAAGGGTTCGTCAGGGTCAGCGTCACGCAGAATCTCCTCGCCCCGCTGCCTGATGGCGCGGGTGAACTCCTGCTGGACCTGCCAGGCGCTTTCCACGGCACGGCGGAAGGTCTTGCGATCGGCGCGCAGTACTGCCGGAAAACCCTCCCACAGGGCCTCTGTCACCAGTTGCACACCATCCTTGAGGTGCACGGTGGGGCTGATCACCTGCTGCTCTTTCAGCCGCAGGGCCGCTTTGGTCATAAAATGGGAGCTTTCCACCAGGGGACACAGATACCCCCGTTCATCGGATTCCGCGATGGGCACATTGATGACATTGGGCAGGAAGAGCCACTCCACCTGATCCACAAGGGCCGCCACATGGCCATGGAACACCTTGACGGGATAGCAGGTTTCGGCAGTCATGGACTCGGTGCCAAGCAGGGCAAGCGCCCCGTTGGTAGGTGGTGTCAGGACCACCTGGAGTCCAAGGCCGGACAGAAAGTGAGTCCAGAATATACCCCAGTCAAGGACATGCAGGGAAGCCGGCAGCCCAACGGTGCCGGGCTGCCGGGACAGGGATGGTGTGGCGAAAATGACCGGCTGCCGCTCCAGGTACTCTCGGAAGAGCTGCTGACGCTCCAGGAAATAGTTGGACGCGGCTCTGCCTTCGTGGTGGGAGACTTCAAAACGTCCGCAGTCGCCACCCCAGATGCTTTTGCGCTGGCCGAACTGGTAGATCTTCAGCTTACACTCATTGTGACAGTCTTTCTCCGCCCGGCAAATGCTTTCGCGGGCCTCCACAGTGGCCTCGCACAACTGGGAGAGGTCGCGCTGGCGCACACTCAGGCCCTGGTTACGAGAGGAGCGCATCAGAGTCAGAGCCGCGCCAAAGGCTCCCATGACCTCGCGGTGCTTCGGCACCAGCACCGGCCGGTCCAACACCCGTTCGAATGCCGCCACAATACCCTTGTTGAGGGAGGGGCCACCCAGGAACATGACCTTCTTGCCAATGGGGCGATTCTCCACCACGCGATGCAGGTAGTTATGCACAATGGCGTAACACAGCCCGGCGATCAGTTCGTCGCGGCCGGCGCCCTTCTGTGCGTAACCGGCCATATCCGACTCCATAAAGACCGTACAGCGTTCCGCCAGGTGTACCGGTGCCGGCGACGAGAGGGCGATCTCCTGAAACTCGCCAAATATATTGATCTTCATCTTGTTGGCCAGCTCATGAATAAAGCTGCCGGTACCCGCCGCACAGACCTTGTTCATGACAAAGTCCACTGGATAGGCACCATCGATGGCGATATATTTGGAATCCTGACCACCGATTTCAAAGATGGTGTCGATGGAGGGATCAACGGCGACTGCCCCGGTGGCATGGGCGGTGATCTCGTCGAGAATCAGGTCGGCGCTGACAAAATCCCCCACCACATTGCGCCCCGAGCCGGTGGTGGCAATACCCAGCAGCTCCACCTGCGGCCCGGAGTGTTCCAGCATGTGGCGCAGCAGCTTCTGGCTGACCTCAATGGGCTTGCCCTGGGTGGGACGGTAGCACTTGCCGATCAGAGTGCCCTGTTCATCGATGAGGGCGTATTTGGTGGAAGTGGAGCCGATGTCGATCCCCAGAAACGCCCTGACCGGTTTATCGGGGGCAAAGGGTTTCAGGGAGTTATCGGTCTCAAAATGAGTATAGCGCAGCTCCAGTGGAGCCGTGCGGGGAAAATCACTGCTGTGCTGATGGTTCTGGCGCAGGGCATCCATATCAATACCGGCGGTCCCGTCGCCACGGTTGCGAACGCGCAGGGCCGCGCCCAGAGCGCCCAGTGAGGTATGGTGCAAGGGCACCTGCAGGTCGGGGAAATAACGGCGGAAAGCCTCCACCTGCAACGCATTGGAAGCCATGCCGCCAATGAAAATCACCGGGGAAAGCACTTCGCGATTGGCCACGATGGTACTCATGTAATTTGCGGCGTTGCCGCTGTGCAGGCCGGCAATGATATTACTCAGGGACTCGCCCTTGTTCTGCAGGTGAATCATGTCGGATTTGGTGAAGACGGTGCAGCGGCAGGCCACCGCCGCTGGCGACGTGCTCTGCTGGCCCAGATTGATAAAGTCCTGCAGCAGGCTGTCCAGGCGTTCGTGGCTGAGCTGAAAGTCATCGCCATAGAGGGCGCAGGCCAGACGCTCAGCCTGCTGGTCGATAAAGGAGCCCGTCCCTGAGGCGCAGGGCCCGTTCATGTGAAAGGCGTCCAGATACCAGGAGCCGTCCCCGTTGTGTCCGATCTGGAACAGCGACGCATCCTGTCCGCCCATACTGATGATGGAGCGCGTCGACGGGGCAATGTGCAGCGCACCGGCAACCTGGGCGATGGTCTCCACCTCAAAGGGAGCGCCCACCACGGAAGCCACGCGCTGTCCCTGGATTCCCGTAAAGCAGATGCCACCAATCTCATTGGTGGCAAAGCGCTCCAGGACACCCTGCAGGGTGGTGGCAACATCCTCGTTTACCAGGCCGAAGTGCCGACGGTAAGGTTCCTCGTGAACAATATGGCCGTGGCTGTCGATAACAACCGCGTTAATACTGACAGAGCCTACATCAAGGCCAATAAAATACACAGGCAGCTCCTCAACACCGGCAATGCTCACTGGCAACCGCAGTAACGGTAACAATTGCCAACCAGTGTTTGAATTTTACCACTTTGTAACTATTGCTACAACGAAAAGGCGCCACCACTGCCGTGAAAATACCCCTACGCACCGAACTGCTGCGGCCGCAGAATTTGCCATATAAAAGAATTCCAATTGACATTGTCATCTTTAGCGGGCAGGATATCACCACTATAATCCACAGGAGAGTGATCTATGGCAAAGAAACCCTATCGCTTTGAAACCCTGGCCCTGCACGGCGGACAAGAGCCCGACCCGGTCACCCTCTCCCGTGGGGTGCCCGTATACCGCACCAGTTCCTATGTTTTCAAGAACACCGAACATGCCGCCAACCTCTTCGGCCTCAAGGAACTTGGCAACATCTACTCGCGACTGATGAACCCCACCAATGACATGCTGGAGCAGCGGGTCAGCCTGCTGGAAGGCGGAGCAGCCTCGGTCGCCCTGGCTTCCGGCACCAGCGCCATCCACTATACCGTCATCAACATCGCCCGTGCCGGGGATGAAATCGTCGCCGCCAACAACCTCTACGGTGGCACCTACACTATGTTTGACGCCATTCTGCCCCAGCTTGGCATCAACACGAAATTCGTCGACGCAAAAAATCCGGCTGCCTTCGCCGAAGCCATTACCGACAAGACGCGGCTCATCTTCATTGAAACCATCGGCAACCCGGTTCTCGACTTCACCGACATTGCCGCCATAGCGAAAATCGCCCGCGAACACCAGCTGCCCCTGGTGGTGGACGGCACCTTCACCACCCCCTACCTCCTGCGGGCCATCGACCACGGCGCCGACATTGTCATCAACTCCCTCACCAAGTGGATGGGGGGCCACGGCAATGCCATCGGCGGCATGGTGACCGATTCGGGCACATTCAACTGGCAGAACCCGCGCTTCGCTCTTTTCAATGAACCGGACCCCAACTACCACGGCCTGCGCTGGGCCCATGATCTGCCCGAAGCCCTGGCCCCCATCGCCTTTGCCCTGCGCCTGCGCACCGTTCCCCTGCGCAACCTGGGCGCCTGCCTCTCCCCCGACAACGCCTGGATGTTCCTGCAGGGCATTGAAACCCTGCCCTTCCGCATGGATAGACACTGCGAGAACGCCGTGGCCGTAGCACAGTTCCTGAAAAAGCACCCCAAGGTGGAGTGGGTTCGCTACCCGGGACTGGAAAGCGATCGCACCTACCCCATCGCCAGCAGGTATCTGAAAAACGGCTTTGGCGCCATGGTGGTCTTCGGTGTGCAAGGTGGCGCGCAAGCCGGAGCGCGCTTTATCGACAACCTGCAGCTCTTCTCCCACCTGGCCAATGTGGGTGACGCCAAATCCCTGGCGCTGCATCCCGCCAGCACCTCCCACTCTCAGCTGAACCCTGAGCAGCAGAAGGCCAGTGGACTCACCCCTGAGCTGGTGCGCCTCTCTGTTGGACTGGAGCACATTGACGACATCCTGGAAGACATCGACCAGGCCCTGCTGAAGGCCTGACCAGCAGCATCACGACTCCCCCCCTGGCAACAATTCACCAGTTCACTGTTGAGGAGTTCCGCTTTCTATTGTACTATCCCCCACGGTTCCAATTCGGAAACGTGGGGGTGTTTTCATGAAGCAGAGCCGAAAAAGCTGGCAGCTCTTCTTTCTCAGGATTGCCTTTCCTGCTGCCATCGCCATCCTTCTTTTCCTTTTCAGCATTCTCTTCCTGGTCATTCCCGCTACCGAAAACGCCCTGATCAGCGAGCGCCAGGAGACGACGCGCCAGCTGACCGAAACCGCCTGGAGTGTGCTCAAGGACATGCACATGGAGTACGAAAGGGGGGCTGTCAGTGAAGCGTCGGCCAAAGAGATTGCCAGTAACGTCATACGAACCATGCGCTATGGCGAGGATGGCAAGGATTACTTCTGGCTGCTGGATCAGCAGCCGCGCATGCTGGCCCACCCCCACCGCCCCGATCTGGAAGGTCAGGATGTCAGCGACTTCGAGGACTGCCAGGGCAAACGGCTTTTTGCAGAGTTTGCCGAGCTGACCCGCAGCCAGCACAGCGGTTTTGTGGACTACCACTGGCAGACACGGGATCAGGATGGCATCGCCCCAAAGATCTCTTATGTCAAACTCTTCGAACCCTGGGGCTGGATCGTGGGAACGGGCATCTATGTGGATGATGTGCGCCATGACATTCAGAAAATGACCGAAAACACCCTGCTGATCTCCCTGGGAATCACCTTCGTCATCGCGGGCATCGTGCTCTTTGTCGTGGTCCAGGGCATCACCATCGAACGCGCCCGACAGCGCGCCGAAACTGACCTGGCCCATTCCAAGGAGAAATACCACGCCCTGGTGGAAGCCTCCACCGACGGCTTCATCCTGCTGCTTGGCAACTGGGATATGGTTACCAACAGGAGCCTGGCACTGATGCTGGGATATACCGATGAAGAACTCAGGCTCCTGAGCATTTTCGACCTCTTCGCCAGAGCCGATGTCAATCAGCATCCGGCACTGGAACACATCAAGGCGCTCATGGCCGGCCACAAGGCCGCCGAAAAGTTCGAAGCCCAGCTGCTGACGCGCACAGGAGCAGCCCTGGATGCGCTTATAACCTGCTCGGCCATCGAAGTTGCCGGTCAGCGCGCCCTGACCCTGATCATCCGGGACATCAGCGCCATATCGCGCATGGAGAACCGCCGCGCCGAAGAGGAGCGCGACGCCCTGGTGGCAGAACTGCAGGCGGCACTGCAGTTCTTTCATCACGGCATCAAGGACTTTATCCGGCCCCTGCTCTCCTGCGACATGAACACCAGCATCCGACGCGCCGCCAGACTCATGGGCCAGAAAGGTACCGGCGCCCTCATGGTCACCAGCGACCGCGACCAGTACCTGGGCATCCTCACCGATTACGATATCCGTGAGCGGGTCGTCGCCCGCAAAGTCGACCCGGAGCTTCCGGTGCTCAGCATCATGACCGCGCCCTCGTCTTTGAGGCGGCGCTGGTCATGCAGGATGAGGATATCCCCTGGCTGGCGGTGGAAGACAGCAATGGCGTGCTGTGCGGAATGATCAACCGCGCCGACCTGCTGAAAATCCAGGGCTACTCCGCCGTATCGCTGGTGCAGTCCATCCAGAGCGCCGAATCCCCCGAAGAGATCCGCCAGCGCCGCGAAAAACTCCCCATGCTCATCAAGGCGGTTCTCGACAGCGGAACCCGCCCCCGCAACGTCACCCGCATCATCTCCAATCTCTCCGACGCCATCATCCGCAAGCTGCTGCACTTTGCCATGGCCGAACTGGGCGACCCACCCACCCGCTTTGCCTTTATCACCCTGGGCAGCGTTGGACGCGAAGAACAGACCCTGTGTACGGATCAGGACAACGCCATTCTCTTTGATGACACGGTTCCTGAGTCACAGATGGACGAGGTGCGCCAGTACTTCCTGGCCATGGCCGAGAAGGTCTGCGCCTGGCTGGACGACATCGGCTACAGCTACTGCCCGGGAAAAATCATGGCCCAGAACCCCGACTGGTGCCAGCCCCTGAGTACATGGAAGCGCTATTTCACCACCTGGGTCCACACCGCTGAACCCCAGGATATGCTGGAAATCAATATTTTCTTCGACTTCCGCTGTGTGTACGGCGAACGGAGCATGGTGGAAGAGCTTCGCGAGCACATCCAGGGCGAATGGCAGCAGAATCCGCTGTTTATCTACCTGCTTGCGGAGAATGCCTTCCGCTACAAACCGCCCATCGGACTCTTCGGCAACATCATGACCAGCTCCCCCAAAGACGAGCAGCAGGGCAGCTTTGACATCAAGGACGCCATGATGCCCGTGGTGAACATCGCCCGCGCCCAGGCACTGCGCTATGGTGTCGGCGAAACCCACACCCTCGACCGCATCCAGCGACTGCACGAACGGGGCATCTTCAAGGAAAGCGAGTACAGTGAGATGCTGCTGGTGTACGACTTCCTGATGCAGCTGCGCCTGAAATATCAGGCCCTGGAAGCCAAAGAGGGTCTGCCCATCGACAACCTGATTCAGCTGAAATCTCTGACCCATATCGAACAGATGACGCTGAAGAATGTCTTCAACAAGATCAACGATTTCCTGGCAAAACTCCGACAGGATTTCACCGGGAGGACCCAGTGATGGTTCCGTCATCCTGGGCCGGCACCGGAGCGGCCACTCGGCGAACGCTGCAGGCGCAGGTTCTTTCCGATCTGCATTTCGAATGCGGCACTCCCTTCGATGTCCCCGCAGCACAGGCAGATATCCTCATTCTGGCCGGCGACATCCACGAAGGGCTCAGGGGTGTGGAGTGGGCCATTGCCCAAGCCAGGCGGCTGGAGATTCCGGTACTCTACGTCTTCGGTAACCATGAATTCTACGGCCAGCGCTTCCCCTCGCTCTTTACCGAGGCGCGTCTGCGCTGCCACGGCAGCGGCGTCCACATCCTGGAGCGTGACACCTTCACCTTCGGTGACGTGCGCTTCCTGGGCTGCACCCTCTGGAGTGACTTTCAGCTCTATGGCGCCGGTCACGCCGACTTCTGCCGTGAGTACGCGCGAGTACACATGCCCGATTACGAAGCCATCCTGACTCGGGACGGCCGCCCCCTGCAGCCCGAAGACACCACCTGGGTTTTCCAGCAGTCTCTGCAGTGGCTTGAACAGCAGCTGAAGAGCCCGTGGAAGGGACGAACCGTTGTCATCACCCACCACGCGCCCATTTACTACGCCAGTGAGCCGGAAAACGACAACAGCCCACTGGCAGCAGCCATGATCAGCAACCACCCCTCCCTTCTGCAAAACACCTGCGTTGATACCTGGATCCACGGACACACTCATCACAACATCAATGCCCGCATTCTGAATACCCATGTCATAAGCCACCAGCAGGGCTACCCCCATGAAGAGGTCTGTGGTGAGCCCTTTGCTCCCGAGCGCACCTTCGCCCTCTGAAAAGCCGCGACAACGCCCCCATATCGTAAACCGGGAATCACGCACACCCCTATCAGTAAACCAAAACATGGTTTTACATTTCATTTGACCGGGAAACATATACCCATTACAATATTCGCATCTGCACAAAAGACCATGTTTCACAAAGGAGAGCATTATGGCTAAAGCCCCGGAATTTCAGCAACCACACATGCCCCATCCCGTCATCAACCGTCCCTACACGGCCAAGGACCTTCCCTCGGTCAACTTCGGCCCCCTGGGACTCATGGCATTTGGCATGACGACCATTCTGCTGAATATTCACAATGCCGGATTTTACCCCGTCAGCGTCATGATTATCGCCATGGGGATTTTCTATGGCGGTCTCGCCCAGATCGTAGCGGGCATTCTCGGTTCACGAACCGGGAACACCTTTGCCACCACCGCATTTATTTCCTATGGTTTTTTCTGGCTGTCCCTGTCGGCTATCTGGATTTTTCCCGAAATGGGAATCGCGGAGAAGACACCCGCGGGATACCTGGGCTGGTACCTCTTCATGTGGGGGCTTTTCTCATTCTTCATGTTTGTGGGCACCCTCAAGGCCAACCGGGTCCTGCAGCTCATCTTCTTCCTGCTCTTTATCCTCTTTTTCCTGCTGGCCGTACGGGACTGGACAGGCTCGGAACTCATCGGGAAAATCGCCGGCTGGGAAGGCATCCTCTGCGGTGCCTGCGCCTTTTACCTGGCCATAGCTGAGATCCTGAACGAGCAGTTCGGGCGCGATGTCCTGCCCATCTAAACAGGGCGCCTGATACATTCAGATGCAAGCATTATCGGGGCAAGGCCATTCCGGCTTCGCCCCGTTTCAGTTTCCGGCTACGAAAAGCGCCACCAGGCCAAGCAGCAGGAGCAACACCGCGATTCCAACCAGCGGGGTGCGGCACAGGTACGCCTCAAGGCGAATCAGGGGCTTTTCCAGGGGCATGGGGCCGGATTGCGGCAGAGATTTCTCTTTGGGAAAGAGCCACTGACTGCGTTCCAGAATCAGCCAGAAGAGCAGCCGATTGAGCCATCCGGTCACCGGATTCAGCAGATCCCCTTCGCGAATACGCGCCCAGCGAGGCAGCGTGCCAACAAAACGCCACAGCAGCCAGGCAAAGGCAGCGGCGGCCAGAATCGTAAGGGCGCCCTCCAGCAGGGAACCGAGGGGGAACTGGCTGAGCACCGGCCTGCTGACAAAGTGAGCAGCGAAAAAAGGCAGCAGGAGCAGCAGCCAGATATTCAGAAGCCAGGGCAGGGTGCACCAGCGCAAAAGCGATGCCTGAAATGTGCCGGTTCTCGCGCGCTCAGGCCAGGCCAGAAAGACAAAGCGCGCCAGCAGAAGCGTGGTCAGAACCGTGCTCAGGCTGAGCAGCACTGGTCCGTACAGGCTGATGGCTTCATGGGGCAGGGCAGAGACCACCTCCTTGAAGCCACCCTTTGCCAGGAATCCGCTGGTGAAGGGGAAACCCGCCAGAGCCAGGGCGGGAATCAACAGCAGGGGGCCGCTGTATCTGGCATGATGGCTGGTCATACCGACCCCCAGGAAGAGGGCCGATTTGGCCAGGCCATGGTGCAGGATAAAGATGAGAAGAACGGCGAATATGATCTCCCAGGAGTGGGGAAAGAGCAGTCCCAGGCCGACCAGGCACGTCACCAGGCCCATCTGACTGATACTGGAGTAGGCCAGCACCGTCTTTGGCTTGCGCTGCACCATGCCCACCACCGCCCCGAAGAGGGCAGACACCACCCCCATGATCACCATGGCGACCCCCAGTCCATCCATAACCAGAAAGGTGCCGAGGGGCAAAAAGCGCAGCCAGCCCAGCAGACCCGTCTTGATGATAATACCACTGAGCACCGCGCTGGCGGGCACGGGGGCGCTGGGGTGCGCCAGCGCAAGCCAGACATGCACGGGCACCGCGCCCATTTTCACGGCAAAACCCGCCATCAGCAGACCAGCAGTCACGGTGGGGTTGGCGAGCTGATCATACACCAAGGGCAGCTGCTGCAGATCCACATTGCCAAGCTGACGCCCGATGGTGAACATGCCGGCCAGCAGCAGCGCTTCTCCCATGATGGCCAGCACCAGATACACCTTTCCCGCCCGCAGGGAGCTGTCACGGCCATCCTGAATAATCATGCCGTAGGCGCAGAAGGTCATCATGGCGAAGAACGTGTAAAAACTCACCAGATCCAGAGCCAGTATGGCTCCGAGGTTCCCCGCCATACTCAGCAGAAAAAACAGATAGAAGCGCTTGAGATTCACCTTGTCGGCCATATAACCACGGGCGAAGAGCGCACTGATGCTCCACAGAACCCCAGCCAGCAGCAAAAAGACCACATTGACCGCGTCGGTACCAATACGACTCCCCAGCAGCAGCCAGGGCATTGAAAGCTGCTGATAGGGCAGCAGGGCCACCCCAATGGCCACCAGGGCGCTGGCGGGAATCAGCAGCAGCACGTAGCGCCGGGCTTTGGTTCCCAGCAGGAGCGCTACAGCCAGGGGAAAGACGATGGTGAGCCACAGCAGCGCATCCATATCACATCACCAGGCCGCGCACGATAAACTCCACCCAGCTTTTCGGACTGTAGGCCACGCCGGCGAAAAGTCCGGCGCTCAAAGCCAGGAGAGCCGTAATCAGAGTCGGAATCAACAGGCCAAGATGCGTCTCATGGCGAAACCCCAGCTCCGAAGGACGGGGCCATTCAATGGTGGGCTGCCTGAACCAGGCGCGATAGATCAGGGGCAGGAAGTAGGCGGCATTGAGGATGGTGCTGGCCAGTAGCACAGCGATAACCCAGTAGTGGCGGGACTCCACCGCGCCAAGCCCCAGGTACCACTTGCTGATGAAGCCAGCCATGGGCGGAATGCCGATCATGGCCAGTGCCGCCAGGCTGAAGGCGCCCATGGTCCAGGGCATGCGCCGGGCGATGCCGTTCATCTGATCAACACGACTGATGTCATACGTCTCCGCCAGATTTCCGGCACAGAAGAAGAGGGTGATTTTCATCAGTCCCTGGTGCATCAGGTGCACAATCCCCCCCATGGCCGCCAGTGGGCTGCCCATGGCGATACCCAGGGTAATATAGGAGACCTGACTGACCGTGGAGTAGGCCAGCCGTTTCTTGATATCCGTCTGCATCAGGGCGCGCACCGAGCCGTAGACAATGGTCGCGGCGGCAAAGATCAGCAGGATCTGCGCCATACCCAGAAGTTTGACCAGGGGCACCCCGAAGACATCGTGGACGATGCGCACAATGCCGAAGGCTCCCGCTTTCACCACCGCAACCGCATGCAGCAGGGCGCTGACCGGCGCGGGGGCCACCATGGCTTCAGGCAGCCAGCCATGGAAGGGAATCAGAGCGGACTTGACCCCCACACCGATGATCATGAGCACGAATATCGCCTGTAGCTGCCAGCGATATTCCGCCAGCAGAAACCCGATGGTCCCCCCCTCCACAAAGTGCTGTCCGCCACCCAGGCTCTGCAACCAGACCATGCCCAGCAGCAGCAGCGCTCCGCCGCCAAGGGTATAGGCCAGGTAGACTTTCCCGCCACGCAGTGCCTTGGCTGTGCCGCGATGCACAACCAGCGGATAGGTGGACAGGGTGAGCAGTTCG
Organism: Desulfurispirillum indicum S5; assembly: GCF_000177635.2. Taxonomy (NCBI): domain Bacteria; kingdom Pseudomonadati; phylum Chrysiogenota; class Chrysiogenia; order Chrysiogenales; family Chrysiogenaceae; genus Desulfurispirillum; species Desulfurispirillum indicum. The sequence goes on from NC_014836.1 coordinate 2,045,363, forward strand.
TAGAAGATGAAGAAGGTGAACATGTTGGCCGCCGTGGCAATCCCCATGGTGGCTGCCATGCACAGGCTGAAGAAGCCGAAGAAACGGCAGCGGTTCGGGGCGTGTTCCAGGTAGGCAATGGCGTAGATAGTGGTAATCAGCCACAGCAGCGCTGAGAGCACCAGAAAGAGCATGGTGAAGCCATCGGCGAAGAACGCCAGAGAGATGCCCGGCACCACCTCAAAGGTGAGGCCAAAGAAGTGACCACGCTCCACCCCCCAGAGCATGATCCCCACCAGCACCATCTTGAGCACCGCTGCCAGGATATTGACCACGATCCGCAGGAACTGGCGTTCTTCCCCAAGGGCAAATATAATCAGGGCTGCCGTCAGGGGCGTCAGGAGAATCCACAGGGGCAGCAGGCTGTAGATCATGGCGCACCTCCCGGCGTATCCACCGGAAAAGACGCCGTCAGCATATCAAAGACCGGCATTCCCAGAAAACCCATGGCTATGGCCCCCAGAGCCAGAATCAGTGGAGCCGCGTTCATGGCAAAGGGTATTCGCGCAACAGGCGTGGCCGTGGAGCGGGATATGGCGCTGCCATCGGCTTCCCGCATAAAAATGGCACGCAGAACCTTAAAGAGGTAAGCCGCCGCCAGCAGTCCTCCCACCAGGGCAACCAGGGCCCACCACCACTGGCCCAGGTTCATGGCTGCCCGCAGCAGCAGCCATTTGGCCAGAAAGCCGCCGCTGGGTGGCAGGCCCATAATACTGATGGCCCCCAGTGCAAAGGCAAAGAGGCTCACCGCCAGGTGGGAGTGGGGCATACGCAGCCCCTCCAGGCGATCATGGCCGTTGACGAGGATCACATTGCCCGCCGCCAGAAAGAGCGCCGACTTGGCCAGGCCATGGGCCAGCAGCTGGTACATGGCTCCGTGCCATGCCACAAGGGTTGCCAGGGGAAACAGCAGCAGCATATAGCCAAGCTGGGCTACCGTGGAATAGGCGATAATCAGCTTCAGACGCTCCTGTCGCAAGGCCTGCAGCGAGCCGTAGAGGATGGCACAGGATCCCAGCAGACCGATCAACTGCCCGGTCAGAACCGAGTTCAACTCAGCAAAAGGCCAGAACCACAGTCGTATCAGCAGGTACAACGAGCCCTTCACCACCAGAGCCGAGAGCAGGGCGCTCACCGGTGCCGGCGCGCTGGAGTGGGCAGGGGGAAGCCAGAAATGCAGCGGAAAGAGGGCGGATTTGATGAACAGTCCGCAGGACATGAGTCCCAGCGCCGCAAAGGCGTAGGGTTGCGACATATCCAGATTCTGACCCAGGGCATACAGGTTGAGGGTTCCCGCGCCCGCATAGGCCAGCGCCACCCCCAGCAGGTAGACAAGAGACCCTACCATGGCGGCAATCAGATAGCGCATACTGGCATGAAAGGCCGGAGTGGTAGCCGCCAATGTGATCAGGGCAATGGAGGCGAAGGTGAGCAGCTCCAGGGTGATATAGAGATTAAAAATATCCGCCGACAGGTAGAGGGCGTTCAGTGCCGCGATCAACACGAAAAACGCACTCCAGAAAAGGTGTTGCCGCGCCGTGCGCTCCCGCCAGTAGCCAAGAGCGTACAGGCCGATGCAGACACCGCAGAACCAGGTCAGCCACAGCAGCAGCAGGCTGAAGCCATCGGCGGCGAAAGCAATGCCCAGGGGCGGCTCCCACCCTCCCATGGCGTAGTGCACCACTCTGGTCCGGGCAACCCCGCTGCTGAGCTGCAACAGCGCCAGCAGAAGCGATGAAAAAACCGCCAGCCACAGTATCCACAACGAGGAGCGCAGACTGGCCAGAAAGCAGAACATCGCCCCCAGCAGGGGAACAAAAACCAGCAAAACCATGGACGAAGCGGCATCCAGAGACAGGAAGGCACTCATGTCTCCTCCCCGGTTTTGGTCACCGCGCGCGCGTCGGCTTCGGGCTCGACACAGACATCCAGATAGGGCGGAATCTGACGACGATTCAGGCGGCGCAGCAGCGACAGGCCGAAGGCGGTGGCACTGACGGAAACCACGATCCCCGTCAGCACCATGGCGTGGGGAACCGGGTCCGCCAGCTCGGGATTGCGCTGGGCAATGGTGATCAGCAGCAGGAAAACCGATACGGCCATGATATTGGCGGCCAGAATCTTGCGAAAGAGATGGGGACGCGTGAATATGCCATACAGCCCCATGGCAAAGAGGATAATGGACGTGGTTCCGAAAATGGCAAACTGACTCATCGTCGCCTCATCCCCGCTGCGTTGTTGAAGAGCAGCACCAGGATCAAGGCAATGGAGATCATCAGGGAGAACTCTATGGTGAGAATCAGCGCGCCGGCCCAGGCATGGGGAAAATCCAGAAAGCCTTCGTGGAAGATCATGGTACCAAAGCCAACCCCGATAAAGACCAGCAGCCCGAGAATGATGAAGAAGCGAACTCCCGGCGTCGATTCCGCCGCCGGTGCCAGATTTCCGGTCAGGCTGAAGATAATGCCGATGGAAGCCAGGATAACCCCCGCCTGAAAGGCGCCGCCAGGCCCGTGGGCCCCTACCCAGAGCAGGTATCCGGAAACGATAATAATCAGGGGAACCAGGCGGTGCACCAGTGCCACCACCAGCTCGGAGTAGTCCAGGGGAAGCTGACGGCCATCATCGATGGGAGAGAGGACGTGGAAACTCCAGACGCCGATAATAGCCAGAAACAACACCACGATTTCCAGCAGGGTATCGTAGCCGCGAAAGTTCAGCAGAACCGCCGTTACCGGATGGGAAGCGCCGCTGTGGGCAAGGTTCTGCTGCACCGCGCCGGCAATCAGCAGCTCCGAGTCGGGCAGACGCCACAGACTCCAGCCCAGCAGGGCCAGCAGCACCAGGGCACCCGCCGAAAGAAACAATGTGGAAGGATTGAGGCGGGAAGCCTCCAGCTCATCATGCAGCTCGCTCCAGTGGCCCGGCTTCCCCTTTTCCAGATCGCGATAGGTATTGAGGAGCATGGCTCCGGTCAGGCCCGCCCCCACCGCCGCTTCCACCAGGGCCAGGTCGGGCGCCTGGAGGCGGGCCCAGGAGATCGCCATCACCAGGCCAAAGACCACGAAGAACACCAGTGAGCGAAAGAGCTGGGGATGCACCAGCGTCCGCCAGGCCAGCCACAGCAGGCCGATTGCCAGCAGCAGATCGAACAGGGAACCAAGGGTCGTCATGACCCACCATCCCGCTTCTCACCACCGCGCAGCATGCTGTAGAGGCCATAGCGAGCCAGCAGATAACAGGAAACCGTGGAAGCGAAGAGGGCCAGCAGCCAGATCAGAAAAATTTTGAGGGCAACCCAGATGGAAGCCGCATTGACCACCAGGCCCAGGCATACAAAACCCAGTCCCACGTTGTCGGCTTTGGTCAGGGCATGCAGGCGAGTGAAGACGTCAGGAAAGCGCAGCAGGCCCACCGTGCCAGCGAAAAAAAAGATGCAGCCGATGATGATCAGGATGATGGACAGAATTTCCAGCACAGCATGCACCTCCTCAGGGTTCGCAAAAGCATACCAAAAGATGGCTCCTGCACCAAGCACACAAAGATCTCTCTGGAAGGGAAACGCCTCTCGGCACACAGGGGCAGAGGCCGCTCAGCGGAAGAACTTCCCGGTACCCCGCACAAAGGCGATGGTGGCCACCACTGCCAGCAGTACCAGCAGCAAGGCCACGTCCAGCAGGGCGGTCATATCCATGGCGTAGGCCAGCAGCAGGAGCATGGCAACCGTAGTGGTACCGAAGAGCTCCACCGAGAGCATGCGGTCGGCATGGGTGGGGCCGCGAAAGACACGCAGCAGCCCCGCGAAGAGGTTCAGCAATAAAAAGAGAGCTGCTCCCAGATACCAGGCGCTCATAGGCCATACTCCTGTTCTATGGATTGCTGATCGGCGTCAAGCTTCTCACCGAAAGTTGCGGCCACATGCTCCTCAAGGTCAAAAAGTTGTTTCGCGAGGCGCTCGCGGGTGGCAGTACTGTCGGCCCCCACGGTGTGGATACGCACGAAATCCTCTTCCATGTCGGCGCTGAGCGTTCCCGGCAGCAGACTGATGATGGCCACAAAGAGGGTACGGGCCGGCCCTGGCGGCAGGTGAAAGCGGTAACGCATCCAGAACGGGTAGAGGGGCAGCGCGGGATGGAAGGCGATACGCGCGACGGAAATACCACTTTGCAGGGAATTGGTGACAAAATAGAAAAAGAAACCCAGAGCCTTGCGGGGATGAAAGTTCAGCAGGGGAACCGGGAACAGGGTGACGCTTACCATGGCACCGGCAATGGCAATCAGGCCGATACCCCAGCCCTGGTTACCGGAGACAATCGCCCACAGGAAGCAGAAGAACAGCAGGTAGTAGACATAGAGCAGCAGGCGCAGACGTGGCGAACGAAACAGGGGCACAGCCGCCTCCTTAACCCGGCCCGTGCTGACTGGGCACCGGCCACAGGAAAGCACCGTGCAGCAGGAAGTGCTCCACCTGCTCCACACTCTGGCGGGATTTGCGCTGCACCGATTCGGTGGTATTGAAGGCATTATGGGGCGTCAGGATGACATTCTGCCGCTTCGCCAGTTCCATGGTCCAGCGGGCACTGTCACTGGCGGCACTACCGCCTTCGCGCAGGCTGACGGCCAGCTCCTTTTCCTCCTCATACACATCCAGCGCGACACCGGAGAGCACGCCCATATCCAGCGCCTCAACCAGATCAATGGCCGGCGAGAGCTCGCCCCTGGCGATATTGACAAACACCGCACCCCGTTTGGCCTGCTGAAAGCGAGTGGAGTTGAAGTAGTGGCGGTTGCCGTGGTTAAGGGACATGGAACAGACGATCACATCAGCCCGGCCGATGGCCTCATCGGGGCCCAGGTAGTAGACATCGCGGTGACGCTCATCGATATCGACACCGATCACCTCCATGTCCAGGCCGCGACCGATGCGACAGACCTCGTAGCCGATATTGCCGACGCCCGCCACCATGAGGGTGCGCCCCGCCGCCTCACAACCCGTGATGCCGTCGCGGTGAAACCTGTTGAACTGATCCATCTGCTGGGGCAGACGGCGCAGCAGAGCCATCCACAGGAGCATGGCCTGCTCCGCGACGGAGCGATGACAGTAGAGGGGCAGGTAGCCGGCATGCACCGAGTGGCCGGTTTCCCAACGATAGCGCTGAATATGATCAAAGCCCGTACTGCGGCTGAGTACTCCTTTGAGCGCCGTTGCCCAGTGTCCGGGAATCGCCGACTGAGTACGGATGCTGATGATATCCGCGGGAGGGTGAACGTGGCGTTCCTCCTGAATGGTATGGGCAGTGAACCCGGCCCGAATCCCGGCAGGCAGGAAACGGCGCAGCGCCTCGGCTTCTTCTTCAAAGGCTTCATAGAAAAAAACGTCCAGCATAGACTCTCCTCACGAAGGGCAGGTTTTGATCCCACCGCGTCATTTTTGTACCACAGCAGCGGCTGGCTGAAAATAATCATTCACCCAGGGGACGGCTCCCGTTCCCACACTCAAATGGCGGCTGAAGCAGAAGCTCCGGCTCTGGCCTGCCGATGGCATACCCCTGGGCATAGGCGATACCCAGACGCCGGACTATTTCCACCAGCTCCTGTTCGCTGACAAACTCGGCCACGATGTGAATGCCCACCTTCCCGGCGAAAAAGACAATACTTTCCACTATATGGAGATTCCTGGGGTCGTCGCGCAGACCATGCACCAGTGAGCCATCGAGCTTGATATAGTCAACCTGCAGCTTCATGATGTGTTCAAAGTTGGAGTATCCGCTGCCGAAATCGTCAATGGCAACCTTGCACCCCAGCTCCTTGACCTGCTGAATAAAGCGCGAAACCTCCCCGTAGTTGTCGATACCTTCTGACTCCAGGATCTCAAAAATCACGCGAGCTGCGTTGTGAGGCGTCAGCAGATCCATGATGGACTGGCGGATATCCTCGTTGACGATGTCGGCGTAGGAGAGATTGATGCTGAACATGTAATGGTTGTTGGCAAAGGCTGCAAAGGATTTGCGCAGCATGATCCCCACCAGGCGCGGGTAGAGTTTGGAGCGCTGAGCCACACTGAGAAACTCTCCGGGACTCAGGACCTCGTCGCCATGGCGGATGCGCATCAGACACTCATACTTGGTAATCTCGCAGCTCTGCAGGTCGCAGATAGGCTGAAACACCGGAAAGACACTATCCTCATCAATCGCCTGCCGGATCTTCTGCGTGATGGCAATATTCTGGCGATAGCGCTGCACCGCGTTAAACTCCTCGGAATAGCACAAGGTATTGCGGCGCTGCGCCTTGGCGTGATGCATGGTCATCTCCAGGCGTCCAAGGGGATTGGAAGCCTCGTTGGTGCCCACTACCGTCACATTGAACTGCACATCGGCAATAGCGGGAGGTGTGTGGGAATTATCCACCAGGCAGTCGTGGAGAGTTTCCAGGTAGCGGCTCAGTGCTGAATCCTCAACCCGGGGACAGAGAACCACAAAGTTGTCGCCGGAAAAACGGTAGACCACCCCGCCCTCACAGCACTCCTGAATGCGGCGAGCCAGCTCCTGCAGCAGAATATCGCCACTGCTGATGCCGAATATTTCGTTAATCTCCCGAAAACCATCCACATCCACCAGGCAGAAGGTACGTGGACTGCGCACAAAAGCCAGATCCCTGGCCAGACGAGCGCGATTGCCCATGCCCGTCAGCGCATCCACCAGATACTGACGCTCCAGCTCGACAGCCGCCTGGTCCACCCGGTTCTGCAGACTGTTATTCAGGGCAACCAGCTTCTCTTCGCGATCCTGGATCTGCTTGCGCAGACTCCTCAGCAGGGACATCAGGTTCAGATTATAATTCCAGGCAAAGTACAGCGCCGCCACAATAAAGACCGCCGTGATCAGCACCGAGAAGACAAAGCTGGCCAGCAGACGCTGGCGCTGCTGGTGGGTATGGGAGGCAATAACCTCTTCAATGTCATCAAGATAGAGACCTGCACCAATAATCCAGTCCAGCTCAGGCAGAAGCACCAGATAACTGGTCTTTTCGCTGACGGTTCGCTCGGCATCCGGCTTTTCGTACCAGTAGGTAACCCGCGCCGTACCCGTTTCCCGCAGCTGCTGCAGATAGACTTCGCGGTAGGCAAAACCATGCTTGTCCTGCAATGACGAGTCCATGGGGACACCGACCTGGGAAGGATCTATCGGCAACAGCAGATGCCGGGCAAAATCCGGGCCGCCACGCATACTCCTCACCTCCAGGGCAAAGAAGTAGCCATTGAGCCTCGGACCGATGCGATGCTGGCGCAGGCGCTCCAGAGTCATGGCAGGATCAAACGTGCCCTGGAGCAGCTCTGAGCGAATTATCGTCACCTCGCGCTGCAGGTGCTCGCGCAGAAGAGCAAACTGGCTGTCGATATAGGAATCTTTAAAATCGCTGCTGTACTGCTTCAGAAGCTGAAGCTGCTGATAGGAGTAAAATCCGCTGAGACCGAAAGCCAGAAAGGCAATCAGCAGAACAAACCCCCTCAGAATACGCCTGAAAAGACGCCGCTCGGTTCTGGCCAAAAATTCCGCAGGCATAGGACACCACCTGTGTCTGTATGGAAACGGTTATTGGAGAAAGCGGTACTGACGCATCGTCTGATACACAGGCATGTCAGAAAAATCCTGTCCATGGGAACCACTCTCTTATACCACACCCGACCAGTTCCCACGATACCCTTCTTTGATCCAGGGGAAAACAATCAAAGACAGCACCTCGCACACAGCCCTCAAAGCATCGGGGGAAGAGAGCAACAGCCAGGTTTACCGCAAACGGACACGGAGAAACGCGCAGAGAAAGACAACTGCAGAAAGGCAATTTCTCACACCAAGCTCACAAAGACGCCAAGGAAAGGCAAGGGGATTAACCACGGAAGGCAGGGCAGTTACCGCAAATGGACGCAAATACCCGCGAATGAGGAAATGTCATACAAGGTCTATGGGAAGAGAAGGCGGTACTGTCCGCAGATGGACGCAGATTTGCGCAGATAAATGCAGTGGAACATGAAGACAGGTTTCTCGCGGAGCACGCAGAGACGCAGTGAAAAGGCAGGGAAAGATTTGACCACGGAAAACACGGAGGGCACGGAAAAAGAGGGGAAGACATACCTCTCGCCGCAAAGCTCGCTAAGGAAAGCGCGGAAGTAACCGCGAATGGGAAAGCACATGGAGTGCAAACGACAACGGCAACACCGCAGATGGGGGGAGTAGCTTGTTAAGTCGATCTAAACGCAGAGCATTTCCATGAGCCGATTCAGGAGCAAAATCACATATCTGTCATTTTCATGGATGTTAACAGTGTCCCGTAACATTTACCATGATATCATGCAGACTGAATCGACTGGCGCGACAATGCTTCGCTTCAGAAGTACGCTTTTTCAAATTGCATGTTTAATGGAGAAACTGGCTCAGGTGAAAGCCTGATTTCATTCGCGTTTATTCGCGTCCATTCGCGGTTGTCATCGGCTGTTCCGTTTTTCCACATCCGTCTTTATCCGAGTCCATCCGTGGTTACAAACGGCTGCTAGGATTTCCCCTGGCGTCTTTGCGCCTTGGCGTGAGAAACTGCCTTTCTCTATTTGCCTTTATCTACGAAATCTGCCTCTCCTCTTTCCGTGCCCTCTGTGTATTCCGTGGTTAATCTCACCGCCTTTCCTTCGCGTCCCTGCGTGCTCCGTGAGAAACCTGTCTTCACCACCCTGCATTTATCTGCAAATCTGCGTCCATCTGCGGATAATATCTCTTGTTTTTGCAGCTCCCCATTCGCGTTTATTCGCGTCCATTCGCGGTTGTCATCGGCTGTTCTGTACCCGTGTCCATCCGGGTTTCTTCACTCCCCTGCCAACGCTATTGCCTCGTGCAGGTCGATGGCCCCGGTATAGATCGCTTTGCCCGCGATGACTCCGCAGATGCCTTCATGTTCATGCTCTTTAAGGCGACGGATGTCGTCCAGGGAGGTCAGGCCGCCGCTGGCGATGACGGGGATGCTGATGCTGCGGGCCAGGTTGGCGCACTCTTCCACGTTCATGCCCTGCATCAGGCCATCGCGGGAGATGTCGGTGTAGATGATGGCTTCCACTCCGGCGTCTTCCAGGGATTTGGCCAGTTCGGTGGCGCGTACGTCAGTGATTTCGGCCCAACCGTTGACGGCAACCATGCCGTTCTGGGCGTCTATGCCCACGCGAACGCGGCCGGGGTAGGCGGCGCAGGCCTGGCGCACGAATTCGGGGTCGGAGACGGCCACGGTGCCCAGGATGGGGTTGGTAATGCCGAGCTCCATGACGGTGTGCAGGGTTTCCATGTTGCGGATGCCGCCGCCCAGCTCTGTTGGTATATTGATGGCCGAGACTATCTGCTTGATGGCTTCCTGGTTGACGGGTTTGCGGGCGAAGGCGCCGTTGAGGTCGACGATGTGGAGCATGGCGGCTCCGGCGCTGGCCCAGCGGGTGGCCATTGCAGCGGGGTTGTCGCCAAATACGGTTGCCTGCTGCATGTCGCCCTGTACGAGGCGTACGCAATTTCCGTCTTTAAGGTCTATGGCGGGTATTACCATCATGGGGATTTATCCTTTTTCTGCGAAATTTTTGAGTATCTGGAGTCCGGCGGCGGAGGATTTTTCGGGGTGGAACTGGGTGCCGTAGAGGCGGCCTTTCTGCAGGGCGGTGCAGTAGGTGATGCCGTATTCGGTCTGGCCCAGGATGGCTCCGGGTTCCTGCACGTCGCAGTAGAAGGAGTGGACGAAGTAGAAGTGCTCCTGCTCTGCCAGACCCTGGGTCAGGACACTGGGCTGCAGAAAACGCACGGTGTTCCAGCCCATCTGGGGGATTTTCAGTTCGGCGGAGACGGCGCCGCGAAAGGGTTTGACTTCGCCTTTGATGACTCCCAGCCCTTGGTGGGTGCCAAATTCGTGGGAGCGCTCCAGCAGCATCTGAAAACCGACGCAGATGCCGAGCAGGGGCTTGCCGTCGGCGATCCACTGCTCAGCCAGGGGGCGCAGGCCGGAGGCTTCCAGGCCCTTCATGCAGTCGCCGAAGGCGCCGACTCCGGGCAGCACCAGTTTGTCGCACTGCTGCAGCTGTTCGGCGGTGGTGTAGAGGTGGGCTTCGACGCCCTGAACTTCAAAGGCTTTCTGGACGCTGCGCAGGTTGCCGATGCCGTAGTCGAAGATGCCAACGCGGGGGGTGCTGCCCATCAGAGGACTCCCTTAGTGGAGAGCACACCGTCGCGGTTGCGGGCCAGGGCCTGCCGGCAGGCGTGGGCAAAGGCTTTGAAGCAGGCTTCGATGATGTGGTGCTTGTTGGTGCCATAACGCACGTTGATGTGCAGGTTCATGTCGGCACTGGCGGCCACGGCGGCGAAGAATTCGCGCACCAGCTCCACGTCAAAGCTGCCCACCTTGCCGGTGATTTCAAAGCCGTTCATGACGAAGCAGGGGCGTCCGCCAAAGTCCACACTCACTTCCACCAGGCTTTCGTCCATGGGGATGACGGCCCAGCCAAAGCGGGCCATGCCCGACTTGTCAGCGGCGGCTTCCTGAAAGGCCTGGCCGAGGCAGATGCCCGTGTCTTCCACGCTGTGGTGGTCGTCCACGTGCACATCCCCTTCAACGCTGAGTGTGAGGCCAAAGCCGGAGTGTTTGGCAAAGGCTTCCATCATATGGGTGAAAAAGCCGACGGGGGTGCGAATTGACGCGGCTTCAGGCGTGGTATCAAGATCCAGCTGCAGGTGGATTTCCGTTTCGCGGGTCTTTCTTGCAATGGACGCGGTGCGTGTCATGGGAACTCCTTCAAGGGGTGCGGTTTCATACAGGCGGCAGTTCCCCGTCTACCACAGGGGAATGGGTTGCCTGGGAGGCTGCGTGTCGAGGGCATTGAGCATCAGGGTGTCGCCAACCCGGCACAGCCCCTGGGACAGCTCGACGTTATTCAGGGCTCGCCAGAAGAGGGTCGTATCGTCACCGCCACGGTGGTGCGGACTGAGTACCACCACCACATCGGGTGCCAGTGGGGAGCTGTCTTCCACGGCTTGCCTGGCATCGGCAAAAGATGACGCAAAGCAGAAGGCGATCCGCCTCTGCTGCCCGTGCCAGGCAAAGGCGAATTCTACACTTTTTTGTCGCATTTGCTCAAGGAGCTTTTGCCTCTGCGTGGACAAAGCCCGCCCATTGCTGGCAGAACCGGTGGCATTCACCACCAGACACCCGTCATGCAGAGAAATTCCCCGCTGACAGTCCAGACCGGCAAGCGCCGTCTGCCATGGTGGCCAATGAAGACCGTCATGGCTGACCACAAAGACCAGCAGCCGCGAGCGGACGAAGGGCTTCAGCCTGCGCAGCAGGGGAAGGATATCCGCGACATCGGTGCCGGGTTTCAGCAGGATCAGGGCGGCACCGTGGTACATGCCCCACGGGAGAAAGCGAAAATCCACAATGCCTGGCAGCCTGTGATTCAGCAGCGGTGCAAGCATGCGCTCCACCACGCCGCCCAGCACATGGCTCTCGGTGGGCGGCCTGCCGGTGACAATGCCCTGACACACGGGCCGCGCCTTCAGCCACATGCGTTCCAGGTGAAAAACCGGGCAGGGTCGGGGTTCGGTATAGTAGCCGGTATGGTTTCCGAAGGGGCTTTCCCGTTGCTGTTCGGTGGGATGAAGAAAGCCGCTGAGCACGATCTGCGCATCGGCGGGAATCTCTGCTCCTGCCATGGAGACCAGGGGCAAGGGACCACCCAGCCACTGGGCGAAGCTGATCTCATCCAACTGGGGTGGCAGGGGAGCGGCGGCGGCCACCAGCAGGGATGCCGGCACCCCCAGGGCAATATGCACGGGCAGGGGCTCTTCGCGCTGGCGATACCGCTGAAAGATCCGCTCGCCATCGCTGCCGGGCAGGAAATGCACCGTGGCCGTTCGCGGGCCGAGAATACCAATCCGGTAGATGCCGGCGTGGGTGATGCCATTGGCCTCGTCGCGGGCGAAGAGCACTGCGGCGGTCAGGAAGCTGCCCGTCTCGGCGGGGAAATTGCGCTGGGCGGGCAGCAGCGCCAGGGAGGCGGATTGATCAAGGCTATGGGGAAATGCGGCACTCCTGTCCTGATACTGTCGCCGGGGCTCCTGCAGGGCGCTCCAGGCGGTACGCCAATCCGCTGACGGCTGGAGCAGGGTATCCAGGGCCTGACGCACCCTGCGGCTCAGGTCATCGGCGCAACCGATGCCCAGCGCCCTGAGCAGGCGCGCTTCGGTGGAGTAGGTGTTGAGCACCAGTGAGATGGGCAGCGCGGCTGAAGCTGGCGCATGCAGCTGCAAGGCGCAGCCCTGGTCGCCGAGGCGCAGCTGCTCCAGGGCCATCCGGGCTGCCAGCGTCGGGGCGTACTCACCCTGGACAGCGTGTATGATTTTGTGTTCTGAATCCAGGCGCGTGAGGTAGTCGTCCAGTCGCAAAAGGTTCTCCATAGGTATCATCGGGTGAGGGTTCTGAAATTTTTTTTTGAGGAAACAGCATTTTATAGTATGGTGAGTTCGTTTTCCAGGCAACAATACTGCCTTTGCACAGACATGAACCTGGAGCTTGAAGCAGACTTTTGGGGCAGGTTGTAGAAAAAAATGCGTGAACACATTGTGGATATTGGCTCTTATCTCCTCTCCAGCCATCTGGACGATGTATTGGCAACACGCTCACTGGTGTCCAATGTGGCCATCTGCGTTCACGACCAGCAACGACGCCTCGGTGGCCTCTTTCACTTTGCCCTGCCTGAATGCACCATCTCCGACAACAACCCATATCTCTACGGAATTCCTGGGCTGGCCCTCTTTTTTGAAGCCTGTTATGGCGCCGGCATGGATCCTGGAAGAATCCGCATCGGCCTTGCCGGTGGCGGCGGACTGCCGGGAAACCCGGTTTCATCGGGACTGGGAAGCCATAACCGTCGGGTACTGCTGGATTTTCTGAAAAAAGAGCGACTCCCCATAGCCGCCGCCAGCCTCGGTCAGGCCGCTGATGCCTGCTCCCTGCGCCTGCATATCGGTACGGGAAAAATCATGACCTTTCGCATTGGATGTTCTGAGGAGGAACCCCTATGAAGCCCTTGACCCTGGAAGAGTTACTGCAGAATATCAACACCCTTCCTCCCATCCCCAGCCTGGTCATCCATGTGCTTGAGCTGCTGGACGACAAAAACTCCGACACGCGGCTTATTTCCGACCAGCTGGCCTGCGACCCGGCGCTGACGGCGTCCATCCTGGCGGTGTGCAATTCCGGCTACTACTCCGTGCGCCAGGAGATTACCAGCATCCAGATGGCCATCTCCTACCTGGGACGCAATACCATCAAGCGGATTCTCATCACTTCACTGGTCAGTCGTTACTATCAGAATCTGCCCAAAGGATACGAGGCATATCCCGGCCAGCTCTGGGAGCACTGCATCGCGGTGGCGATTTTCGCCGAACTGCTGGGCGAGCACTCAGCTCAGCTCAACCGCGACACGCTCTTCACCGTGGGTCTGCTCCACGATGTGGGGAAAATCGTCCTCAACAGCCTGCTCCATGAGGAGTATCAGAAAGTTCTGGAAATAACCCGGCAGAACTCACGGCCCTTTGAGGAGGTGGAAAGGGAATTGTTCGGATTCACCCACGGCGAAGCGGGTGCCTACCTGCTGGAAAAGTGGAAAATGCCTTCGGTTTTTATCGATGTGGCGCGTCACCACTGCTCGCCAGCGCCATCACACGCCCCCGAGGTGCACGTGGTGGCAGCCGCCAACACCATGGCACGTTCCATGGGCCTTGGCACCGATATATATATCGTCGAGTGCGCACCCGATCACCCGCTGCTGGACAAAATCTCCCAGCAAGAAGGGCTGATGGAAGATCTCATCGCCCGCTTCCAGCAATCGTTCCAGCGTACCAGCGAGCTCTATCGCAACGCGGTGAAATAACCCTGGAGCACTGCGTGCAACGCCGCAGATAAGGGCTTCCCAGCCTGTCAGAGGTGACGGGGAGACGGTTTGTGCGCAACCCCGGACTGACTCCAGCTGGCAATGCGCCGATCATCATACTTGATGTGATTCACCAGCCACTCCACGATCTCCCGGTGAAAGACTTCAGCGAGCCCTTCATTGAAGCCTTCCTGTTTAAAGCGGTTCTTGAATTCCACCAGACGCGTGATGTAGTAGCTGTGAGCTATGCGGTGGGAGAGGAAATCGGGAAAATCACTCTCAATCATAATGCGCTCTTCATGGGAAAAGTGCGCAATCACGTAATCCAGCAAAAACACCACAAGATCCAGAATTTCCAGCTCTTCTTCAAAGGAAAACTCGTGGGGCGCGTTCAGGGAGGCAATGCACTGCCCCATCCGCTTCACCAGTTCCCGGTGCTGCGCGTCAATACTCTCATTGTGGGTCAGCAGCTCATCGCTCCACTGACATTCGGGGATATTCCATCGTGCCATAATAACTCCTTGTCTGGGTTCGCGCGCATGCGCGTGTCGTGAGAAAACTTCAGCTGGTTACGGGTGTTCCGGATGCGCGGCAATGGTGGTGCGATTCCTGCCAGCGCGTTTTGAGGCATACATGGCCTGGTCGGCCCGGGCCAGGAGAGATTCGTGGCTCTCGCCGGCAACATGACTCGCGGCGCCAAAACTGGCTGTCAGGCGCAGTGAGATGTCAGCGCTGAGCTGACCGCCTGCTTCCAAGTGGAAGACATGCTCCGCAATATGACGGCGAATGTGCTCGGCAAGCTGATAGGTCGCCGCCAGGTTGGTCTGCGGCAGGATGACGATAAATTCCTCGCCCCCGAAGCGGAATACCAGGTCATCACGACGCACGTATTCGCCGAGTTTCCGGGCAAAGAGCTTCAGGACACTGTCCCCACAGAGGTGCCCGTAGGTATCGTTGATCTCCTTGAAGTTGTCTATATCCATGGCTACCAGACCCAGGGGATGACGGTGCTCTCCAAGGCAGATCTCCTGAAGCATCTCCTCCAGCACCTGGCGGTTGAGCAGGCCCGTCAGGAAATCCCGTCTGGCACGCTGTCCCAGTTCCTCATAGCGTTGTCGCAGGGCTTCCATACGGTGTAATGACTCCTGCAGGGAGCTGCGCATCTTGCCGTACTCCCGGGCCACGGCGCCGATCTCATCGCCCAGGATGTGAACAGCTGTTTCCAGGCTGACATGACCCTGGCTGACCTGTTCCTTCAGTGATTCCAGCTTCTGCTGGCGATCGTCACCAAACTGGTCAAGGGTGGCGGAAAGGCGCTCGAGTATGAGCGCCACCATCTTCTGGCTCTCCTCCTGGAGTTTGAGACTCTGCCCATCGACGGCGGGAAAGTGCCGCTGGTACAGAACATCCAGCGAAGTCTCGTCGATGGATTCCAGCGCGTGAATATCGCGGGAAAGCGCAGGGTTCACCCCGGCATAATGCTCGAAAAAAATCTGAAAGTAGTCGGGGGTAGCAGGCAGACCCTCTTCGCGCAGACGGGTCAGTGCCTGGCGCGAAAGGCCGGATATCTCCCCTTTCAGGTGGGCATACTTACCCATAGTACGCCTTTCTGCGCACCCAGATAATCCAGGCGCCGAGGACAAACATAATGGCACTGGCGAGGTAGGGCACAGCAATGCCGGCCAGCAGCAGATCGTCGGCGCGGAATGTGGAGGTGAAGCTGCGAATCAGCGCGTAGCTGATCAGGTACCAGCCAAACAGCTCGCCCTTGACCAAATGGCGACGCAGGGCAAAGAGCACCGTGAAGACAAAGAGGTTGAGCAGCATCTCATAGAGCATGACGGGATGAATGGGGATGCCGGGGAATTCGTTACCGGCGATGGAACCAGGGGGGAATACCACTCCCCATGGCATGGCAGTGGGAATGCCGTGGGCATCGCCGTTCATGAAATTGCCAAAGCGTCCGAAGGCCTGGCCCAGCAGCACGCACAGGCCGGCGATATCGGCAATATGCCACAGGTCAAACTTCTGGCGTTTGCCGTACCACCAGGCAGCCATGGCGCCACCGATCAGACCGCCGTGAATCGCCAGCCCACCCTGCCATACAGCCACCATGGCCAGCAGGTCGCCAGCATAGTACTCCCAGTTGAATGCCACATAGTAGACGCGGGATCCGATAATGCCACCGATAAACGCAAAGGAGACCATATCGAGGATCTTCTCGGTGGGAATTCCCAGCTGCCGCTCCCGGACAAGCTTCTTCATGATCAGAAAGCCACTGAAGGCGGCAAGAATATACATGAGGCTGTAGTAGCGCAGCGAAAAGCCGAATATTTCCACAATAACTGGTTGCATGGGTACTCCGTTGAAGTGCCTTTGAAATGTATGCAGAAGAGGTTTCGAAAGTTCCGTCAAGGCAAGCCGAGTATATGTTTTCCATTGGTTTTTATCAACGGATTAATGTATATACTAAGGTTCGCCAACTGGCGTCCGCAGACGGATGCGATCCTCGGAAAACACCTGTTTTCCCGGATTTCCCGTCCCATCAGGGAGGTTTTTTTGCAGTATCATGTTTTTGCCGTTGGTCCGCTTGAAGCAAACTGTGCCGTTCTCTTCGAAAGCCCTTCCGGGGATGCCGTTGTCATTGACCCCGGCGGCGATGCCAACACCATAACCCGCTTTCTTGACGAACACCACCTCACCCCCCGCTACTTTCTCCATACCCATGGCCACTTTGACCATGTCGGCGCCCTGAGCGCTCTGAAAAAGAAGTATCCCGACGCCACCTACCTGATCCACCAGCAGGACGAGACGCTGGCCATGCACGCCGACAAGACCGCGCAGCTCTACGGGCTGCAGGCCCTGCCCGCCACGGCGGCCGACGCCTACCTCTCTGCGGAGACATCGCTGCAGCTGGGAGCCAGTCAGATCACCGTCATTGAAACCCCCGGCCACACCCCCGGCGGCGTCTGTTTCTACCTCAACGAGGAAAATCTGCTGTTCTCCGGCGACACGCTCTTCCAGGGCAGCATCGGGCGCACTGACCTGCCCGGCGGAAACTACGACCAGCTGATCCACTCCATCAGAACCAAGCTCTTTGGGCTGCCCGATGAGGTAGTGGTGATCCCCGGCCACGGCCCCCGCACCTCCATCGGCGCGGAAAAGAAGCATAACCCTTTTTTCCGATACATGTAATACGGCACAGGAGGAATTGTGCGCTACTCACAAGCATTTCTGTTTACAGCCAAGGAGACCCCATCCGACGCCGAAGTCATCAGCCACCAGCTCATGCTGCGCGGCGGCTACATAAAGAAGACGGCCGCCGGCATCTACTCCTACCTGCCCCTTGCCTGGCGGGTGCTGCGCAAGATAGAAAACATCATCCGCGAGGAGATGACACGGGAAGGCGCTGAAGAGCTGATGATGCCCGCCGCCCTGCCCGCCGAGCTGTGGATGGAAAGCGGGCGCTGGCAAAAATACGGGCCAGAGCTGCTGCGCTTTCAGGATCGCCACGGCCGCGACTTCTGCATCGGCCCGACCCACGAGGAGGCCATTACCGACATCGTGCGCCACGCCGTCAGCTCCTACCGCCACCTGCCCAAAAACCTCTACCAGATCCAGACCAAATTCCGTGACGAGATACGTCCACGCTTCGGCCTGATGCGCGGGCGCGAGTTCATCATGAAAGACGGATACAGCTTTGATGTGGACGATGAGGCTTCCGCCACTACCTACGAAAAGATGTACCGCGCCTACTCCAGTATCTTCCGGCGCTGCGGTCTCTCCTTCAAGGCCGTCGAAGCTGACTCGGGGCAGATCGGCGGCTCATTCTCCCATGAGTTCATGGTGCTGGCCAACTCGGGCGAAGACGGCATCGCCAGCTGCAGCAAGTGTTCGTACGCTGCCAACCTGGAAAAAGCCTTCAATGGCAATACCTATCAGTGCACTCCCCGTGGCAGCACCACCGGAGAAAGAGTCTCCACGCCGGGCCTGAGCTCCATGGAGCAGCTCTCAGAGTTCTTCGGCCTGCCAGCGGCAGCCCTGGTGAAGTCCGTCGCTTTCATGGACGAGGAGGGTACGCTCTGCCTCGGCTTTGTACGCGGCGACCGCGAGGTCAACCAGGTGAAGCTGGAGCGGCTCAGCGGCAAGGCCCTCCATGCCGCCGATGGCGAAGCCCTGGCCAAAGCCGGCGTCGTGGCTGGTTACATGGGGCCCATCAATCTGCCCGCCGATACCCGCTACTGGCTTGACCCGAGCCTGCGCTCACTGGATGAGATCATCTGCGGCGCTGGCGAAGCGGATTTCCATCTGCGCGGCCTCAGCCCCGCTGTCCTGGACGAAAAGCGCTTTGCCGATATCAGTACCGTCATCGAAGGCGACTGCTGCCCGCGCTGCCACAGCGAACTCAATATCCTGCGCGGCATCGAAGTCGGCCATGTTTTCCGCCTCGGCACGGTCTACTCCCAGTCCATGAAGGCTACCTACCTGGATCGCAACGGCAAGGAGCAACCCATGGTGATGGGCTGCTATGGCATCGGCGTCGGTCGCACGGCCGCAGCCGCCATTGAACAGAATCACGACGACAAGGGCATCATCTGGCCCATGTCCATTGCCCCCTATCAGGTGGTCATATGCACAGTGAACCCCTCCCGCGATGAACAGAGCCGCGCCACGGCCGACAGCCTGTACGAGCGTCTGGCAGCCACCTGCGATGTGCTCTATGATGACCGCGACGAGCGGCCAGGCGTGAAGTTCATCGACAGTGAGCTCATCGGCATCCCCCTGCGCCTGACCATCAGCCAGAAAACCCTGGAGCAGTCCAGCGTTGAAATCACCATCCGCAAAAGTGGCGAAAAATACCTGCACCCCCTGGAAACCATCAGCGAGGAAGTGGCTCGACTGATCCAGCAACAGATGGAGGCATGCCTGTGAGTATTCTCAAAAACCTTGTGCGCTTTGCGTTACTGGCGTACCTGATCGTTTTCGCCTACCTGAACAGCGGCTCCGTGCTCATCGCCCTCTACCCCGGCGAAGAGCGTGACGTACCTGCCGTGCTGCTGGTCATTGCCGCTATTGCCATCGGAGCGGCGGTTATGTATCTTACCATGATCATAGACCAGCTCCACCTGAAGGCCGAAATCAAGAGGAAGCAAAAACGCCTGCACCAACTGGAAGACGAGAACCGCAAACTCAAAGAAGTCACCGTTGAAAAAATTCCTGTGGAAATACCAAAAGGACATTCGGAGCATGCTGACACGACTCAAGACTAAAGGCTCCTCCAGTGACGAGAGTCACCGCAAGGACTATGTCTTTGAGGGCATCCAGAAGGCCCTCAGCCTGAACAGCGAGGACAAGTACGCCTACCTGGCGCTTGGCCAGCTCCTGCGCGAGCGCGGCGAACTGGAACAGGCCATCAAAATCCACAAGACCCTCCAGATCAGCGCGGATCAGGATATCTTCATGCGTTCCCTGCTGGAGCTGGCCAAGGACTACAAGGCCGCCGGCCTGCACGATCGCGCCAAGGAATCCCTCAAGGAGTTCCTCTCCCTGAAAGACTCCATCGAAGGCTATGCGCTGCTCATCGAAGTGTGCATCCAGCTGGTTGAATACGAAGCGGTGGTTGACGCCTACAAGAAGCTCTCCCGCCTGACCGGAGAGAACTATCAGTACGAGATCTCCCTCTTCCTCTACCTCCTCTACGAGCAGACAGAAGACCAGAGCTTCCTGAAATCGTCCCACAAGCAGTACCAGCGCAACTTCTTTTCGAACCTGGCCTTTGCCCGCGAACATCGCGACAGGCCCGAAAAGGGGCTGCCCTACCTGGATGTGGCCCTGGAGGCCCCCCACGCCGTGGGGAGCATGATCTACCCGTTCATGGAGAGCGCCTACCAGGACTACCTGGGCAAGGATGGCATCCGCCAGCGCTACCAGAAGCGCCTGGACACTTTCGGATTCGAGGTCTCCACGGTGCAGCACTTCAGCCACTACCTGTATATCAGCGGCTACAAGCAGGACGCCTTTGATCTGCTGGAAGAGGTCATCGCCCGCGGTGAAACCTCGGTGCACATCTTTCACATGCTGGCCATGCTGCACTACCAGGAGGGCAACACCGAAGAAGCCAGTCGCGTCTTCATCCACCGCTACCCGCTGAACCAGGAAAGTTTCCGCTGCTCTCACTGCGGTTTCGTCTCCCGCAAGTACCAGCTGCTCTGCCCAGGCTGCTCCTCCATCGGAACCATGGACGAACAGTTCTCCCACTTTACCCTGGCAGCACTGACCCAGAGCCTGCAGGAGAAGACATTCCTGAAGCTCTTCCCCCTCAAGCGCCGGGAAGACAGCACCTGAACATGACCCCAAAGCTTCCATGCTTTACTATACGGGAACAAAATTGTCTCAAGGAGTACACATGTCCAGAACCTTTGCCATGATTAAACCCGATGCCGTAGAACGCGCCATTTCCGGGAAAATTATCGCGAAAATTGAAGAAGCCGGCTTTAACATCGTCGCCATGAAAAAAGTTCAGCTGAGTCTTGCGGACGCCCAGGCGTTCTATGCCGTCCATAAAGAGCGTCCCTTCTTCGGTGAACTGACCGAGTTCATGAGCCGCTCTCCCATCATCGCCCTGGCGATGGAAAAACCCGACGCTGTCGCCGCCTGGCGCAAGCTCATGGGAGCCACAAACCCCGCTGAAGCGGAACCCGGCACCATTCGTAAGGAGTTCGCCCTCAGCATTGGCGAAAACGCGGTGCATGGTTCTGACAGCGATGAAAACGCCGCCATAGAGATCAGTTTCTTCTTCAACCACTTCGAACAGGTGTAAGGTCTGCGCAACCCGATGAAAAAAACCGCACTGCTTGTCATTCTGTGCATAACCTCAGCAGCACTTCTGGCCTCACCGGCCGCCGCGCTGACCATTGAGGCGCGGGGAGTCACCCTGCCAAGCCAGCAGGTCAACTACAAGACCCAGGCCATTGACCGCAGCCGCGCCAAAGCCATACTGCGAATGGTAGCCACGGCCTCCGAAGGCGTCGGCGAACAGTACCTCACCGGCATAACCGCCAAGGAGGCGCTGGCCGCGTCCCAAAGCTTTGTGCGGGGCTACACGATACTGGAAGTGGCTGAGCGCGATCTGCTCTACCAGGTGAACATCGCCTGGGATATCGATATGGATGCACTGGAAGCCCTGCTCTTCTCACGCCTGCTGGATGAGGCCATCACCTGCACGGTACTGCTCTATCAGGTCAAGGAGAGCCACAGCCTCTGGGATACCCTGGATACCCTGGGGTCCCAGGATCATGTACACCTGGACAAGATCCTGCTGATGGATGACAACAAGGCACTTTTCTCTTTGCGCACACAGGTGAACCCCTCTCAGATGCTGGCTCCTCTGCTTGCCACCTACCAGGTGAGTCAGGACGAGAACTGCTATATCATCATTGAGGCCAAGAAAGAGGAAGAATCATGAGCATAAAACTATTCACATCTGAGTCGGTTACCGAGGGACACCCCGACAAGATTTCCGATCAGATATCCGACGCCATCCTCGATGGCATCCTCTCCCAGGACAGCCATGGCCGGGTTGCCTGTGAAACCATGGTCTCCACAGGACTGGTGATCGTGGCCGGGGAAATCACCACCAGCTGCTATGTGGATGTTCCCGAGGTAGTCCGCCAGACGATCCGCGAGATTGGTTACACACGTGCCAAATACGGGTTCGACTATGAAACCTGCGGCGTCATCAGCGCCATCAACAAGCAATCCCCCGATATCGCCATGGGCGTTGATGTGGGTGGCGCCGGTGACCAGGGCATGATGTTCGGCTTTGCCTGCCGGGAAACCGAAGAGCTCATGCCTCTGCCCATCACCCTGGCCCACAAGCTGACCATGCGCCTGGCAGCGGTACGCAAAAACGGGACCCTGAGCTACCTGCGCCCCGACGGCAAAGCCCAGGTGACGATCGCCTACGAGGGCAATCGCCCGGTATATGTGGACACGGTGGTCGTCTCGACCCAGCACTCGGAGTCCGTAACCCAGGACATCATCCATCATGACATCATCGAGCAGGTGATTAAGCCGATTATCCCCGCCGAACTCTTTGACGAAAGCAGGATCACCTACCATATCAATCCCACTGGAAAGTTCGTCATCGGCGGGCCCATGGGAGACTGCGGCCTGACAGGACGCAAAATCATCGTCGACACGTACGGGGGCATGGGCCGCCACGGCGGCGGCGCTTTCAGTGGCAAGGATCCCTCCAAAGTGGATCGTTCCGCTGCCTATGCCGCCCGCTGGGTTGCCAAGAACGTCGTCGCCGCAGGCTATGCCGACCGCTGCGAAGTCCAGCTGGCCTACGCCATCGGCGTGGTTAAACCTGTTTCCATCAACGTCAACACCTACGGGACAGCCACCGTTGATGAGGATCGCATTGCCCGTGCCATCCAGGAAGTGTTCGACCTGACGCCCAAGGGTATTATCACCAGCCTTGACCTGTTGCGTCCCATTTACCGGCCCACTGCCGCGTATGGACACTTCGGACGGGGCGAATTCTCCTGGGAGCAGACGAACCGCGTGGACATGCTGCGCACCCAGCTGGGATAAGCTTCCCCCGCATCTGAGCATCCGGCGGCATGGATATCCATGCCGCCGTTTCTTATCGGATCCAACTCCCCCGCCGCAAAGCGCTCCATCGCTCCCTGCGCCATAAGAGGCCAACATGCTGACGGTAGCCGACTTCTATGAACATAACCGCAATATCCTGGGTCTCAGGATTCTGGTGGCAGCGAATTTTTCCGCCACGATACTCCAGCCACGTATCCAGAAAAGCGGCCTGGCACTGACCGGGTACACCGAATTCGTTCACGAAGACCGCATCCAGATCTTCGGCCAGACCGAGATGGGCTACCTGGGCTCAATAGGCCGCGCCGAAGCGACCCGCAAACTGGAGTCCTTCCTGACCTTCCCCTTTCCGGCGGTGCTCATCACACACCATCCCCAGCCTATCGAACCCTGGATGCTGGAACTTTTCACCAGACATGGAGTCGCCCTGCTGCAGACCGTGCAGACCTCCAGTCACGTCATCGCCACGGTCACTCGCTATCTTGAGTTTGAGCTGGCGGAGCAGACAACCCTCCACGGTGGCATGATGGATATATTCGGCGTCGGAATGCTGATTACCGGGGAGAGCGGCATCGGCAAAAGCGAATGCTGCCTGGACCTGATCACCAGTGGTCACCGCCTGGTGGCCGACGATGTGGTTCTGGTAAAAAATATCTCCGGCGAACTGGTGGCCTTTTCCAACAATGAGCTGGAGCACCATATGGAGGTTCGTGGACTGGGCATCATCAATATCAAGGATATTTTCGGCGCGGCCAGCGTGCGTCGGCGCAAAAAAGTGGAGCTGATCATTGAGCTGCAAAGCTGGGAGCGCCAGAATGCCGCTCAACTGGAGCGACTGGGAGATACCAGGAGTTTTCGCCATGTTCTCGACATCGACATTCCCGTGGTCTGCCTTCCGGTGACTCCGGGAAGGAACATCGCCAAAATTCTTGAGGTGCTGGCACGGAACACCATTCTGCAAAACATGGGATATCAGACGGTTGAAACTTTCATGAGCAAACTGCATAATCGAATCCAGTCCAAAACCGCAGACGGCAGTACGGGAGGCGCGTAGCCATGGAGCTTGTATTTATTGCCGGACAGAGTGGCGCGGGGAAAACCGCTGCCGCCGCTGTCCTTGAGGATCTGGGGTACTACCGTGTCGACAATATTCCCCTGACCATGGTGGAAGCCCTCATCGATGAGCTGCGCAAGAGCTCCTTCGAACGGATCTGCGTTGTCATCGGCGGCTACCAGCTCACTTCACGCCAGCTGGATCTGCAGCAGTACTTCATGGAGCTCTCCCGCAAAGGCATCCGCGTCCGCTCGCTCTTCCTGTGTGCCGACGACGAGGAACTGATTCGCCGCTTCAACATCACCAGACGCGCCCACCCCTTTTCCGGAGAGCTGGCCAGTGCTTTGAAGGAGGAAAAGGACAGCATTTACCGCTGGTCAGAGTTCTTTGAACTGGTCATCGACACCACCAGCCTGAGCATTCACCAACTTAAGGAGAAGCTCGTGGTGCTCTTTGCCAAAGGGCAAACCCCGCGGCGCCTGACCATATCCTTTGTTTCCTTTGGTTTTAAATATGGTATATACAAAGGAGCTGATAATGTGGTGGACGTCCGTTTTCTTCCCAACCCGCACTTTGTGGCGGCACTCAAAGAAAAAACGGGCCTGCAGCAGGATGTCTACGACTACGTCATGGAGGCGCCCCTGACCGGAGAGTTCCTGACCCTCTGGCAACAGGTCTTTGACTCTCTTTTCCGCTGGTATATCCAGGAAGGAAAGTCCTACGCCACCATCGCCTTTGGCTGTACCGGCGGCAAACACCGCAGTGTTTCCCTGGCCCGCTACTGGTCGGAGTACTACCAGCAGCGCGACGATTACCATGTTTTCGTTTACCACAGGGATATTTCTCACCCCTGAAACTCTCTCCCATTGAGGCACAGCGCATGATAGGTATTATTCTCGCCACCCACGGCAACCTGGCCCACGAGCTCCTGGAAACGGCCCAGTCAATCATCGGCCCCCAGGAGCATGTCAAGCTCCTGAGCATTGACTTCCAGCACGATGTAGACACCATTTTCACCCAGTACGAAGATTGCCTCAAAGATGTCAATCAGGGTGAAGGCGTCCTGATACTCACGGACATGTTTGGCGGCACTCCATCCAATATATCTCTTTCGTATCTGAATACTGCCAATATTGAAGTGCTGACCGGAGTGAATCTGCCCATGCTGATCAAGGTTCTCACCTCCCGCGCCGAGGCTCCCACCCCTACCGCCCTGGCAAAGATGGCAAAAACCGATGCCATCGACGGCATTGTCATTGCGTCGGAAGTCATGAGGCAAAAAGTTGAAGAAATCTAGTTTTATCCGCCTTGATGAACGGCTGGTCCATGGCCAGGTCGTACACGGCTGGCTGAGGCACCTGAAAGCCCGCACTATTGTCGTCGTGGACAGCCGGGTTGCGGTGGATCCTCTGCGACAGCAGATTTACCGCAGCGCGGTACCACGGGGCATTGACGTACAGTTCATGACACCGCCGCAGTGCGAAGAGGTCATCGACACCCTCGACGAAACCCTCTTTCTCTTCTCTTCCGTGGAGCAGATGGAAGAAGTGCTGCAGCAACACCCCGTCCAGGAAATAAATATCGGCTGCATGCAGAAGAAGAGCAGCCGTCAACAGGAGTTTAACTCCATCTATATCTCGGACGACGAACTCGACCGTCTGCGCAACCTCAAGGCAACGGGCGCGGTGATTGTCTTCCAGAAAGTTCCAGGAGAGAAAAAATTTATACTCTGAGCCAGCTCCTTCTGCTGACAGGCGCCTTCGCCCTTATAGAATCAGACCGCTATGCCTTCGGACAGTTTGGCATATGCCAGCCCCTGATCGCCTGCACCCTTACCGGCTGGATCATGGGCGACTGGGCCACCGGGCTGCTGTTGGGTGCCGCCTTTCAGCTCCTGTGGATAACCTTTATCCCCGTGGGCGCCAGCATGTACACCAACGAGTCCGTGGTGACAGCGGCCATCGCTGCTTTTGCAGCCTCCGTGGGAGAGGTGCGGCCAGAGGTACTGATGATCCTCTTTCTCCTGTGCATTCCCGTTACCGTAGTTGCCATGAAAATGGACTACCTGGCCCGCAGCGCCAATGGAGTCTTTGCCAACTACGCCAAGCAGGGAATCCTCAGCGCCCACTACTCCATGGCCCAACGCTTTCACCTGGTGGGAATCCCCCTGAACTGGCTCAACGGAATTCTGATTGGCTGGACTGTTTTGATCGGCCTGTCCCTGATCCACGATATGGCGGGACACCTGCTCCTGAAGCATGGCCTGGAAAGCGGATTGGCCCTGCAGTGGAAGCTGCTGCCACTGATCGGCATTCTCTTCCTGGCCCATGACAGCTTCCGCGACTACCGCTCCTATATCTACTTCCTGGCCGGCTGCCTCATCGGCGGCGGCATCATCGCCCTGGGGCTGATGGCATGAAGGCGCTGTCACTGCTGCGGGTTGCCTGGCGCCTGCTCTTCATCCAGAGCTCGTGGAATTTCAATAACATGCAGGGCATCGGGGTTTTCTACGCCGCCTACCCTGAGCTTTCACGTCTGAAAATGCCCGTCAAGGGCATGCGCCACTTCGCCCGCTACTTCAATACCAACCCGTACATGGCAGGGGTCGTCATCGGCGTGGCGCTGAACTACGAAATCCAGCGCGGCGAACACCTCAGCAGTGAGTACAAAAACACCCTGGCCAGCTTCTTCGGCGCCATTGGAGACGCCTTTTTCTGGGCCACCTTCCGCCCGGCCGTCTTTGCCCTGGGGGTCACCATGTACTTCATTGAGCCCCTGCGCCCCCTCTGCCTGTGGGTTCCCATAATTCTCTACCTGGCGGTAACACTCACCGCCCGCTTCTACGGTTTTTACCTGGGCTATGTCCACGGCATGTCCGTGGTGCAGAAAATCCAGCCAGGCCTGCTGCATCTCTGTATCGACGGACTCAAGAACAGTCATTATATCCTTGCCGGAATCCTGTTCACGCTCATCATGTACCAGGTGTTTCTGCACTTTGCACCCTTCTACATGGGAATTGCCATAGTGTTTCTTATCTGCAATCTGATTTTTTTTCACTTCATGCGGGTAAATGTTTTTATTATTCTGATTTCCATTTTTATGTTTATAATCGAATTTTTCAGGCAGAGCGTATGAGTATGCAAGCAAAAAAGACACTGAAAATCCAGAACCGGCTGGGTCTGCACGCTCGTGCGGCCGCCAAACTGGTGCGAGTCACAACCGCTTATGAGTGCAGCATCAATCTGACCTACCAGGACAAGAGCGTAAACGCCAAAAGTATCCTCGGCCTTCTTATGCTGGCGGCGCCCTTGGGCAGCGAAGTGCTCATCGAAGCTGACGGAAGCGATGCTCACCAGGCGGTGGATGCTCTGGAGGACCTCTTTACAAGACGATTCGACGAGGAGTAACTGGTGGAGACCTACTACGGCCACAGCGTCAGCAGCGGCATTGCCCTGGGGCGGCTGGTGCGGCTGCACGAGACGGACAACCGCATCAAGTCCATCTATATCGCTTCTGCTGACCAGCAGGGCGAGTGGCAGCGTTTTGAACAGGCGCGCCATCTGGCCCGGGCGGAACTGCAGCACAGCGCCGAAGTGATCAGCGATCTGCTGGGGGAAGCTCAGCGCCTGATCATTGAGCCCCAGATCATGATGCTTGATGACAACTCCTTCGTGACATCGGTCAGACAATCCATCTTCCAGGAAAGTTACTCCCTGGAATACGCCGTGGAGAAATTCAGACAGGAGGTCTCAGCCTCCTTTGCCAGTGTGGAAGACACCTATCTGCGTGAGCGCATGAATGACATTTTCACCGTCACCCGCCTTGTGGTGAAATACGCCCAGCAGCAAAACAGCAACCCCAAAGAGCCCGAGGACTTCTCCTACGGCAGTGAAATCCAGGGAGCTATCGTCTACGCCAACGACATCACCCCCAGTGAAATCACCCTGCTGATCTCATCGGGCATTGTCGGCGCCGTCACGGCCAAGACATCGGCCCTCAGCCATACGGCCATTCTCTGCAAGAGCATGGAAATTCCCATGCTCACCGGCATTGAGTTCGGCGAAGTGCAGGACTGCCCCGTTATCATCGACTCCTACCGGGGACAGTTCATCGTCAATCCCACGCCAGAGGTGGAAGATGACTTTCGCCAGCGGCAGCTGCGCATTATCCAGTACAAAACCATCATGGTCTCTTCGTCCTTTCAGCGTAAAGACACCGACGTGCAGATTTACGGAAACGTGGAGATCCCGGCTGAAGCCATCCACCTCGCCCAGTATCAGGCCCACGGAATCGGCCTGCTGCGCAGCGAGTTCATGATCCTCCAGATGGAGCGCTTTCCCCGCTTTGAGGAGCAGCTGGCCTTTTATCAGTCCATCCTGGAAAAGTGCAACTACCTCCCCACCACCGTGCGTACCGTGGACATAGGGTCTGATAAGGTCGCCTCATTCCTGCATATGGAGCACGAAGACAACCCGGCCATGGGCCGTCGCGGTATCCGCTACAGCCTCAGCAGGCCCGAGGAATTCGCCACCCACCTCAGGGCGATTCTCTCGCTGGCCCAGTGGACTGACCTCAGAGTCATGTTCCCCATGGTCACCATCCCCGATGAAGTCATCCGCGCACGGGCCCTGACAGAACAGGTGCTGGCGGAACTGCGCCGGGAGAATCCCGCCCTGCCCGCCTCCGTGCCCATCGGCATCATGGTGGAGACCCCCGCCAGCGCCATGAGCATTGGTGCCTTTGTCAAGTACATCGACTTTATCAGCGTCGGCACCAACGACCTCACCCAGTATGTCATGGCCAGCGATCGCACCAGCAAAGGGGTGGGGCACCTGTGCAATCCCTACCA
This sequence comes from Desulfurispirillum indicum S5, assembly GCF_000177635.2. NCBI lineage: Bacteria > Pseudomonadati > Chrysiogenota > Chrysiogenia > Chrysiogenales > Chrysiogenaceae > Desulfurispirillum > Desulfurispirillum indicum. The sequence goes on from NC_014836.1 coordinate 2,073,869, forward strand.
CCCCCCCATACTGCGGGTGCTGCACCACATTGCCCAGACCGCAAAAAAATTCAACATACCCGTCAACATTTGCGGCGAAACCGCTTCTGATATATTTTACTTGCCTATTCTCCACGGAATGGGGTACAGGTCTTTCAGCGTTCGCACCCCCTCTATTCCCGAAGTGCGTGTCGTGCTTTCGGATCTCGATCCCGCCCGCAGCGAGCACCTGGCGACCCGTGTCATGGAGAGCTGGAACGTGGAACAGGTCACTGAACAATGTGTTGAATTTATTCAGGATATACTGCCAACAGAACTTCTCGAATACGTCATGGTGAACAAAACATGCTAGAAACTCATCTCATCAACAACTACAAGCGTATGGACATTGCCTTTGAACAGGGAAGCAATTACACCCTCACGGACACCAGCGGTAAGTCCTATATCGACCTGCTGGCCGGCATTGCTGTTGTCAACGTAGGTCACAGCAACCCCCACGTCATACGCAGCGTCCAGGAACAGCTTCCACGACTGGTACACACCTCCAATATATTCAGGATTCCCCTCCAGGAAGCCCTGGCTACACGCATCACCGAGCTGAGCTTCCCCTGCAAGGGTTTTTTCTGCAACTCCGGCGCCGAGGCCAATGAGGCAGCCGTCAAGCTGGCGCGCCTGTACTCCTTCAACAAGCGCGGAGCTGATAACTTCAAGATCATCACCCTGCTGCGCTCTTTTCACGGCCGCACCATGGCAGGCATCTCGGCCACGGGCCAGGAAAAGGTCAAACTGGGATTCAACCCTCTGCTCAACGGCTTTGAACACGTGGAGCCCAACGACATGGAAGCCATGGCCAAAGCGGCTCGTGGTGCCGCCGCCATACTGGTGGAACTGGTGCAGGGTGAAAGCGGAGTCCACCCCCTCGACAGAGGCTATGTTCGAGAGCTGCGCCAGTTCTGCTCTGATAATGATATCCTGCTGATGCTCGACGAAGTGCAGACCGGCATCGGTCGTACCGGAAAAATGTTTGCTTTTCAGAACTACGACATCGAACCCGATGTCTTCACCATCGCCAAAGGCCTTGGCAATGGCTTTCCCATCGGCGCCATGTTTGCCAAAGAACCCTTTGCCTCCCACATGGTTCCCGGAACCCACGGCTCCACCTTCGGCGGCAATCCCCTGTGCTGCAGCGCTGCCATGGGAGTGCTGGACGCCTTTGAAACCGACGGCATTCTGGAGCATGTGCAGCACATGGAAGCCCACCTGCGCGAACTTTGCGAAGCCATGCTCGGACGCGGCACCATTATGTCCTATCGCGGCCTCGGCCTGATGTACGCCCTGGAACTGCCCGGCGAAATGCCTGATCTGGTCAAGGCATGCCTGCAAAACGGCCTGATCATCAACCAGACCTCACCCTCCACCATCCGACTGCTGCCCCCCCTGACCATTGACCGGCAAGGTCTTTCCCAGGGGCTTGAAATCCTGGAAAACACCATAAGGAACCTTACATGAAGCACTTTCTGGCACTGCGGGACTACCACAAGGATGAGCTCACCCATATTCTCAACCTGGCCTTCACCCTGAAACGCGAGCTGAAGCAGAATATTGCCCACCCGAAGCTTGCAGGGAAAACCCTGGCCATGATCTTTGAGAAGTCCTCCACCCGCACCAGAGTGTCCTTTGAAACCGGCATATTCCAGTTGGGAGGCGTTGGGCTCTTCCTGAGCTCCAATGACCTGCAGATGGGACGCGGCGAACCGATCCGCGATACCGCTGCGGTGCTTTCGCGCTATGTGGATGGCATCATGATCCGCACCTTTGCCCACTCCACGGTGGAAGAGCTGGCCAGACACTCGAGCGTCCCCGTCATAAACGGTCTCAGTGACCTCCTGCACCCCTGCCAGGCCATGGCCGATGTCATGACCATGCTGGAACACAGTGACAAGCCCCTCGAGGAAATCAAACTGGCCTATGTCGGCGACGGCAACAACGTCGCCAACTCTCTTATTTACGGTGCCGCCAGTTTGGGTTACAGTATCAGCATCGCCTCACCAAAAGGCTACGAAGTGGCTGATCATGTGGCACAGCAAGCCAGCACCATTGCCCGGTCAACGGGAGCGCCCATACACTATACCCACGATCCGGCTGAAGCGATCCGAGGTGCTGACTTCGTCTACACCGACGTGTGGGCCAGCATGGGACAGGAGGACCAACAGCAGGAGCGTCTGCGCGCCTTTGAAGGCTTCACGGTCACGGAAAAGCTCATGCAGCTTGGCACCCCCAACTGCAAGTTTCTCCACTGCCTGCCCGCCTATCGCGACAAGGAAGTCAGCGCCGAAGTCTGTGACGGACCCCGCAGCATTATCTATGACCAGGCGGAAAATCGACTCCACGCCCAGAAAGCCATCATGGTTCACCTGATGGCCTAGCAGGCGTTCCGGACTGGGCTGACCGCCATTCCAAGCTCGTTCTTTCTTAACGATATGCCTTTAACTCCCTGGAGGAACCTATGTCGAAAAAAACCAGCGTGAACAAAGTTGTCCTGGCATACAGCGGCGGCCTTGACACCAGTGTCATTCTCAAATGGCTCATCAAGGAATACGACTGCGAGGTCATCGCCTTTACCGCCGACCTCGGCCAGGAAGAGGAGCTGGACTCCGTCAAACCCAAGGCCCTGAAGACAGGCGCGTCCAAGGTGTACATCGAAGACCTGCGCGACGAGTTCGCCCGCGACTTCATCTACCCCATGATGCGCTCCAGCTGTGTCTATGAAGGCCGCTATCTGCTGGGAACATCCATCGCCCGTCCCCTGATCACCAAGGGCATGATGGATATTGTCGCCCGCGAAAGCGCCGATGCCATCAGCCATGGCGCCACCGGCAAGGGCAATGACCAGGTACGCTTCGAGCTGGCCGCCTACCACTACGACCCGTCCATCAAGGTCATCGCCCCCTGGCGCGAATGGGATCTCAACTCCCGCGACGCCCTGGTGAAATTCGCCAAAGACAATGATATCGAAATACCACCAGCCAAGAAATCCCCCTACTCGCGGGACCGCAACCTGATGCATATCTCCCACGAGGGTAATAATCTGGAAGATCCATGGTGGGAACCCGACGAGGATGTCTACGTCCTGACCGTCTCCCCGGAAAAAGCCCCTGACAAGCCAACCTGGCTGGAGATTGACTTCCAGCACGGCAACGCGGTGGCCATTAACGGCAAAGCCATGTCACCCCTGGAGATATTCCAGTACCTCAACAAAGTCGGCGGCGCCAACGGTGTGGGACGGCTGGATCTGCTGGAAAACCGCTATGTGGGCATGAAGTCCCGTGGCGTCTATGAAACTCCCGGCGGCACCATCTACCACGCAGCCCATCGCGGCATGGAAGAACTCACCATGGACCGCGAAGTCATGAACCTGCGCGACTCCCTGATCCCCCGCTATGCCGCCATGGTCTATAACGGCTACTGGTTCTCCCCCGAGCGCGAAGCGCTGCAGGCGCTCATCGACGAGACCCAGAAGACCGTCAACGGCACCGTCCGCATGAAAATCTATAAGGGCAACGTCAGCGTCACCGGCCGCAAGTCGGCCACAGACTCCCTGTTTGACGCCAACATCTCCACCTTCGAAGAAGACCATCAGGTCTACAATCAGGCTGACGCGGAGGGCTTTATCAAGCTCAACGCCCTGCGCCTGAAAATCCGCAGCAAGCTGTACGGGAAAAAGAAGTAATATGTCTTCACACCTCGGCAGTCTGCCCCACCACCAGCAGCAGGAGATGCTGCAGCTGGTGCGCGACACCATCGGCCAGGAGCTCAAACTCGTGAGCCCAAAGGCACACTATGATATCCCGGCCATGGAAAGCGGTCTCTTCGTGACCCTCACCCTGGAGGGTCAGCTGCGCGGCTGCATAGGTACTTTTTTGCCACAGCCACTGCGAGAGAACCTCACCTCCATGGCCTGCGCGGCGGCTTTCGGCGACTATCGCTTCAAGCCGCTCCAGGCCACGGAATTTGAGATGATCGCCATTGAAGTAACGGTTCTGGCTCCACCAAAGCCCGTAGGCATTGATGACATCGTTGTCGGTCGCCACGGCCTCATGGTATCCCTTGGCTCTCAGCGCGGGGTTCTGCTGCCCCAGGTCGCCATAGAGCACCAGTGGAGCCGTGAGGAGTTCCTCAGCTTTACCTGCATCAAGGCTGGACTGCCCAAGGAGGCCTACCGCAGTCCCGACTGCACCATTGAAGCCGTTGAAGCCTTTATTATAAAGGATGTAACGGGGTGATACCCCGCAGAATACACATTGAAGGAGAACCCTCATGACGTCTGTGTTATTTGCCTTGGTCTGTTCAATCCTGGGAATTGCGATGGGACTGGTGTTTACCAGAAAAATTTCCGCCATGCCCGCTGGTGACGAGAAAATGACCTCCATCGCTGCCGCGATTCAGGAAGGCGCATCGGCCTATCTGACGCGCCAGTACAAGGCAATCGCCATTGTCGGCATCATTGTAACTATCGCTATTTTCGTATTTATCGGACTGGTTGAAGACTTTGCCCATGGCGCCTTCCAGGCCATCGGCTTTATCATTGGTGCCGTGCTCAGCGCCCTGGCTGGTTTTATCGGCATGAACGTCAGCGTCCGTGCCAACGTTCGCGTAGCGGCCGCGGCCCGCGAGGGACTGCAAAGCGCCCACAAGGTTGCCTTCATGGGTGGCGCCGTTACTGGTCTGCTGGTTGTGGGCCTGGGTCTGCTGGGTGTTGCCGGTTACTATTTCATCCTGACCCTTGTCATGCCTGCCAGCAGCCACGGCCATGAAGCCGCTGTCATCTCCCTGATCGGCCTGGCTTTCGGTTCCAGCCTTATCTCCATGTTCGCCCGCCTTGGCGGTGGTATTTACACCAAAGCTGCCGATGTTGGCGCTGACCTGGTGGGAAAAGTGGAAGCAGGCATTCCTGAAGACGATCCCCGCAACCCGGCCGTCATTGCCGACAACGTGGGCGACAACGTGGGCGACTGCGCCGGTATGGCGGCTGACCTCTTCGAAACCTATGCCGTAACCGCCATCGCGGCCATGCTGATTGCCGCCTTCATGGTAAGCGACAGCTTCAGCGTCGTCACCTACCCCCTGGTTCTCGGCGGTATCAGCATCCTGGGCTCCATCATCGGCAGCTTCTACACCAAACTCACCAATGACAATGTCATGGGCTCCCTCTATAAATCACTGGCCATCAGCGCCATCATCAGCGCCATCCTCTTTTATCCCGCCACCACCATGATGCTGGAAGGCTTTGTGGAGAACCCGCTGAATGTCTTCTTCTGTGCCATCATCGGCCTGGCGGTCACCGGACTGATCTTCTACATCACGGAATACTATACCTCCACAGCCTATGGCCCCGTGAAGAAAATTGCCGCCGCCAGTGAATCCGGCAGCGCCACCAACATCATCGCCGGACTGGCCATTGGATTGCAATCCACAGCGCCCGTGGTCATGGTCATCGTCATGGGCATCATCTTCTCCTACATGCTGGCTGGCGTCTTCGGAGTGGCCATTGCCGCCATGAGTCTGCTGTCCATGGCCGGCATGATCGTCACCCTCGACGCCTACGGCCCCATCACCGACAATGCCGGTGGTATCGCTGAAATGAGCGAGCTGGACGCCAACGTGCGCAATGTCACCGATAAACTGGACGCCGTGGGCAACACCACCAAAGCCGTAACCAAAGGCTACGCTATCGGCTCCGCCGGACTGGCCAGTATCGTACTTTTCTCCGCCTACAAAGTCGACCTGGAGCGCATCAAGGGCATTACCATGGAGTTCCTGCTCTCTGATCCCTTCGTCATCGCTGGTCTCTTCATCGGTGGTATGGTCCCCTTCCTCGTAGGCGCTTACGCCATGGAAGCCGTTGGCAAAGCTGCCGGCGCCGTTATCGAAGAAGTCCGCCGTCAGTTCCGCAACAATCCGAAAATCATGCAAGGCACCGAAAAGCCCGACTACTACCAGTGCGTGAATATCGTTACCGGTGAAGCCATCAAGCAGATGATCATTCCCGCTCTGCTGCCCGTGCTGGTGCCTATCCTGGCGGTTATTATCGGAACAATGATCGCGCCCGACGCTGCCCCCAAGATTCTCGCTGGCGTCCTCATCGGCTGCATCGTAACTGGTATCTTTGTGGCGGTCTCCCTGTGCAACAGTGGTGGCGCCTGGGATAACGCCAAGAAGTACATTGAAGACGGCCACCATGGAGGCAAAGGCTCCGAAGCCCACAAAGCTGCGGTAACCGGCGACACCGTCGGTGACCCCTACAAGGACACCGCCGGCCCCGCCATCAATCCCGTCATCAAAGTTATCAACGTCGTGGCCCTGCTGCTGATTCCCTTCCTCTGATCGCCAGCACAGTACGCACATAAACAGCCGCCCCGCTCACACACGTGAGCGGGGCGTTTTCTGTACAGAACAAATCCAAAACCCTGTCAAGCAGAAGAGATCCTCTCACCCGTTGCTGCGCCTGCGCAGATACTGTCTGAAAAGGTTCAAGTTCTCCCATTCGCGCTTATTGGCGTTCATTTGCGGCTAATGCTCAGCCTTTTGCCCGTCAGGAATCTCCCTCCTGAATCACCACCCGATCCCCTTCACGCATAAGCTTGTACAGCTGCTCAGCCACATCATTATGGGTGCGGATGCAACCGCTGCTCATGCGTTGGCCGATGCTGTCCAGATTGCGAGTGCCGTGGATTGCGTAAGTCTTGCCGATATTGAGGGCAAAATTGCCCAGCACGCCGGGAAAACAGCGTTGTCCAGCGGCAATATCCGCCGCATAACGCTCCTCCTTTTCCATGGAGGGAGGAATGCACCATTCGATGCCATCGGGCTCATAGATCTTCCAGCGAACGGCATACTCACCGGGCTCGGTGAAGTAGCAGTTGCCCCCCTGCTCCCGTGGCATGCACTCATCGCGCCCAAGCCCAACGAGCGCGGTATAGATGATGCGCTCCTGTCCCCGTGAGTCCACTTCATGGACATTGAGCAGAAAACTCTCCTTGTTGATGACAATATACCGGCTGTGCCCCGGCTTCAATGGAACCAGCGGTACCGTCGGGCGGGTGATATCCCGCACTCCGCTGCGGTGTACCCACCAGGATTCACGATTGGGAGTCCAGGCATCACCGGGAAAATAGCCGGTAACGCGAATCCAGTCACCGGCCTGCCGGTTGGAGGTAAAGCGACTGCCCACCTCCCATGTGTCCAGAACCGTCTCTCCCCCGGCCTCATCACGCACATAGAGCAGTTGCACCGCCTCATAGGTGCGCGCTTCCACGCTTCGTTCCTGTGGAATATCCTGGAAGACATGTTCCTTGTGCACCCACCAGATCCCGGGCGCGGCCTTCCAGCTCCCTTCAGGGAAATATCCGGTTATGCGCAGCCACGGGCCAGACTCCTCATTGGACGTAAAGGGCGTACCCGCGTACCAGGTTCCGATGGCGTCTCCATCGGGGCGGTTAAAAATCGGCGCGTCGGCAGTAATCGTCAGGGCGCTGGTGCCCGCAGAGGCAACCACCACACGGGAGTCGGGCTGGGAAAGAGCGGAAAGGGGAGAAAGCAGGAGGAAAAGGCACAGCAGCATACGGGAAGAATATTTCGTGAACATGGTCGTGTTGTTTCTCGCTTTTGATGATAAAATGCATTTTCCTGTGAAGGGTTTTATAGAAATACGTGGCATATTGCACTGCTGTCAAGATCTTTCCGGTAAATGTACCAGGAAGAGCTGAAAGGATACTTCTTGTTTGACCGATATCAACGTGGCGAGCAGGCCATCATCGTCCATGTCAACTTCTCCCGACAGACCATGGATGCAGAAGATCTCAATGAGTGCATGGAGCTGGCGCAATCCGCCGGCGCTTCAGTACTCAGCGTGTTTCAGTGCAACCGCGACGAGCCCGACTCGCGCCTGTACATCGGCAGCGGCAAAGCCCAGGAGATCGCCCAATACGTGGAAGAGCAGGCCGTTGAAATCGCCATCTTCAACCATACCCTCAGCCCCACCCAGGAGCGCAACCTGGAGAAACTGTTTCAGTGCCGGGTCATCGACCGTACCGGCCTGATCCTCGATATTTTCGCCCAGCGCGCCCGCACCTTTGAGGGCAAACTCCAGGTGGAGCTTGCCCAGCTGCGCTATATGTCCACCCGCCTGGTACGGGGCTGGACACACCTGGAACGCCAGAAGGGCGGCATCGGCATGCGTGGCCCCGGTGAAACCCAGCTGGAAACAGACCGTCGCCTGATCCGCAAACGCATCGAGTATATTCAGCAGCGGCTGGAAAAAGTCACCCGCCAGCGCCAGCAGGTCCGGCAGCACCGCACCCGCCACGAGAAGGCCACCATCTCGCTGGTCGGCTACACCAACGCTGGCAAATCCACCCTCTTCAACGCCCTGACCACCTCCACCGTCTATGCCCACGATCAGCTCTTCGCCACCCTGGACCCCACCATCCGCTCCCTCAGCCTGCCCGGCATGCCCGACGCCTTCCTGGCCGATACCGTGGGATTCATCCGCCACCTGCCGCACACCCTGGTGGCCGCCTTTCGCTCCACCCTGCAGGAGACCCGTGAAAGCACACTGCTGCTCCACGTCATGGACGCCTCCCACGAAGAGCTGGAACGCAACCGGGAATCCGTGCTGAAAGTTCTGGAAGATATTGAAGCCATCGAAGTGGCACAGCTGGAGGTGATGAACAAGATCGACCGCATCCCCGAAGGCATTGAGCCCCATATCGACTACGACGACGAAGGAAAGCCCCGGCGGGTATGGATCAGCGCCCTGCGGGGACAGGGACTTGATCTGCTGCGCCAGGCCGTCGCCCAGCTTTTGGAACCACAGCTGAAAAGAAGCCACATCGTCCTTGGCCCCGCCCAGGGAAAACTGCGCGCGCTGCTCTACGAACGCAACGCCATTGTCAACGAAACCCTCGACGATGAAGGCAACTGGATACTTGAGGTCTTCCTCGCCCGGGAGCACCTCGAGCGCCTGCTGGAGAGCCATCCCCCGTGCTGAATCTGCTGAAGTACCTGGTACTGCCTCCCGTCATCAATGCCCTGCTCATCGCAGTCGGCAGCCTGCTGTGCATAAGGAGCCACCGTCGTCTGGGCATAACACTGTGGAGCATCGGCCTCCTGAGCCTGCTGCTGCTCAGCCTGCCCGTCACCAGTGCCTGGCTGCACAGTGGCCTGCAGCAGCACCCCCCACCCACCGGGAAAGACATACGCCGCGCCCAGGCTATCGTCATCCTGGGCGGTGGACGCGATTACGGCGCACCGGAATTTGGCGCGGAAGACGCCCCCGGCAACGCCACCTGGCGACGCCTGGCCTATGGAGCACACCTGGCCAGACAAAGTGGTCTGCCCATCCTGGTCAGCGGCGGACGGGTACACGGCGAACTCCACAGTGAAGCCTGGCTGATGGATCAGGCCCTGCGACACTCCTTTGGTCTCGAAGCCCAGTGGAGAGAAGAGCACAGCCGCACCACCAGAGAAAACGCTCGCTACAGCGCCCCCATCCTCCAAAACGCAGACATCACGCATATTCTGCTGGTCACCCAGGCCTGGCACCTGCCCCGCGCCCTGCCTGAATTTCGCCGCCAGGGCCTTGAAGTCATCCCCGCTCCCACCGACTTCGCCAGCCCGCCACCAGGAGGCATTATCGCCTGGATACCTCGCGCCCATCATCTCGAGCGCAGCACCCAGGCCATCCACGAGTGGCTCGGCAAAGCCGTTTACCGCCTCCTCGGCAGCTCCTGACACTCCTCACAGTAGTACACTTCGATAATCGGATGATGGATGCCCGCCATATCCGCCAACTGCTCCTTGTACACCTCCGGAGAAACCGGATGGTGACTGACCACCGAAGCCATCAGCGTCCACGCCCCCTGGCCCACCGACCACAGGTGCAGATCCGTCACACGGCTGTCGGCAACCCCCTCCAGACGGCTGCGAATCCGGTTACGCAGCTGCTTCGGCCCCTCGGCATCCAGCAGTACCGCACTGGTCTGGCGCAGCAAGCCAAAAGACCAGCGCAGAATCACCAGCGAAGCCACCAGGGCAATCACCGGATCTAGCCAGTTCCAACCCCAGAGCCAGGCCGCCAGCAAGCCGACAATAGCCGCCACCGAGGTCACCGCGTCGGCGATGACATGCACCAGCGCCGCCCGCAGATTATTATCCTGATGGTGATGGTGAGATTCATGGGAGTCCCCATGATGATGGTCGTGATCGTGATCATGGCTGTGATGGTGATCGTGACTTCCCGCCAGCAGCCAAGCGGAAACCAGATTGACCAGCAAGCCGATCACCGCCACCATCAGAGCCTCCATGGCATAAAGCGACTGGGGATTGAGCAGACGGTTCACCGACTCGTACACCAGCCAGAGAATGGAAGCTCCCAGGAAAAGGGCGCTGGTGTAGGCCGCCAGATCTGCAATCTTGCCACTGCCCAGACTCAAGCGGCGATCATGGGCGTGGCGCCGCGCCAGGTAGTACGCCAGCGTCGCCAGCCCCAGCGCCACCGTGTGACCACCCATGTGAATTCCGTCCGCCAGCAGGGCCATTGACCCCGTCAGCCAGCCACCGGCAATCTCGCCAATCATGGTCACCAGCGTCAGTATGGTGACGATCAGCGTGCGCCGTTCCGCGCTGCGCTTCGTCCCCTGACCGAAATCGTGTTCACTGTTTATGCGCGCCACCAGGGTACAGGTGTCCATGGATGGCGCAGAAGAAGCGTGTGTTGCCATACAAAGTGCTCCCAAAGAGAATATCCGGCCAGCACGACCGGTGAGCGTTCAGGCCCATTCATCAGAAGAAGCATGATAGACCCGGCTAACCGGAAAATCAACTGGGCGCGTACTTCATTGGCAGCGGATTATGAAAATGTCTTTCACGAAGACAACCTGTTTCGGTACAGAACCACAGCAGAAGCAGCAAAAAACAGGGCAAACATGATGTTAAACCTGCCACCTTCCAGGAGAACCAGCAGGGGTGATGGCAGGTACACAAAAAATGAAGTCCACAGCCACACCACCAGGGGATGAAAAAACAGTATCCATTTTGGAAACGGCGTACGCCCACGCAGAACCAGAACCATCAGATACAGCAATCCAGCGGCCATAAAAAACGCATAGAAATAAAACATGGAAAACGCCGTGACCATGAGTTGCTCCAGAAGAACCGCATGGTCATCCGTACGCGAGACAAAACCAAAGGGCGCAAACATCGCGTGAAATACAGCGCCAAAAACAATAGCCGCCGCCAGCATGACAAAAATCACTGTTCCGCTGAGCGGAGCCGTTTTTGCCAGTGCCCTTTTGATGTGGTAGAAACCCGCTATGTAAAAAACCGTGGCCAGTGGCCCACACAGTGCTCCCAGGTGAAGGCGCCAGTCAGAAACACCGGACATGATCCGGAAAATATCCTCTTCAAGGCTGGTTACAGGGGTGGGCGTGTAGTAAAAAAGCATATCCCCGGCATACATAATCACCGCCCCCAATAACCCCAGGAGTGCATAAACCCATGTTCGCATATGTCAGTGCTCCTTTGCATTTTTGACATCAACCACTTATCCAGAAAACCTGCGCCGCATCGCCAGCCCGCCAGAGAGGGCCAGAACCAGCAGCAGCACCGCACACACGCCATAGGGAAGTGTTGGGTTCATGCCGTACAGCGCCGCACTGGCCAGTGGCGCAATCACGATGGCGAGCCCCTGGACGGCTGAAACCGAACCAGCCGCATGGCCCTGTTCCGTGGCGCTCACCGCATTGGCTGCCAGGGCCTGAAACGCCGGAAAAACCAGTCCCATGCCCGCCGCAGCAATACCGTAACTCACGATCAGACCCAAAGACGCGGATACCTGGGTTACCGCACCAAAACCTGTAGCCGCAACCAGAGCTCCGCTGGTGAGCCATACTTCAGGTGCAACGGAACGAAACCGCATGACGGCAACCTGAACCGCTATCAACATGACCCCGACACAAGCCATGGCAGAGCCCGCTACTCTGGCCGCACTGGCTCCGTCGAGATTCAGGCGGTCAAGGGCAAAAAAACCGATACACGTCTGAGCGGTCACCACGGTACCCATGGCAAGCAGGGCACTCGCCAGTGGCAGGCGCAGACGCGGATCGAAAAGTCGCGGCGGAGCCGCTGAAGCGGCACTACGAGGTTCCGTAGCGGGCAGAAAACGCCACAGCAGCACCACCGCCAGCAGCGGCAGCACCGCCGCCATATACAGTGGCAACGTCAGGCTCCAGCTGGCCAGCATACCTCCGAGGAGCGGACCCAGCACCATGCCGATGGCATTGGCGGCGCCCAGGGACGCCATGGCTGAGGTCCGGGTTTCACGGGGAAAACGATCGGCGATCAAGGCCGCGCTGGCAGGGGGAACAGCCGCATAGAAGGCTCCGATCAGGCTGCGGCTCAGTGACAGGAGGGTCACGGTTACGACGACGCCCAGGGAGAGGTACAGGGCGATATCCAGCACCACCGCCAGCAGCAGATAGGCCAGGGCAAATCCGCCCATGCTCAGCAGCAGTATCGGCTTGCGTCCATACCTGTCGCTGGCCCTTCCCCAGGGGCGGGCCAGCAGCATCCACAATACGCCAGCCAGGGTGACTGCCAGCCCGCCATGCCACTCCGCCAATCCCAGAGCCCGTACCAGCGGGCCGACCACCGCGACAAAAGCCATCATCGCCGATACGCACAGGGCGTTGGCAATCAGCAGCGGGCGCAGTTCAGTCACGGGAGTCACCTCCCGCAGCCACGGCCAGATGCCAGCTTTTGGCGCTCTGCTGGGCATTCCACATGGCCCGGTAGCGTCCACCGGCATCCAGCAGATGTTCATGGGTTCCCTGCTCCACCAGTTTCCCGTCTTCAAGAACCAGGATGCGTTCAGCCCCCACGATGGTGGAAAGCCGATGGGCTATGACAATAACGGTACGATCCTGCACCAGCGTATCAATAGCCTGCTGGACAGAAAGCTCACTTTCGGTATCCAGCGCTGCCGTTGGCTCATCCAGCATGACAATGGGCGCATCCTTGAGGAGAGCGCGGGCAATACTGATGCGTTGCCGCTCACCTCCCGAGAGGCTGCCACCGATATCGCCAACCCGGGTCTGATACCCAAGGGGCAGGCGGCTGATGAATTCATGGCAGCAGGCTGCCCGGGCAGCGGCTTCCACTTCAGCATCCGTGGCACTGCAACGGCCCATGCGGATGTTGGCGAGAATGGTATCGTCAAAGAGGTACACATCCTGGAAAACCACGGAAATACAGGCCATAAGCTCTTCGGGCTCCATGGCCCGGATATCGTTTCCTCCGATCATGATGCGACCCTGCTGGGGATCAGCATAGCGCATCAGCAGGCGCGTGATCGTCGTCTTGCCGGAACCCGACGGTCCCACCAGCGCGGTCAGGGATCGCTCCGGCAGATGGAGATCAAGGCCACTGAGCACTGCGCCCTCCGTACCGGCATACTGGAAGCTCACCCCTTCAAAGCGCACGTCAAAACGCGTGGGCAGTGAAGAGGGCTGCAGGCATGGCAGCGGTTTCACCGCCAGCAGCTTTTCCACCTGTTCAAAACCCGCCTCCATATAGTCAAAAACCGCCGACAGGTTCGTCATGATCGCCAGGGGCTCGGAAATTCGCACCGTAATAATCAGCAGCGCCGCCAGCATGGCAATGGAAAGGCTGCCACCAGCGACCAGGACAACTCCCAGTGCCAGGATCAGGATAAGCCCGCCCTCAATCAGGGTCCATATAACCAGACTCGGCCAGAGGCCGGACCACTGGTTTCTGGCCTGGACATCCTGCAGATGCACCAGGGACTCCTGCAGGCGACGAGCCTTCACTCCTGTGGCATTGGCAGAGCGCAGCACCGCCAGGCCCTGGGTATACTCGATAATTTCAGCCGAAGTACGGGCATGGGCAGCCGCCAGCGTGCGCATGCTTCCCCCCGAGAGACGCTTGCGCCACCGATAGAGGGGCACCGTCACCGGAAACAGCAGGAGCATGGCCAGAGCCAGGCGCCATTCAATCAGAGCCGTCGTCAGGACCACTACCAGTGGAACCAGGGCACTGCGCAAAAAGGTATCGGCCAGCATGCCCATGGGGGTGACCACTTCGTCCACATTGCCCGCAATCACGGCGGAAAGCTCTCCGGTCCGGCTCTGATAGAGTTCTTCCAGGGGCATGAGACGCAGCTGGTTCCCCAGGCGCACCCGAATGGCATGGGTAACGTCAGCCAGACAGCGGGAGTACCCGAAGGTGTGTCCGTGCCAGCGCAACACCCAGTCGAGCAGCGCAAAAAGCAGCATCATTCCACCGGGAACCCACAGGGCATGAACATCAAAAGGCTCACGCAGCACCGCTGACAGAATCGGATACAGGCACGCCAGGGCCAGACCCTGAAAAATAGCCGAGAGCGCGGAACTGATCAACGATGAACGCAGCTGGGGTGCCCGTTCATCGGCTATCTGGATCATGCGCCCATAGGTTTGCCAGAGCGTGGGTATGCCAATGCGCGGCATGGCGTCAGTGGGTGTCATGGGTGCCTCCTGTGGGCCGGATTTTTTGCAGGGACCAGCCCTGAGCCTGCTCATAGGTATTCCAGAGCCGCCGATAGAGGCCCTTAAGAGCCAGGAGCTCTCCGTGACAGCCCCGCTCGACGACACAGCCACCCTCAAGGACGAGAATCTGATCGGCATCCTGGACCGTGGGCAGGCGATGGGCGATAAGGATAACCGTCCGTCCGCGCATCAGGTGTGCCAGAGCGCTGACCAGGGCTACTTCATTTTCGGGGTCCGCAAAAGCCGTAGCCTCGTCGAGCACCACGATGGGACGATCCTGCAAGATGGCACGGGCAATGGTGATACGCTGACGCTGCCCACCGGAAAGGCGACCACCACGGTCTCCCGCCCTGGTTTCATAGCCTTCCGGCAGCTGCACAATGAAATCATGGGCCTGAGCGGCCCGAGCCGCCCGTTCCACTTCGGCCATGGTAGCGTCGGGACGGCCCAGGCGAATATTGTCGGCAATGGTATCGTGAAACAGGAACGTATCCTGGAAGACAAATGCCACATGGGACATCAGGGTCTGGGCGCTCATGTGGCGCACATCCACACCACCAATCCTGATCGCACCCGCGCGCACATCCCAGAAGCGTGGCAGAAGACGCGCCACGGTGCTCTTGCCGGAGCCCGAAGGGCCCACCAGCGCCGTCACCGTGCCGGCAGGCACACAAAAACTCACCTCGTGCAGAACATCACCGGATCGCTCTCCATAGGCGAAGCTCACCGAATCAAAGACAATATCGCTGCCCACAGGCTGCTGCGCGGACAGCGGCTCCGGCAGAGGCGGCTCGGATCGCAGCGACTGAATACGCAAGGCACTGCCATTGGCTTTGCGGATAAAACCACTCAGCCACATCAACGGAATCAGCGCCTCCGCCATACCTGTACCGATCAGCAGCACCCCCACCCAGACCGCAAAACTCAGACTGCCGGAAGCGAAGAGCAGGCTGCCTGCCACCAGCAGGGCTATGAGTGTGGGCAGCGGACTCAGCACGATCATGGCAAGACGTCCGCTGGTGCTTGACGCCTCCACCCAGTGCGCCAGGACACCATGGAAGGCGCTCAAGGCCTGATGATAGCGTCGAAACGAGGTACTGCCGTCATCGAACGTCCTCACCACCGGCATGGCCTGCACAAACTCGATAACCGCCCCGTTGATGCGTTCCCGTTCCGCGTCATAGCGTTCGGAAAGCTCTCTGTGATCCCGCATGGCCAGGCGCAGCACCAGGACACCAGCCAGCAGCACCCCCAGCGCCACCAGAGCCAGCCGCCAGTCGATGACCAACAGCACCACCAGGGTGACAACGGGAGCGGTAACCGAGCGCCCCAGCAGAGGGGTGCTGTCTGCCACGAAACCATGCAGGTCTTTCACATCATCCTGAATGACTTTGGTCAAAGCACCGGAGCCGCTGGAGAGAAGAAATCCCAGTGGAACACGGGCCAGGTGCTCCGCCAGCTCAGTGCGCAGCATTGTCTCCAGCCGGAATGCCACCAGGTGAGACAGGGTAAAGCTCGCCCCGCGCAGGATGAGCGCCACCGCCGTCAGT